>CABRZN010000031.1 GCA_902475445.1 uncultured Collinsella sp.
TTTGCAGCGTCGAGCCGTTACGCGGTTTGGTAAAACCGCGTAACTAAATACGTTCCGCGATCTCGTGGATGAGGTAGTCGGTCTTTTCCCAGCCCAGGCACGGGTCGGTGATCGACTTGCCAAAGACACCGCCGTCGACCGGCTGGTTGCCGTCCTCCAGGTAGGACTCGATCATAAAGCCCTTGACCAGCTTGGAGATGGACTCGTTGCGGCGGCAGCTGTCGAGCACCTCCTTGCAAATGCGATACTGCTCCAGCGGACGCTTGCCCGAGTTGTCGTGGTTGCAGTCGATGACCGCCGCCGGATTGGCATAGCCGGCGTGCTCGGTATAGCGCTCGGCCAGACGTTCCAGGTGTTCGTAGTGGTAGTTGGGGTAGGTGCGCCCATCGAGACCGATGTAGCCACGCATAACGGCGTGCGCGAGCGGATTGCCGTCGCACTCGACCTCCCAGTTGCGGAAGATAAAGCTCTGGTGCGCCTGGGCGGCGTAAATGGAGTTGAGCATGACGGTGGTGGAACCGGCAGTGGGGTTCTTCATGCCCACGGGCACCGAAATGCCGCTCGATACCAGGCGATGCTCCTGGTTTTCGACCGAGCGCGCGCCCACGGCAACATAGCTCAGCAGGTCAACGAGGTACTGGTAGTTGGACGGATAGAGCATCTCGTCGGCGGTGAAGAAGCCTGTTTCCTCAATAACGCGTAGGTGCATATGGCGGATGGCCTTGACGCCTTCGAGCAGGTCATCGGGCGCCTCGGGGTCGGGGTTGTGCAGCAGGCCCTTGTAGCCGGTGCCCTTGGTGCGCGGCTTGTTGGTGTAGACGCGCGGAATGATGACGAGCTTGTCCTTGACCTCTTCGGCGACCTTGGCCAGTCGGTTCATGTACTCAAGCACCGAATCCTCGCGGTCGGCAGAGCACGGGCCGATGATGAGTACCTTGCGCGCGTCCTCGCCGGTAAAGACCTTGGCGACCTCGGCATCGAATGCCTGCTTTTTGGCGGTAAGCTCGGCGGAAAGTGGCATTTCCTCGCGGATCTCCATGGGGATCGGCAACCTGCGTTTGAAATCCATGGCCATGCGGGGCCTCCTCAATCAAATAAGTCAAAGCGTGAATTGTCGAATGCACGGCATTATCCGCTGTCGCACGCTAAAGTGCAAGCCCTTGTCACCCCGAAACCTGCCAAAAAGGGACAGGTTTATTTTGGTCGGTTTTATCTGGGCAAACGTTGGCGCTCGCCGGGAGGGGAAGATGCCGTGTGGGTTCTAAGCCTGTCGCCGGTTCCCCGGGGAGCATCCAGTGGGCAAAAAATGCCAAATATGAGTAGTGTTGTTAATGAGGTATCATATCGAGCTTATAAGATAATAGACATAACAACAAATATGTTCATTAACGCCAGCATATATAAGCCCGTTATAAGGCTGTTTGATCAATTTAGGGGCTCATGCAGGTCGTGAGAACGGTATTTGGGGCTGTTTTGGCTGCTACTAAAAATGTAACAGTACTCATATTTGCCATTTTTTGCCCACGAAGCCTGGAAGGATCGTCAATCAGACCCCAGGGGAGGCGGTTCGAGGGCCGCAGAACAAAATACGGGGGCGCAGGTTGTCCTGCGCCCCCGTTCTCGGGCGTTATTCGTTTCCTGCGGCAGAATTTACGCCGCTTCGTCGAACTGCGAATTGTACAGATCGGCGTAGAAGCCGCCCTGGGCGAGCAGCTCGTCGTGCGTGCCCTTCTCGACGATGTCGCCGTCGCGAATCACCAAGATCACGTCGGCGTTTCGGATCGTGGACAGGCGATGCGCGATAACAAAGCTGGTACGGCCCTGCATCAGCGCATCCATGGCGCGCTGAATAAGCTCCTCGGTGCGGGTGTCCACGTTGGAGGTCGCCTCGTCCAAAATCAGCGCCGGACGGTCGGCCAAAATGGCGCGGGCGATGGTCACGAGCTGGCGCTGACCCTGCGACAGGTTAGTGCCTTCCTCGTTGATCATAAAGTCGTAGCCGCCGGCGAGCGTATGGATAAAGTGATCGCAGCGCGCGGCACGAGCGGCGGCCTCGACCTCGGCATAGCCGTTAAACAGCCAGGTATCCTGCAGTACCATGGCAAACTCGCCGCGCAGCGCCGCGCGGTCCCAGTCGCGCACGTCGACACCCTCGACGCGCAGCGAACCGCCGTCCACATCGTAGAAGCGCTGCAGCAGCTTAATGAGCGTGGTCTTGCCGGCGCCGGTAGGACCGACGATGGCGATGGTCTGGCCGGGCTGCGCCTCGCAGCTAAAGTCGTGGATGATGGTCTTGTCGGGCGTGTAGCCAAACTTGACATGGTCGAACTCCACGTGGCCGGGGCGCTTCTCGGGAATCTGCGCGTCGGCCTTCTGCTCCTCCTCGGGCGCGGCCAGGAACTCAAACACACGCTCGGTGGCGGCGGCCATCGACTGCATCGTGTTGCTCACGTTGCCCAGCTGCTGCACCGGCTGCGTAAAGTTGCGCACGTACTGGATAAAGCTCTGGATGTCGCCGGGCGTGGCATTGCCGGTCAGCGCGAGCTGCGCGCCCACCACGACGACGCCCACGTAGCCCATGTTGCCCACCAAGCTCATAAGCGGCATCATCAGGCCCGACAGGAACTGCGAGCGCCAGCCACTAATAAAGAGGCGGTCGTTTTGACGGTCGAACTCTTCGATCGAGGCCTCGGCGCGGTCGAACACCTGAATGACGTTCTGGCCGGCAAAGTCTTCCTCGATAATGCCGTTGACGGCGCCCAGAACCTGCTGTTGCTCGCGGAAGTACGGCTGCGAGAAGTGAATCATTACGGTCAAGATAATCGCGGCGGCCGGCAGCGTGAGCACGGTGACGCCGGTAAGCGGCAGGCTGATCGAAAGCATCATGACGAGCACGCCGATAATCTGCGTCACCGACGTGATGAGCTGCGTCACGCTCTGGTTGAGCGACTGACCCAGCGTATCGACGTCGTTGGTGATGCGGCTGAGTACGTCTCCCTTGCTGTGGCCGTTGAAGTAACTCATCGGCACGACGGCAATCTTGGCGGCGATTTCCTTGCGCATGCGGTAGCAGATCTTTTGCGTGACGCCGGTCATGAGCCAGCCCTGGACCAGGCTGCAGACAGAGCTCGCCAGATACAGGCAGAGCAAAAAGCCGAGCGTCTTGGCGATCCAGTCAAAGTCAACGTCGCCGGTGCCGTTGACCTTGGCGACCAGGCCTTCGAACAGCTTGGTCGTAACCTGGCCGAGCACCTTGGGTCCCACAATGTTAAAGATGACCGAGCACACGGCAAAGGCGACGGCGGCAAACACGGCAATCTTGTGCTGGCCGATATAGCCGAGCAGCTGCCTCATGGTGCCCTTAAAGTCCTTGGCCTTTTCGCCGCGACGCATGCCGCCCATGCGGCCCATGGGACCACGCTGGCGGGTGGGCTTGGGAATCTGAGTCTTGGTCTCGTCTGCCATTAGCGCTCGCCTCCTTCCATGACGGCTGCAATTTCTTCTTGGGTAAGCCCCAGCTCCTCGGCGGAAAGCTGCGACTGTGCGATCTCCAGGTACGCCGGGCAGTTGCGCAGCAGCTCCTCGTGCGTGCCGGTGCCCACTACGTGGCCGTCGTCGAGCACGATGATCTGGTCGGCGTGCATGATGGTCGCGATGCGCTGGGCCACGACCACGAGCGCGGCGTCGGTGACGTTTTTGGCCAACTCCTCGCGCAGGCGAGCGTCGGTCTTGTAGTCGAGGGCGCTAAACGAGTCATCGAACACCACGACCTCGGGCTTTTTGGCCAACGCGCGGGCGATGGCCAGGCGTTGGCGCTGACCGCCCGAGACATTGGAGCCGCCCTGGCTGATGGGGGAGTCGTAGCCGCCCTCGCGCTCGGCGATAAAGTCTTCCGCCTGGGCGACGCGTGCTGCCTGGCGCATATCCTCGTCACTCACCATGTCGCCGGCAAACTTGAGGTTGCTCTCGACGGTACCCGAGAACAGACGACCCTGCTGCGGGATGTAACCAATGCGGCGGCGCAGCTCGGAAAGGGTCATGTCGCGCACATCGATGCCATCGAGCGAAATGCTGCCGCCGGTGACGTCGTACAGGCGCGGAATCAACTGTACAAGCGTGGACTTGCCCGAGCCCGTGGAACCAATGATGCCGAGCATCTGGCCGGCGTGCGTGGTGAAGTTTACGCCGCTAATGACGTCGGCGCGGGCATCGGGATACTGGAAGCTCACGTCGCGGAAGGTGAGCTCGCCGCGCGGCGCGCTGGCAGCAGGCAGTTTGGGCGAGGCAGGGTCGTTGATGCTCGTAGGGCAGGTGATGACCTCTTCCACGCGCTCGGCTGCGACCTCGGCACGGGGCAGGATAACCGAAACCATGGTGAGGATCATAAACGCCATGACGATCTGCATGGTGTAGGAGATAAACGCCATCATGTTGCCGACCTGCATCACGCCGTCGGACACGCCCTGCGCGCCAAACCAGACGATGAGCACGGTGATGCAGTTCATGACGAGCATCATGAGCGGCATCATAAAGCTCATGGCGCGGTTGGTGTAGAGCTGCGTGGTCATCAGGTCGAGCGACGCCTTGTCAAAACGTTCGAGCTCATGCTCCTCGCGGTTGAACGAGCGGATGGGCATAAGGCCGTCGAGCAGCTCGCGGGCGGTAAGGTTCACGCGGTCCACAAAGCTCTGCATCTTTTTGAACTTGGGCATGGTGAGGCCCATGAGCACGCCGACAACGGCCGAAACCGCGATGATGGCCACGGCGATGGTCCACTCCAGGCCGGTGTGGTTGGCCAGGACGCGCATGACGGCGACGATGCCCATGACGGGGGCCATCAGGCACATGCGGATAAACAGGGTTGCGGCCATCTGGATCTGCTGAATGTCGTTGGTGCAGCGGGTGATGAGCGAGGCCTGGCTAAACTTGCCCACCTCGGCCGGCGAGAAGTGCATAACCTTGTTGAAGGTCTCGCGGCGCAGGTCGCGGGCGATGGAGCAGGCGGTGCGCGAAGCCACGGCACCGGTCAGGATGGTGGCGACGAGCGACACCAGGCACAGACCAAACATCGTGGTCGCCATGCGGCTCAGGTAGGCGTTCTGTACGTCGGCGGGGTCGATGCCCTGTGCCTTGTACTCGTCCTGTACATAGCTCACGGCGCGTTGGGTCACGATGGAGCCCGACATGGAACCCATTTTGTCCGCCATATCGTTGGCGCCCTCGACGAGCTTGCCCTGATCGATAAGACCGCCTTCAACGCCTAGGCGCAGGCTCTTCATGGTGATCTTGCCGCCGTCGGCGTCGATCTGCTTTTGCATGCTCTGCGCCGCTGCGGCCTTCTGCTGCATCTCGGCGAGCTGCTCGGGCGTCATTGCCGCCATCTGCTCGGGGGTGGGCATGGCCTGAGCGCCGCTGTTGTCTTTCTCACCGGACGTGCCCATCATGTCGCCCATGGAGTTGGCATCGATGCCCTGGTTGAACGAAAGGACGACAGTCTCGGGCAGGCTCATGATGTCGGCAATCTTGCCGCCGTCGGCGCGCTCCTCCTCGGTGCCCTTGTACGTTCGAATGCCGTTTTTGTCAGCCTTGCTAAACACGGCCTCCACAGCCTTGGCGTCCTTGGCGCTCATAAAGAGTTCGAGGTCGTCGAGCGATTCGGCGCGGATGGTGTCGGGTACGGGCGAGGCGATACCGCCTTGCTGCACGCCCACGTCGACGATATCGCTCATATAGGTAGGCAGTGCCAGGTCGGCGTTGCAGCTGATTACGATGAGTACGATAGCTGTGAACAGTGCCAGGATATGCTTTTTAAAGAGCTTGAGAATCCTCACTCGGCATCTCTCCTTTCTTGATTGCGGTCGATAATTTCGTTGGCACGTCTAAGAAGGCGCACCATCTCTTGGGTATCTGTTTCGCCGAGCTGCTCGAGGAAAGCCGCGGTGCGGTCCTCGAATTCCCGGCGTTTGATTTCGAGATCCTGGAATCCCTTGTCGGTCACTATGACGTGTACGCGACGACGGTCGGTCTTTGAGTGCTCGCGCTCGACCCAGCCCTTGGCTTCGAGAGCGCGTAGGATATTGGCGATGCGGGCGTTCGAGACCCAGGCGCGATCGGCGAGTTCGCTCGGCGTGAGCGAACCGCCAGCGAGCATAAGGGCGCGCATGACAGCCATCTCGCCGCTGAGAGCTTTGTCCACAAAGCGCGAAACGCGCTGGTGAATGCCGCCAAACTCGGTAAGGAGCTGACTCCCAAACTCATGGAAATCGGTATCTTCCACCGAAAACCCCTAACACTAGAAACTATTTTCGGTGAAAGATGATACCCCCATACGCGGGCCTCATACAGTGGGCAATATAAAGAGCGCATAAAGACTTAAAATCATTCAATTGCTGAAGCGTTTTAAAGAACTATCATGCACGCGGTTAGGCGAGGGGTTGTCACCACCATGACGACTGGGACTCATATAATCGCCACGTGCGATGCTCCAACTTCCCGCAAGGAGACACCTTACATAAAGGGGGATGGAGTCATGGCATTTGACTTCACGGGCAAGACCGCGATCGTTACCGGTGGCACTCAGGGCATTGGCCTCGAGATTGCCAAGGGTATCGTTGCGGGCGGCGGACACGTCGCGCTCATCGCAAGGAACGCTGCTAAGGGCGAGGCCGCTGTGGCCGAGCTTGGCGAGGGCAACAAGTTCTATCAGCTCGATGTCGCCGATGCACCCAAGGCGCGCGAGACCGTCGAGCAGATTTTCACCGATCTGCCGCAGACCAACATCCTGATTAACTGCGCTGGCGTCATCAGCACCAAGAAGTTCGACGAGATCGATGACACCGAGTGGCGCCGTACCATCGACATCAACCTCAACGGCACCTTTACCATGATGAACGCCGTGTACCCGCACTTTAAGGCGGCCCATGCCGGCACTATCGTCAACGTGAGCTCTGTTGCTGGCAAGATCGGCGGCGGCCTGCTCGGCACCGCGGCTTACGCGAGCTCCAAGGCCGGTGTTAACGGTCTAACCAAGGCAGTCGCCAAGGAAGGCGGCAAGTTTGGCGTTCGCTGCAACGCTGTATGCCCGTCGCTCACGCTTACCGATATGACCTCGATCCTCTCTGACGAGAACTCTCAGCGCATCATCAACGGTATTCCTCTGGGCCGCGCCGCCCAGGCCAGCGAGCCTGCGCAGATGGTGCTGTTCTTCGCTTCCGACCTCGCCAGCTTCGTGAACGGCGAGATCGGTGACTGCGACGGTGGCATCGTTCTGGACGGGTAATACTCCGCGACGATTATTCGGCGACGGCTCCTGCGACTCGGGACCGTCGCCTTCTTTCTGATATAGGCGCATGCGGCTACGATTCGCATGCATCCAAAGGAGATATATATGAGTGAATCGACTGCGGTGGAGGCGCCGGCGGCAAAGGAGCCGTTCTTTAAGATGTCCTCCATCCCGGGCGCCAATATCTTGGTGCCGCTTCTGTTGGGCTGTCTGCTCAACACGCTATTCCCCGACCTGTTCAAAACGCTCGGCAGCTTTACGCTTGGCATGACCCAGCAGGGCGCTGGCCCGCTCGTGGGCGCTTTTTTGCTCATCGTCGGTACGACGATTTCGTTTAAGAGCGCTCCTGCCGCCGCTGCCCGCGGCGCCATCATCATCGCCGTCAAGCAGATCGTGGTCGTTGCCATGTCGCTGCTCATCCTTTATGTGTTCAACGACAACTTGTTTGGCATCTCTGCCATGGTGATGCTGGCGGCTTGCACCGGCGCCAACAACGCTATGTACGCTGGGCTGATGGGTACCATGGGCAACGAGGCTGAGCGTGGCGCTGTCGCCATCACCACGCTGGTTGTCGGCCCTCCGGTCACGATGATCGTGCTCGGCGCTGCCGGCCAGGCCCCGATCGGCTGGTCGCTCGTGGGCGCCATTCTGCCGATCGTCGTCGGCATTATTCTGGGTAACCTGTTCCCCAGCTTTAAGAAGATGATGGCACCGGCACTTTCCGCCATCATCGTGCTCGTCTTCTTTGCCATGGGCTCGACCATGACTTTTGGCCAGCTTATCAACGGCGGTCTTCCCGGCATCCTGCTCGGCGTGATCTGCTCGGTGATCTTTGCAATTCCCGTCATCGCGGTCGATAAGCTCACGGGTGGTACGGGTGTCGCAGGTGCGGCCATTTCGAGCTGCGCCGGAGCCAATGTGGCCACGCCTGCTGCCATGGCAAGCGTCAACGGGGCCATGTACGGCGGTGCGGTGCTCGCGACGGCTACGGCACAGGTTGCTGCCTGCGCAATCGTTACGGCTATTTTGACCCCGCTGGTCACCAGCTGGTGCTACAAGCATTTTGAGGGCCAGGGCAACGGCGATAGCAAGGCAACGACCGACAAGGCCGCCGCAGCCGCCTAATGCCAAGCGGTAATCAAAGCTAAAAACTAGCTACACCACAGGGCGGCCACGGGGGATCCCGTGGCCGCCCTGCAGTTTCTGTAGGGTCTCTGGGACACTTTACCCTGCTAAAGCTGGCATAACAGCTAGAGCGAAGGTCGTACAAAGGCAAGGAAAAATAACATACAAATCGGTGAACGGTAGTTGTTCGCGCTCGCATTTCCTGCGGGTTTGTAAAAAACGCCCTTATGATATAAAAAAAGAAACATATAACAGCCCAGATGGAGAGGGTCGCTATGTTATCCTTTTCAAACGGGTGAAATCTTGGGTTTTGGGTTGTAGTTCCAAGGTGGATAAACGTTTTCCCTACACCAACGTGTGGTGAAGAACGGAAGAAGCCGGTAGTGCAAGCCGAACATTCAAGAATTCAATAAGCAGCGGTGTGAGAGAGCGCCGCATTACACGTAACTAGGAGCGTGGTTACACAATGCAGGAGGCATGGGAAGGCTTCAAGGAAGGCATCTGGACGGGAGAGGTTGACGTCCGAGACTTCATCCAGAAGAACTACACCCCCTACGAGGGCGACGAGTCGTTCCTCGCCGGCCCGACCGAGCGTACCAAGGAGCTGTGGGGCGAGGTTCTCGACCTGCTGCTTAAGGAGCGCGAGCAGGGCGGTGTCCTCGATATGGACACCAAGACCGTCACGGGTATCGTGAGCCACCCCGCTGGCTACATCGATAACGCCCACCGCGAGAAGGAGACCATCGTCGGCCTCCAGACCGACAAGCCGCTCAAGCGCGCTCTGCACGTCAACGGCGGTATCCGCATCGCTTGCCAGGCTGCCAGCCAGCACGGCTATAAGGTCGACGAGAACGTTGTCGAGCGCTACACCTTCGAGCGCAAGACCCACAACGCTGGCGTCTTCGATGTCTACACCCCCGAGATGCGTGCTTGCCGCTCGGCTCACATCATCACCGGTCTGCCCGATGGCTATGGCCGCGGCCGCATCATCGGCGACTACCGTCGTGTTGCCCTGTACGGCGTCGACTACCTGATCAAGGACAAGGAGGCCCAGAAGGCTTCCACCCCGACGGTCATGACCGCCGACAACATCCGCGACCGCGAGGAGCTGCAGGAGCAGATCCGTGCCCTCGGCGAGCTCAAGATGATGGCCGAGACCTATGGTTTCGACATTTCCAACCCTGCTACCAACACGCAGGAGGCCATCCAGTGGATGTACTTCGCCTACCTCGCTGCCGTCAAGGAGCAGAACGGCGCCGCTATGTCCATCGGCCGTACCTCTACGTTCATCGACATCTACGCTGAGCGCGACCTTGCCAACGGTACCTTCACCGAGGAGCAGATCCAGGAGTTCGTGGATCACTTCATCATGAAGCTCCGCATGGTCAAGTTTGCCCGTACCCCCGAGTACCAGGCCCTGTTTACCGGCGATCCGCAGTGGGTCACCGAGTCCATCGGCGGCATGGGTGTTGACGGCCGTACGCTCGTTACCAAGATGAGCTACCGCTACCTGCACACGCTCGAGAACATGGGCACCAGCCCCGAGCCCAACATGACCGTTCTGTGGTCGACCCGTCTGCCCGAGAACTTCAAGAAGTTCTGCGCCAAGACTTCTGTCGCCAGCTCCTCGATCCAGTACGAGAACGACGACCTCATGCGCGTTTACCACGGCGACGACTACGGCATCGCCTGCTGCGTGTCCTCCATGCGCATCGGCAAGGAGATGCAGTTCTTCGGCGCCCGTGCCAACCTGGCCAAGTGCCTGCTGTATGCACTCAACGGCGGTGTTGACGAGGTCTCCAAGAAGCAGGTCGGCCCCAAGTACCGCGCCGTCGAGGGCGATACGCTCGATTACGACGACGTTGTGGCCAAGTACAACGACATGATGAAGTGGCTCGCTGGCGTGTACGTCAACTCGCTGAACATCATTCACTACATGCACGACAAGTACTGCTACGAGCGCATCCAGATGGCTCTGCACGACAAGCACGTGCACCGCTGGTTCGCTACGGGCATCGCTGGCCTTTCCGTCGTGGCTGACTCCCTGTCCGCCATCAAGTACGCCAAGGTCGTCCGTGACGAGAACGGCATCATCGTCGACTTCGAGACCGAGGGCGAGTTCCCCAAGTACGGTAACGACGACGACCGCGTCGACCAGATCGCTCACGACGTTGTGCACCAGTTCATGGAGTACATCCGCATGAACGACACCTACCGCAACTCCGTGCCCACGACCTCGGTTCTGACCATTACCTCCAACGTCGTGTACGGTAAGAAGACCGGCTCCACGCCCGACGGCCGCAAGGCTGGCCAGCCGTTCGCCCCGGGTGCTAACCCCATGCACAAGCGCGATAGCCACGGCGCCATCGCTTCGCTGTCTTCGGTTTCCAAGCTCCCGTTCCGCGATGCTCAGGACGGCATCTCCAACACCTTCTCCATCATCCCGAGTGCGCTCGGCAAGGAGGACCAGGTGTTCTTTGGCGATATCGACCTTGATCAGCTGGGCGAGTAACTATTGTTAGTGCTATACTAACAATAACGATTACTGATTAGTGCGCCGGTTTCGGCCGGCGCCTATCGATCGAAGGAGACACATTATGAAGGTTTCTGAAGTTTCCGAGACTCAGGCCGATAACCTGGTCCACATGCTCGACGCTTACGCCGAGAAGGGTGGCCACCACCTGAACATCAACGTCTTCAACCGTGAGACGCTGCTCGACGCTCAGGCTCACCCCGAGAAGTATCCGCAGCTGACCATCCGCGTTTCCGGCTATGCCGTGAACTTCCACACGCTCACCAAGGAGCAGCAGGACGAGGTCATTGCGCGTACCTTCCACAACAAGTTCTAAAGGGGTTTAACTCCCGCAGGATCGCCGGGCCGTCTTGGGTTACTTTCCAAAACGTCCTCGGACATGCAAAGGGCTCCGCTGCGCGCTTCGCGCGGCGGAGCCCTTTGCGTCCTGCGGGATGTTTTGGAAAATAACCCAAAACCGGCCATGTGGGGTCCTTTGGAGTCACCCTTTAGGCGGAACTCTCCTAATTATTTGGATGAGTCGTTTACTTACTTGTACTGTTACCGTCTTCCCGCTCTTGTTGGGGTATGCTTTGTTCGTATGTAAACGTATGACATGTTGATGGGGGAGGGTGCTATGGCTCGCGAGAGTGCTCGTTCTAAGGATACGGCTAAGCCTGGCATCAAGGAAGTTGCGGCGGTGGCGGGGGTTTCGCCTACTACGGTATCTCGCGTGCTTAATAATCGCGGCTATATTAGCCAAGAGACCCGCGATAAGGTCCATGCCGCGATGAAGCGCATCAACTATACGCCCAACGATATCGCCCGTGCCATGCTCAACGGTCGCCTGAATCTTATCGGTATGATCGTCCCCTATGTCAGCAGTCCGTTTCATGCCCAAGTGGTTCAAGTCATTGAGCATACCCTGGCCGAAAACGGTTTTAAGATGCTGCTGTGCAATAGCGCCAATCGACCCGAGCTTGAGCGCTCTTATATCGACATGCTTCGACGCAATATGGTTGATGGCGTCATCGTCAACTCGCTTAATATCGGTGCCGAGGCGTATGCCGAGATGGGCTTGAGTCTGGTTGGTATCGACTGCGACCTTGGCGAAGCCTCTGTTCAGATTGCGAGCGACAGCTATAGCATCGGCGAACTTGCCACGCGTCGCCTGATCGATGACGGATGTTCACGCATCCTGTGCCTGCGCAGCAATAGCCGCATGCGCATGCCTGCCAATAAGCGTACCGATGCCTACCTCGATGTTGTTGAGCAGGCCGGTTTGCCCGCGCTTGTCCGTGAGGTTGAGTTCGTTAAGCCCGACGACGAAAAGAGCGCGGTCGTTGCGAAGATCCTCGATGAGAACCCCGATATTGACGGCATCTTTGCGGGAGACGACACGATGGCGGCTATCTGTCTTAACGTGATGAAGCAGCGCGGCTTGAGCGCTCCGGGCGATATTAAGGTCGTGGGCGCGGATGGTGCCCGCCGCACTATGACGTTTATGCCTGACTTAACAACCGTACGCCAAGATATCGATCGCATCGGAGAGCTCGCGGCGCAATCCATCATTGCTCTTATTAACGGCGAAAAGCCCGAATCGAATATCAAGCTCCCCGTTGAACTCATTGAGGGTAAAACCGCGTAGTTCATCCCGTGCCAAAAGAATTCCTCAAACACCTCTGATGACCGTTCGCCGGCATATGTCAACCGTTTGCCGACGACTGGAACTGCGAAAAGACGTATTGGTGTGAAAACGTTTGACATATGAAAACGATTGACATATCTTGCAGTTGTACCGAGTTAGTATCTCGTGAGAAAGGAAGTCTCGGATGCACAAGGTGTATTACCAGCCTGAGGGAATTTGGGTAGGCGACATCATGCCGTACGGCGAGGACGGCACGTTCTATCTCTATCATCAGCGTGACACGCGTAACCCCGAACCTTTCGGAGAGCCGTTTGGCTGGGCACTCGCTACGACCAAGGATTTCGTCAACTACAAGGACTTTGGCGAGAGTCTTGAGCGCGGCGGCGACGAGGAAGTCGACCAGTACATTTATGCCGGCACGGTGTTTAAGGTGGGCGACAAGTACCATGCGCTCTACACTGGTTGCAATCGCGATAAGGTCCGCACACGTTTGATGAAGCAGGTTCTTCTTCACGCAACGAGCGACGACGCCGTCAAGTGGGAGAAGAACATCGCCGAGACGCTGCTTCCGCCCCAGGAGGGTTACGATGACCGCAACTGGCGCGATCCCTTTGTGCTTTGGGATGAGGAGAACGAGGAGTACATGCTCATCCTCGGCACGCGTGTGGGCGAGGACAAGCGTCTGATGACCGGCCGCCTGGTCAAGTTCACCTCCAAGGATCTGACCAACTGGGAGTTCCAGGGCGACTGGTGGAACCCGGGCCTGTACACCATGTTTGAGATGCCTGATCTCTTTAAGATGGGCGACTGGTGGTACCTCGTCTTTTCCGAGTACAGCGACGGCAACAAGACCCGTTACCGCATGTCCAAGTCCATCAACGGTCCTTGGATTACCCCCGCTGACGACTCCTTCGACGGCCGCGCGTACTACGCCGCTCGCACCGCATTCGATGGCGAGCGTCGCGTTCTCTTTGGTTGGGTTCCTACGCGTGACGAGGGCGGCGACCCCAGCTCTTACCTATGGGGTGGCACCTTTATGCCCCTCGAGATCGTTCAGCGTGCCGACGGAACGCTCGGCACCAAGCTCCCCGACAGCATGCTTGGCGCCTTTGGCGAGGCTAAGGCAGTCGAGACCTTTGAGCTTTCCTGCGAGTCGGGCAAGGTCGAGCAGGTGCTCGCCGCGGATGCCGGCTCCACCTACTTGCTCGATACCGACATTGAGCTCGGCGGTAACGCTGCCGGCTTCTCGGTCAAGTTCGCCGAGGACGCCGAGACCGGTCTTGCCTATGAGTTCCGCGCCAACCTGCGCGAGGGCAAGCTCGAGTTCACGCCGGCTCCCCAGTACCCGTGGTTCCAGGTCAACAACATGGGCCTCGAGCGTCCGTTGTTCTTTAAGGGCGAGGGCACTCATCATGTGCGCCTGGTCGTTGACGACGATATCGCGACCATCTTTGTCGATGATGTTGCGCTTAACGCTCGCTTCTGCAATAAGCAGGGCCAGGGTGTGGCGCTGACGGTCACCGACGGTACGCTCAAGTGCGCAAACGCAACGATCGCGTCTCTGTAGCGGCAACGAACCGTTTTATGATTTAGAAAAGGAATGGAGAGGAACATGGACTACAAGGCAGTGTCCCAGCAAGTCGTCGACAACGTCGGCGGACTGGAGAACATCGAGGGCGCCACGCATTGCGTGACTCGTCTGCGTCTAGTGCTCAAGGATACGAGCAAGTACAACAAGGCCGAGCTCGAGAACATCGATGGCGTCAAGGGCGTGCTGTACAACAGCGGCCAGCTCATGATCATCTTCGGTACCGGTACCGTCAACAAGGTCTACGATGAGTTTATGGCTCTGACGGGCGTTAAGGAGATCAGCGCTTCCGAGGTCAAGGGCGCCGAGGCGGACAAGAAGGGCAAGTTCTTCTCGGTCCTCAAGGTATTCTCGGACATCTTTATCCCCATCATTCCCGCTTTCGTCGGCGCTGCTATCATCATCGGCCTTAAGTCGCTGATCGTTGCCAACGGCCTCTTTGGCATGGAGGGCAGCCTTGCCGACCACAGCGAGTTCCTCAAGAACCTCGCAAGCTTCTTTGCCATTATCGCCACCACGTTTGACTACCTGCCTGTCCTGGTTATGTACAGCGCGGTCAAGCGTTTTGGCGGTAACCCGATCCTGGGCATCCTCGTCGGTATCGTCATGGTTCACCCGAGCCTTATGAACCGTAACACGTTCGTTATGGACCCGACGGGTGCTGAGTACTGGAACTTTGGTCCGCTCTCCATTCCCATGGTTGCTTTCCAGGGCGGCGTGTTCCCTGCAATCCTGACTGCCTGGTTTATGGCCAAGGTCGAGAAGATTGCCCAGAAGTACATCCCCGAGGTCGTCTCGTTCGTCTTTGTCCCGACCGTTACCCTGATTCTTGCTAACGTCGCCCTGTTCACCGTGTTCGGCCCGCTCGGCAACCTGATCGGCGACGTCCTCGCCGGCGTAATCGATATCCTGTACAACAGGATGGGCGTCTTTGGTGCCTTTGTCTTCGCCGCGTTCCTGCAGCCGCTTGTCGTTACCGGTACGCATCAGTTCATCCAGGGTATCGAGGCAAACCTCGTTGCCACGACTGGCTTCAACTACATCCAGGCCATCTGGTCGGTTTCCATCATCGCCCAGGGTGGCGGCGCCATCGGCATGTACCTCATTCACAAGAAGCATTCCAAAGAGCGCAACATCTGCATGTCGTCCTTTATCCCGACGCTGGTCGGAATCTCCGAGCCCGCTATCTTCGCTGCAAACATGCGCTACTCGATCATCCCGTTCATCTGCGCATGCATCGGTGCAGGCTGCGGCGGTGCCTTCGTGAAGCTCTTTGAGGTGCGCGCCATCGGTCAGCGTCTGACCGGTGTGCTTGGCCTGCTCATCGTCACACCCGAGACTCTCGTGTGGTATGTGGCTGGCAATCTCATCGCCTTCATCGTGCCGATCGTCTTGATCTTTGCCTACAACAAGGCAAAGGGCGTGCCGACCACCGATGAAGAGGGCGCTGGCGCTGGCTTCGACGTTAGCTTCTAGTTGAGCCGTTCAGCGTAATCTGAGGATAAGTCCATTTGGGGAAGGGCGTTCGACTCGTGTGAGTCGAGCGTCCTTTCCCATAGACGAGAAAGTCAACGGCGATGTTTAATCAAAAAAATAAGGTGACACGCGCGGACTATGAGCAGTGGCGTGCCGGACAGGATGAGACGGCGGGTCGCATCGCGTCCGACCCCGATAGGCTCCTGTTCCATGTGGAGCCTGAGCTTGGCTGGCTCAACGACCCCAACGGTTTGGTGCAGATCGGTGATACGTATCATATCTATCACCAATACGATCCATTCGATGCTGCGCATGGCGGTCCAGTGCTTTGGAACCATCTGACGACAAAGGATTTTGTGACGTACGAGAATCACGGCCCCGTGCTGTTCCCCGATTCCGATTTGGATTCGAGTGGAGCGTATTCTGGTTCTGCCTTTGTACGTGATGGCAAGATTCACTACTTCTATACCGGCAACGTTAAGCATTTTGACCGCGATGATTACGACTACGTGTTGACGGGCCGTGAGCAAAACCAAATTCATATGGTTGCCGAGAATCCCGACGAATTGGGCGAGAAGCGCATAGCTGTTGGGCCGGTCGATTACCCCGACGATATCGGTACGCACGTGCGCGACCCTAAGATCCTTGAGCACGATGGTATCTACTACATGGTTCTGGGCGCTCGTACGAAAGACGATCGTGGCTGTGTGCTTGTCTATACTTCGCGCGATCTAGAGGGCTGGAGCTATGCGACGCGCATTGAGCTGGGCGAGAAGTTTGGCTTTATGTGGGAGTGCCCTGATCTGTTTGAGCTTGATGGCGAGCTTATTCTCGTTTGCTGCCCGCAGGGCGTGCCCGCCGATGGCTGGCGTTACCGCAATCCGCATCAGTGCGTGTGGTTCTCCATCGAGGCCGATTGGGGGGCGCCGAGCTTTAAAATCGTCGGGCAGGGCAT
>CABRZN010000032.1 GCA_902475445.1 uncultured Collinsella sp.
ATTGCCGCTCTGGCGGGTTTGCAGCGTCGAGCCGTTACGCGGTTTGGTAAAACCGCGTAACTAACGTGCTCCGTACTGCTCGTAGTAGGCGTCGATGGCGGTCTTGAGCTCGCCATCGATGACAACCTTGCCGTCGATCTCGTGGTTGTAGAGGGTCTCGACGACCTCGGCCATGGAAACAATGCTCGCGACGGGGAAACCGTACTTTGCCTCGATCTCCTTCTGCGCGGTGGTCACGCCGCCCTTGCCGACCTCCATGCGGTTGAGGGACACGATCAGGCCCTTGATTTCGACGTCGGCAGCAGCCTTAACCTTGGGATAGGTCTCGTCGATGGACTTGCCGCTGGTGGTGACGTCCTCGACCATGACCACGCGGTCGCCGTCCTTGGGCTCATAACCCAACAGGTTGCCCTTATCGGCACCGTGGTCCTTGGCCTCCTTGCGGTCGCAGCAGTACTTGACCTCCTTGCCGTACAGCTCGTGGTAGGCAATTGCGGTCACGACGGCCAGCGGAATACCCTTGTAGGCCGGTCCAAACAGCACATCAAAGTCGTCGCCAAAGTTATCGTGGATGGCCTGGGCGTAATACTCGCCCAGCTTCTTGAGCTGATAGCCCGTCACGTAAGCGCCGGCATTCATAAAGAACGGGGACTGACGGCCACTCTTGAGCGTAAAGCTGCCGAACTTAAGGACGTCGGACTCGACCATAAACTTGATGAACTCTTGCTTGTAAGCCTCCATGCGGGCTCCTCTCGTAATCGCGTACGTGCCTTCCAGTTTAGCGCAGGCAAAGCGTAGATGCGGGCGCGCTTTGGGGCCACGGCATTCTGTAAAGGCTTTGTCAAAGGGAATGGTTTTCCGAACAATGGGGTTGACATGTCAAACCCCCTCATCAAGAATACGGGCGGATTAAAAAGGGGTACGAGATACCCAAAGCGCGCTGCGCTCAGCCTTTAGGAGGTGTGCCATGGAAGGCAGTCCTAGTCGAAAAACCTGCATGTCGCCCTCGGCACGCCGCGAGGACTCCGCACACGCATAAACGCCACCGGCAGATCGCCAAAACCACCGCAAAGGCGCGCTGCACCACAAAGGTGCCTGTCCCCTTTGTGGTGGTTCGTGAGCTTGACGTGAGCGACATCTAGGTTTTTTGCAACTCAATACGACACGTACGCTAACTCCCTTCAACAAGGAGGACCCTATGCTGATGCTCAAAACCGCCACGGTACTCGAAGCTATCTCCAAGCGCCGCCGCACGGCGCGCCCCGCCGCTCACACCGGCCTGTCCAAGAACACCATATTCGCCGCCACCCATAGCGCCGAGGATGCCCTCGTACTGCTCGAAGCCACGGCAAACGGCCTCACCGCCGAGCAGGCAACCGAGCGCCTGGACACCTCCGGCCCCAACACCATCGAGGCACCGACCAAGACGCTCGCCCGTCGCATCGCCGACGCCTTCATCGATCCCTTCGCCGGCATCCTCGCCGCGCTCGCGCTGGTCTCGCTCTATATCGACGTGCTCGCCGTGCCCGAGCCGCAGCGCGACCCCTCCACGGTCATCGTCATCGGCATCATGCTGCTGGTATCGGGCGGCATGAAGTTTATCCAGGAAGCCCGCAGCGGCAATGCGGCCGAGGCCCTTAAGGACCTGGTCTCCAACACCTGCACCGCCCTGCGCGACGACGAGCGCATCGAGATCTCCTTCGACGAGCTCGTCCCCGGCGATGTGATCCGCCTCTCTGCCGGCGATATGGTTCCGGCCGATGCCCGCATCATCACCGCACGCGACCTGTTTGTCATCGAGTCCGCACTCACCGGCGAGAGCGAGGCCGTCGAGAAGACCGCTGCCGCCACCGTCGTCGAGGGCGCCGACGGCTCCGCGCTGCCACTCTCTGCCTGCAAGAACATCGTCTTTACCGGCACCTCCGTGCAAAATGGCACCGCCATGGCACTTGTCGTTGCCACCGGCTCGGACACCTACCTGGGCGGTATCGCCAAGATGCTCAACGGGCGCAGCGAGAAGAGCGCGTTTGACCGCGGTGTCTCGAGCGTCTCCATGTTGCTCGTACGCCTCATGCTCGTTATGGCGCCGGCCGTCTTTGCCATCAACGCCGCCACCAAGGGCAACGTCATCGACGCGCTGCTGTTCGCCACGAGCGTGGCCGTGGGCATCACGCCGCAGATGCTTCCCGTCATCGTGACCACGAGCCTGTCGCAGGGCGCCAAGGACCTCGCCCGTCGCCAGGTTATCGTCAAGGAGCTGCCGGCGATTCAAAACCTGGGTGCCATGGACGTCCTGTGCTGCGACAAGACCGGCACCCTCACCGAAGACCGCATCGTGCTCGAGCGCTACCTCAACACCGATGGCAACGAGGACGCGCGCGTGCTGCGCCATGCGTTTTTGAACAGCTTCTTCCAGACCGGCCTCAAAAATCTTATCGACCTGGCCGTAATCGACCGTGCCGATGTGACACCCTCGACCGCCGCACCCGATTCCATGCTGGGCCAGAGCCTGCGCGACCGCTACACCAAGGTCGACGAGGTTCCCTTCGATTTCTCGCGCCGTCGCCTGAGCGTAGTTGTCTCCGACGCCCAAGGCAAAACCCAGATGGTTACCAAGGGAGCTGCCGAGGAAATGCTCGAGATCTGCTCTTTTGTCGAGGTCAACGGTATCGCCCGGCCGCTCGCCGAAGACAAGCTCGCCCAGATTCGCAAGCAGGTCGCCAATCTTAACGCCGAGGGCCTGCGCGTGATTGCCGTGGCGCAGAAGACCGATCCGCGCTGCGTGGGCGAGTTTGGCATCGCCGACGAGTGCGACATGGTGCTGATGGGCTTTTTGGCCTTCCTCGATCCGCCCAAAGCAAGTGCCGCGGGCGCCGTCGCCACGCTCGAGGCCAAAGGCGTGGCGGTCAAGGTCCTGACCGGCGACAACGACCGCGTCGCCGCAACCGTCTGCGAGCAGATTGGCATCGACGCGAGCAACGTCTTGCTGGGCTCCGAGATCGATGCACTCGACGACACCGAGCTTGCCGAGCGCGCCGAGAAAACCCACCTCTTCGCCAAGCTCTCGCCGCTGCAGAAGGCGCGCCTGGTGCGCGTCATGCGCGAACTGCTCGGCCACACCGTGGGCTTTATGGGCGACGGTATCAACGACGCCGCCGCCATGCGTGCGAGCGATTGCGGCATCTCGGTCGATTCGGCCGTCGATATTGCCAAGGAATCCGCCGATATCATCTTGCTTCAGAAGGACCTGGGCGTGCTCGAGCGCGGCATCATCGAAGGCCGCCGCACCTACGGCAACCTGCTCAAGTACCTCAAGACAACGGTGAGCTCCAACTTTGGCAACGTGCTGTCCGTGACCGTCGCGAGCCTGTTCTTGCCGTTTTTGCCCATGAGCGCCCTGCAGCTGGTACTGCTGTCGCTGGTCTACGAGATCGTGTGCATCGCGCTGCCGTGGGACGCCGTCGATGACGCCTGGACCGCCCGTCCGCGTGCCTGGGACGCCGCGTCCATCAAGGGCTTTATGCTCGAGCTGGGCCCCGTGAGCTCGCTGTTTGACATCGTGACCTTCGCCGCGCTCTTCTTTGTCGTGTGCCCCGCCGCCGTGAACGCAAGCTGGCCCGAGCTTGCCGCCGCGGGCGACGTCGCGGGTATGGCGACCTTCGCTGCACTCTTCCAGAGCGGCTGGTTTGTCGAGTCCATGTGGTCGCAGACACTCGTGGTCCACATGCTGCGCTCCCCGCATCTGCCGAGCCCGCGCGACCACGCCGCACCCGCCCTGTGCGTTCTCACCGTGCTGGGTCTGGCGCTCGTCACCTGGCTGCCGGCAAGCCCCATCGCCGATGCGCTCGGCCTCATGACACTGCCCGCGGGCTTTTTCGCGCTGCTCATCGGCATCGTCTCCGCCTACATCGCGCTCACTCAGCTGGCAAAGCGCCGCTACATTGCACGCCACGGCGAGCTACTGTGACGCGCGACCCATCAAGCGGTCAAAAAGTCCCGCCTCAAATTAAACCGCCCCCATTTCCTGTGCTAAGGAAATGGGGGCGGTTTACGCCGGCCTTTATCTTTTTCGACAGCCTCGTTTGGCTCGCGCTACACCAGACGCATGGCCTCCTGGACAGCACCGTAAAGGTTGGCGTCGTTGCCGAGCTCGGCCGCCTTTATCTGCGGCACAGGAATGCCGGCAAGGGTCCCTTTGTAACTCGCGAGGGCCAGCGGCATCTGCGCACGCAGGGCATCGACGAGCTCGGGATGGCACGAGATACCGCCTGCGATCACAAAGACCTCGGGGTCGAGCACGGCCTGCAGGTTGATGAGCTGTCCGTCAAAGGCACGAGCGTAGCGGTCGAGCGCGCGCTGCGCCGCCTTGTCGCCATCCGCAATCCATTCAAAGACGCGGCGGCCGTCCACCGGAGAATCCGCAGGCAGGCCCTTCTCGGCAACGACAGCATCGCGGAGCGCACGCCAACCGCCCGAATCGGCAAAGGAGTTTCCCATGTTCGCAGCAGTCGTGACATCGTTGCGCAAGAAGCTGAACTCGCCTGCAAAGCAGTGCGCGCCGCGCAGGACCTTGCCGTCGATGACGATACCGCCGCCGATGCCCGTGCCGATAGCGAGCACCACGCCAAAACGCGTCCCGCGCAGGGCACCGGCCGCATACTCACCGAGCGCACAGCACTTACCGTCGTTATTGACGGCAACCGGCACCCCCAGCGCCTCGCACATGAGCTTTCCCAGCGGGCAGCCGTCCATAAACGTGAGCGCACCGCCGCGATGGATCGTCCCCGTGACGTCTCCCTCGTAGATGCCGCCGGGCGCACTCACGCCCACGGCGCTCACGCGCTCGCGATACGGCTCGACGAGCGAGATCAGCGCCGCGACCGTCTCCTCAGCCGTGGTAAAGCCCGTCGGAAGGCTTCCGCGCTCGCGGATGGAAAAATTCTCGCCCAGCACAGCCCATTTAACGGCCGTACCGCCCACATCGATTCCAAAGAACTCCTGCATATTCGCTCCTCACGCGCCATAGCCCCGGACGTGCATCGCCGCGACCACCACAGGGGCTGCCCCCCTTATGATGGTCATGCAGCAAATCGCGCCCGGAGCCGATTATCTCCCTGTTTTACGCCGCTACTTTGGTCAGACGAAGCGACATACATTGTTCACTAGGGAGGTCAATGCGGAACTTGCCCTCAAAGGTTCCGGGAAGCTCTTCCTCCGTCATATCCCATGTGTCCACGACATTCACCTTGTAACGAGCGCCCGCCTTGCCCTCAAACTCACGAGACCACTCATTTAAGTACCACTCATTTAAGTACGTCCCCAATGAGTGCGACGGAATGCAAGGGACTGGGTTGTAAATGTTGGAGAAGAGCCGTTAGCGCCCGGGGGCCAGGATCACCAGAGCGTCGTGCTCAAAGGGATGCTGAGCCACGCGCACGGTGCCGTCACCGTTGTCGCGGACGGGCAGTCTGGCAATGCGCTTGTCCTCCATGTCGAGGGCCGTCGCCGTCCAGCCGCGCGCGCCGTCGAGCTTAAACTTGAGCGCCGTGGTGCGCGGCAGGTACGTGACGACGCGATCGCCAACGCGCGCCACACGAATGGCCTCGCGCGCGTCGTCGAGCAGCTCCTGCGCCGGAACCACGGCAAGCGCGTCGTCGGCAGCCGTGGCACCCAGGCCGGCAAGCACATGCTCGATCGCGCCAAAGTCCCACACGCCCGCAAACTGCAGGCACTCCTGCCAGCGGAAGGGCATATCAAAGCCCTCGCCCAGGACCGAACCCTGGCTGCGCGACGTCTGCCAGTTCCAAACACCGTGTGCGCCGTAGGTCACGCCGGCACTGGCACCGGCAAGAATCGACGACCAAACGCTCGCGCGGCAATCCTGCGCGGTAAAGCGCCAGTACACGTTGCGCGACGCACCCATCTGCTCATAGCAGGGCTCGGAGTTGACCATCGGCTTTTTGGGATAGTTAGCGATAAAGTCCTGCGGCAGGCGCCATGCCTCGGGCTGGCCCTCGTAGTTGTGGCCGGGCTGGAACATGTAAAAGTCCAGACGGTCCAGATACTGCGCCGGAATGGTGCGATTGCCGCGGTTGATATGCATGGTGCGCAGCGCCTCGGGCGCACGCTTGACGACCTCGTCGAGCGCGTCCTCGTAATAGGCAATCGCCTCGTCGCCGGCAAAATCGGTATCACCCGTCACCACGTAGACGGGGTCAAACTCGCCCAAGTTCTCGATGACGCGGGCAACGTGGGCGCGAACCTCCTCACGCGGCATAATCTCGGCGCCGCAACGCTCGGCAATCTTGGCGCCCCAGGTACCGGGCACGTAGTTGCACCACATAAGCACGAGTGCCGGACGAATGCCGTGCTCGACGGCAGCGCGACACATGGCGGCGGCACGATCCCAGTACGCTTGGTTGGGGCGGGACCAATCAAAATGCACGCCGTCCTCGCTGGCATAGGGCCAAATGCCCAGATCGGGGCAGCAGCGATCCCACTGCGGCAGCGTGTTGATCTGCAGCACGTTCATGCCCTGCTCGGCACGGCGGGTCAGGTAGTAGTCCCAGTCATCCTCGGCAATGCTCGTAAATGCGCTCCAGCACGTATCGGCAAACCAGAAGAACGGTTTGCCCTCGCACAAAAAGCCGTCCTGGCGACCGTTGACGGTCAGCTTTCCCAAACTCATCTGCGTGTCCTTTCGTTTGATAAAGGATTTGCGAACCGCCGGGGGCTTTCGCGGTAACCCCGTGCGAAAGCCCCCGCCGCTTGGCAAACCCTCGCGGGCGAATCCCGTCCGCCCCATCAGTCTACCTTGCAAGAAGGGCCCCGCCGGGCTTACGCCTGACGGGGCCCTGTCGTGTAGGTGAGGTCGTATGCGACCGAATGGCTTGGCCTTAGGCCTCCATCTCGGCGAGCTCCTCCTTGGAGAAGCCGCAGACAAAGACGACGGCAGCGGCGATGACAAAGGAGATAGCCATACCGACGATAGCCCAGACGGTGTTCATCTGGCCACCCTGCAGGTAGTTGGTGAAGACCAGGAAGTTGGACGCACCGCCTGCGAGGTAGTAGGTAACACCCATGAGGCCGGAGAACACAGCGCCGATGGCACCGCCGATGAACATGCCGAGCATGGTGCGGCGGAAGCGCATGAGGATACCGAAGAGCGCAGGCTCGGTAACGCCGCCGGCGATGGCGGAGATGACGTAACCGATGGCAAGGGACTTCTCGTCGGGGTTCTTCATCTTGAGGAAGGCACCGAAGGCGCAGCCCCAGACAGCGGCCATAGCGCAGTTGGTGGAAACGAAGACGAAGGGATCGTAGCCGGCGGCGATGATCTGAACCTGAGCGAGCAGGATGACGGGCATGTGCATGCCGCAGACCACGAAGAGCTGCCAGAAGGCACCGAGGACGGCCATGACGATCAGGATACCGATGCCGCCAAGGTCAGCAAGGCCGAAGAGGGCGTTAGCGATCAGCGTACCGATCTCGTTGCCGATCGGGGCGAGGACGATGAAGGCGATGGGGATGGTGACGATCATGGTGCAGAACGGCGTGAAGACCGTGGAGAGCACGTCGGGCATGACCTTCTTAAAGAACTTCTCGATGAAGTAGAGGACGGGCACCGAAAGGATGATCGGCAGGACGGACTGCTGATAGTTGGCAGCGGCGATCTGGATGCCGTAGACGGAGATGATTCCGCCGCCCTCCTGGGTGGCGACGCTCACCACGGAAGGAGCCATGAGGGCGCCACCGAGCAGCATGCCGAGCACGGGGCTGGCGCCGAGCTTCTTAGCCGCGGCATAACCCAGGTAGATGGGGATAAAGGTGAACGTGGCCTCGTACAGCGTGGTGTAGAGGAACGTATAGGTCGGGTCGTCGGCCGAGAGCACACCGAGCATGGTGGGGCCGAGGACGGCCGCGATGGTACGGAACAGACCGCCGGCCATGAGCAGCGGGATGAGCTGGGTCATGGAGCCCGACAGATAGTCAAGGATGATGTTCGGCAGGTTCTTGAGCTCGAACTTCTGCTTGGAAGCATCGAGGTTCTCGTCGACGGCGGCACCCTGCTTGACGCCGGAGATGGCGACGAACTCGGCGAGCACCTTGGGCACGTTCTGGCCGATGATGACCTGGAGCTGGCTGCCGGCGAACTGGCATCCCAGAACACCCTTGACCTTCTTGATCTTCTCCACGTCGGCCTTGTTGTTGTCCTTGAGCGTCAGACGCAGGCGCGTCATGCAGTTGGTGGCGACGGAAACATTCTCCGCACCGCCCACGAGCTCGAGGACATCGGTGGCAATCTGCTTGTTATCTACTGCCATGGGACCCCTCCCCATATCTTCGTGTGCCAGCCCCCTTGGGCTTAGGCACGCCTTTGGCCCGGCGACTATAACCCCTTACGGTTGCCGGACCCTTGGATACGCTTTTGTAAACAAGGTGTTTACTGAACGTTTACGTGCTTTAGTTTACACGGAGCGCCGAATTTATGGCAATTTTGCCGTCTACAGTCCGGTGACCGGTAGGAAATCGGGGGTGAACGTATTTGAATGGCGGGAAATGGTCTCTTTGACCCTCTATTGATATATAGCCATTTGCGTGGGATTTTATTTTGATGAACACCTCACTGATCTGTTAACTCATCAACAGAATCCCTGCTAGAAGCTAGTAAACATATGTTTAGTAGTTCACGACGTGTTCAATTTTGCCGTTTACCGAGTTTATCTGGCTATTCTTTAATTCTAGATTACACTAAACATGTTTAGTTTGTATTGCCGCAGATGCCAGGCATTCGCGGCGCAAGGGAGGCAGCTCATGGAACTCAAATTGTGTACCTACGCAACCGTCACCACCTTGGGCGACTTTGGCCCCTGGATCAGCAAGGTCGTACTCGACCTGCCCTGCACCGTGCGCGCCAACGACATCGACGCGAACACCTTCCATATATATGTAGAGCGTCACGAGCGCTCGGGCGAGGTTCTGATGCGCAAGGAGCGCGGCGCCGACCATGCCGCGCCCTCCGTGGGTTACATCGACATTCTCGCCGCATATCCGTGCGACGAGAACGGACGTAAGCTCGCCGTGGGCACCCATGTGGCGCTCGAGGTCGCCGAGCAGCGCCTGACCAAGACCATCGAAGGCGGCGTCATGGGCTCGCGCATGCTCGATGACCAGCTGCGCATCACGCAGCTCACAGCTCTTCCCGGCAACGACGGCAACGATCCCACCTGCGGCCTGGTCTTCGACACCTGCCGTGGCGATATCTGCCCCGCGCTCAAAGGCTGGAGCAACGCCACGCAAAAGACCGCCGTCGACGGCATCGCGCTCGAATACGGCTTCTTTGAGCCCAGCTTTAAGGCCGAAGACTCGGCATGCTTCAACCCCTTTGCGCCCGAGGCGACGGTCGTGCCCCAAAAGGCACCGCTCGTGGTGTATCTGCACGGCGCCGGCGAGGGCAAGGGCGCCACGCAAGGCGAAGGCGCTACGCGCGCCTATATCGGCAACCGCGTGACGGCCATTAGCCAGGCGCAGATCCAGCGCTACTTTGGCGGCTTTGCCTGGGTGCTCGTGCCGCAGTCGCCCACGTTTTGGATGGACAACGGCGTCGAGCAACTCGGTCGCTCCAACCAGAGCATCTACTCCTCCGTGCTCAAGGCGCTTATCGACGAGTTTGTCGCCGAGCATGTCGACCGCATCGACACCGACCGCATCGTGGTCGCCGGTCTTTCCAACGGCGGCTTTATGACCCTGCGCCTGTGCGCCGACTACCCCGATTTCTTCGCCGCGGGCCTTCCCTGCTGCGCCCCGTGGTACAACGCCACGGACGAGGACGTGGCCGCGCTCGCCAAGACGCCGCTGTGGTTTACGCACTCCAAGGGCGACGAGCTTGTGTCACCGCAACAGACCGTGCTGCCGCTCACGGAGCGCCTGCGCGATGCCGGCGCCAACGTGCATCTCACCTACTTTAGCCATGTCGAGGACCTGACCGGCGTGTATCGCGAGGCCGACGGCTCGGCCAAGAAGACGTTCAACCACGGCGTGTGGATCCACCAATTCAACGACCTGTGTTATCAAGACTTCGACGGGGGCAACGTACTCATCGACGGCGAGCCGGTGGGCTGCTGGGAGTGGTCGGCCAGGGTTTCGAGGTAACCATCCCATCGGGGGCTCTGACCTTTAGTTTTGTAAACGTCCTCGCGCATGAGCCCCGCTTATCCTGCTCCTTCGGAGCATCGGATAAGCGGGGCTCGCGCTGCGGAATGTTTACAAAACTAAAGGTCAGAGCCCCCTAAGTTAACGTTGTTCGAAACGCTGGTCGGCCGCTTCCGGCGGGCCGCCGGGTCGCGGGCGATGGGGGCGTGGGTCCCGTCTTGCCTTGCGCGTAACTGGCTGAAATGATCTTGATTGGAGCTGTTCCTATGGCCCAAAAGTTGACTCGGGTGATTGTTACTACCGATATGGAAGTCGACGATATGAACTCGCTCGTTCATTTGGCTCTGTATCTTAATTTGCTTGATGTTGAGGCTGTGGTGTACACGGCTTCGCAGTATCACTTTCTTGGCGATGGCGTGCATGCGCTGGGCGAGGTGAATCCGCATTGGCGGACTAAGGGGCGCCGCTCGTATGAGTGGGTTGTTGTGCCTCATGAGCCCGATCCGCTGGCTGGCGAGCTTCGTGAGTATCGGCCGTTTCCCGAGCATTGGATTGAGAGCCTCTGGAGCAATGAATATGCCCAGGCTTGGCCGCAGTTGCAGGCAAATGCGGCCGCTGCCGGTGAGCCGCCGTTTCCCACGCCTGCCCAGATGATCGAGCGTACGTTTGTGGGAAATGTTGCTTTTGAGGGTGATGTGCGCGAGGAGACTGAAGGGTCTCACGTCATCGCCGATGCCATCATGGACGATGACCCGCGCACGCTGTGGCTGCTCAGCTGGGGTGGTATGAATACAATCGTTCGCGCCCTCATGAGTATTGCCGAGCGTTATCGCGCCACACCCGAGTGGCCCGCCGTGCAGCAGCGGGTCTATCAGAAGGTGCGCGTGATGGGCGTTGCCGATGGTGTGGGGCAGGATAACTCGTGGCTCGACCATGGGCGCGAGCTCTTTCCCGAGCTCATCTTTTGGCGTACGCCCTATATGTATGGCAACTATTTCGACGCCAAAACAGCTCAGCCCGATACGCTGCCACTGTTTAAGGCTCCTTGGCCTGAGCGGAATCTCACGCAGGGCAACGGACCCCTCATGGCACGCTATATGCTCTATGGCGACGGCAAGATCTACGAAAACGAGCCCGAGCGCTTCCAATTTGGTAAGCATGCCCGCCTGGATTGGGGTCTAGAAGGCGTGCCCGCAGTTCAGTTTGAGCGCGGCGATTTTATGGCCGAAGGCGACAGCATGACCTATATTCCGCTGCTGCCGTTTGGCCTGCGCGGTATTGACGACCGCGACTTCGATACGCTGCTCGGCCGCATGTTTCTTGATGGGCACCCCGACGCGAGTGCACCTGACGGTTTTGCCTCCATCAGCACGCCCGCAGATGACAATCTCAATCCCTATCTGCGCGCCTATCAGGAAGACTTTGCCGTCCGTGCGCAATGGTGCGCCCATGATCCGGCCACCTGCTCGCATCCGGCGCATGTTGTCGATGTCACGGCCGACTGCAGCGCCGCAGCCGGCGAGCGCATTGCCCTCACGGCGACCGTCATCGACCCCGACGACAAGGGTTTCGATGCGCATTGGGATGTCGCCGTGGACCCGTCGGGCTATGCGGGCGCCCAGGATCTGTCACTGTGGCAGGAATGGACGGTGGACACCGCTTTCATCGTGCCCGCCGACGCACGACCCGGCGACCGCTTCGTGCTCACCCTCACCGTGCAGACGCGCGCCGAGCGCCCCTGCACCCGCTACACCCAGGTCGCCGTGACTGTGGCATAGCAAGGGCGACGCCAATATTCGACAAAGAGTGTCCCGGCACTCATTGGGAACGTATTCAAATGAGTGGGCACTCATTTAAGTACGTCCCCAATGTCTAGTCAAAAAATGGGCCATGTGTCCCAGTTGTGGAGACTCGTTGAGCCGTCTGGGTATCGTGAAAGATCGCGCGCTCCCCCATCATCAAAAGTGACACACGCTACCTGTTGATGGGAGGCAGCCATGGGCTTCTTTGACAAGATGTTCGAAAAGAAAGAGTGCGCGATTTGCGGTACCGAGCTGGGACTTCTAGGTAAGACAAAAATCAATGAAGGCTACCTGTGCAAAGAGTGCGCCGGCAAGCTCTCCCCCTTCTTTGGCGGCTATCGCTCCAGCACCGCGGACGATATCCGCGAGCAGCTCGCCTACCGCGAGGCCAATGCCGAGCGCCTGGCGTCGTTCAACCCCACGCGCACGCTTTCTGCCGGGCGCACCAATATTATGCTCGACGAGGACGCAGGCCTGCTGATCATTACCTCGCAGAGCCGCTGGCGCGACGCCAATCCCGACATCATCGAGTTCTCGCAGGTACTCGGCTGCGATATGGATATCGACGAGCATCGCACCGAAATCTATCGCGAGACCAAGGACGGCGAGCGCGAGAGCTACAATCCGCCGCGCTATGACCTGGATTACGACTTTAATCTGACCATTCACGTCAACACGCCGTACTTTACCGAGATCAACCTGCGCGTAAACGACTCCACCATCGATCAGCGCGGCTCCATCGAATACCGCGAGGCCAAGCGCCAGGCAACCGAGGTCCGCGACGCGCTGGTGCAGCTGCGCCAGGAGACGCGCGACAGCGTCGTGGCCGCCAAGGCCCCCAAGACCGCGGTGACCTGCCCCTTCTGCGGAGCCACCACCATTCCCGATGCCAGTGGGCGCTGCGAATACTGCGGCGGCGCCATCGGCGCATAGCCTCCGGCACGGAAAGGACCGATCATGGCCTTCGAGAGCGTTAACTATCAGTGCCCTGCCTGCGGTGGTCCCCTGCATTTTGCCAGCGCCGAGCAAAAGCTTGTCTGCGACTACTGTGACTCACGCTTTGAAGTCGAAGAAGTCGAGGCCCTCTATCGCGAGCGCCAGGACAAGGCAGATGCCAAAGCCGATGCCGCAGCCGCAGCTCCCAAACCTGCTGCCGACGACGCGGTGCAGGAGCTCGCCCAAAACGCCGGCTACATCTGCTCGTCGTGCGGCGCCGAGCTCGTGTCCGACGGCACCGTCGCCGTCACCACCTGCCCGTACTGCGGTAACTCCGCCGTGGCGCCCGGCCAGCTCTCTGGCGGCTTCTCGCCCGACCTGGTGATTCCGTTTAAGCTCGGGCGCGACGACGTCACGGCCGCACTCAAGGAACACTACAAGGGCAAAATCTTGCTGCCCAAGAGCTTTGTCACCGGCAACCACATCGACGAGGTCCAAGGTGTCTACGTGCCGTTTTGGCTCTACGGTGCCCGCGTTGACGGCGAAGTGTACTTTGACGCGACCAACGAGACCGTGACCGAGGAATCCGACCGCACCGTCACGACCACCGACCACTACGATGCCTACCGCAAGGGCAATATCTCGTTTAAGCGCGTGCCCGTCGACGGATCGTCCAAGATGCCCGACGGCCACATGGACGCCATCGAGCCGTTTGACTACGACGCGCTGCGTCCGTTCTCGGTCGCATATATGCCCGGCTACATCGCCAACCGTTACGACGAGGACTGCGAGACCTGCAAGGCCCGTGCCGAGCGCCGTATGGAAGAGAGCACGATCTCGGCCCTGCGCGAGACCGTTATCGATGAGTACGACGATGCCTCAGTCGAGAGCAAGCAACTCGACTACACCTGGGAAGACAGCGACTACGCACTGTTCCCCGTTTGGATGCTCTCCACCTCGTGGAACGGCAAGAGCCATCTGTTTGCCATGAACGGCCAGACCGGCCGCATGGTCGGCGAGCTCCCCTGCTCCAAGCCCAAGCTCATTATCGCCTCGCTGCTGTTCTTTGTGATCGGATTTGTCCTCTCCCAGATTCTCTTTATGGGCGAGAACGCCTTCGATCCGGATTACCTCACCTTTGATATCGAGGGCATCCTCATCAACATCGTCGCGCCGCTGATCATCGTAATCATCGGAGACGTGCTGCTGGTAGGCCAGCTCAAGACGGCCAACGAGGCAACTCACGCCGACGAGTACTGCGGCGAGCTCGACCTGGTCGAGAAGCACGACACCTTCAGCCACACCGAGACCACCGTTGTCATGAAGGACGACAAGGACGACTAAATAACCCGATCAACACCACCCCGACTTTAACGAGAAAGGAAGATCGCCATGGGACTCTTGAAAGCTGGATTGGGAGCTGCCGGCGGCGTCATGGCCGACCAGTGGAAGGAATTTATCTATTGCGAATCGATGCCTGCTGACGTCTTGGCCTGCAAGGGCGTCAAACGCACCGGCGGCCGCAGCTCCAACACGCGCGGCGAGGACAACGTCATCTCCAACGGCTCCGTCATCGCCGTCAACGACGGCCAGGGCATGCTCGTGGTGCAAAACGGCAAGATCATCGAGGTCGCGCTGGAGCCCGGCGAGTTCGTCTTCGACACCGGCAGCGAGCCGAGCGTCTTTAGCGGCAACCTGGGCGACTCCATCAAGGAGACCTTCGCCAATATCGGCAGCCGCTTTACCTTCGGCGGCGACGCGGGCAAGGACCAGCGCGTCTACTTCATTAACACCAAGGAGATTATCGGCAATAAGTACGGCACCGCCTCGCCTGTGCCCTTCCGCGTGGTCGACAACAACATTGGCCTGGACGTCGACATCTCCGTGCGCTGCAACGGCGAGTATTCGTACCGCATCACCAACCCGCTGCTGTTCTACACCAACGTATGCGGCAACGTGACCGATAGCTACACGCGCGACAAGATCGACAGCCAGCTTAAGTCCGAGCTGCTCACCGCCCTGCAGCCCGCCTTTGCCAAGATCTCGGAGATGGGCATCCGCTACAGCGCCATCCCCGGCCACACCACCGAGCTCGCCCGCGCGCTCAACGAGGTCCTCTCCGCCGACTGGCGTGACCTGCGCGGCGTCGAGATCGTGAGCTTTGGCGTCAACTCAATCGCCGCTTCGCAAGAAGACGAGCAGATGATCAAGGACCTGCAGAAAGCCGCGGTCATGCGCGATCCCACGATGGCGGCCGCCAATATCGCCAGCGCCCAGAGCGACGCGATGCGTGCGGCAGCAGCCAACCCCAACGGCGCGATGGCCGGCTTTATGGGCATGGGCATGGCAGGCGGCATGGGCGGCATGAACGCCAGCCAGCTGTTCGCTGCCGGCCAGGCGCAGCAGCAGGCCGCCCCGCAACCGGCTCCGGCCCCCGCCCCCGCACCGGCTCCTGCCGCTGCCCCCGCGGCCGGCACGTGGACCTGCAGCTGCGGCGCCACCAACACCGGCAAGTTCTGCCCCGAGTGCGGCAGCCCCGCGCCTGCCCCGGCACCGGCCAAGTGGTTCTGCCCCAACTGCGGTAGCGAAAACGGCGGCAAGTTCTGCAGCAACTGCGGAACGCCCAGGCCCTAGCCCCTCTATCTGGTAATTGGCGGGGGATCCGCCACCCCCGCATTTGCTTCTATGGGTTTCGTTCGATTAAGGAGGACACCATGAAGACAACGTTCAAAAAGTCCGTACTCGCATTCCTGACATGCGTCCTGGCGCTCGCCTTTGCCCTGACGGGCTGCAGCGGCGGCGGCAAAGACCCCAAGGCCAACTTCGTCGGCAGCTGGCAGTACTCGGGTGGAACCTTGGACGGCGAAGAGCTCACCGATGAGTACATGGATATGCTCAAGGAGTGGGGCCTCAACTGTATCCTGATCCTCGACGAAGACGGCACGGGCGTCCTCGACATGTTCCTTGAGGTCGCCGACCTGAAATGGGAGGCCAAGGACGCCACCACCGCAACCGTCACCGCCGAAGATGAATCGCACGATCTGAAGCTCAAGGACGACAAGCTCGTCCTGGAGGTGGACGGCGACAAGTTTATCTTCACCAAGTCCGACAAGGATCTGTCCGGTACGGTAAAGAAGGATCGCGAGAACGCCGAGAAGGAAGAGGAGATCGATGAGGCCGTCGAAGACGACGACGTCCAGAAGATTGAAATCTCCCCCGCCGTCACCGTTGCCGATGACGACCTGTGCACCATCACCATCACCGAGAAGTTCAAGGACGAGTGGGGCGACATCGGTTTTGTCGTCAACATCACCAACAAGAGCGACAAGGACCTGACCTTCTACGCTCCTTCCGGCAAGACCAACGTCAACGGCACCATGAAGGAACCCTGGTTCTCGGCTCACCTGATGCCCGGCACCAACGCCACCGAGGAATTCACGTTCTCGAGCGGCGAGCTTGACAGCCTTGACGACCTGGTCAACACGACCATCGGCATCGACGCCTACCTGACCGATTCCTACGAGGACGTCGCCTCCTACAGCGCAACCATCGCGTAACGGCAGACACCGACA
>CABRZN010000033.1 GCA_902475445.1 uncultured Collinsella sp.
CCCGCCAGCGACGCCCCACAATGCGTGCAAAACGTCGATCCATCGGGAACTTGCTGTCCGCATTTTTGACAGAACATCGTTCGACCTTTCGTGCTTTAGCTTTTGTCACAGCCAAGTCTAAAACCTCAAGCCGGCATCGCTGTTGCGCAACATTGGGAGCATCAACCAAGCCGCACGCTTGCCCAGCACCAGGCCCACCTCGCGGCAAGCCCGCACACATAAACATGGGACATATGGCCCACCTTTCGAGACTCCCGGGCAGCACATGCTGGGGCATATCTATAAGTAAGGAACCCGTTGGGGAACGGCCGCGCAACGGCCACAAGCGATGAACGGAGGCATAAGCCGCACAGTACACAGAGACATCCGCCGCCAGCGCAATCAGTACCCCAACAGCATGCGGCGCCGTGATGTCACCGACAGACAAGGAGGACACCACCATGAAGAAAAAGACCCTAACGATCCTTTCCCTTTGCATCGCCCTCTTTGCCGCACTCGCCCTTGTCGGCTGCGGCGGGAACGCATCGGGCGGGGGCAGCAGCGCATCCAAGAGCGAAGGCAAGGAAAAGGCCCCCGTCGCCGAAAAGACTGACTTTATCTGGTTTAAGGTCGAGATGCCCGAGGGCGTTGGCGTAAGCGACTCCGCTGGCAAGAATGCCGACAAGGTCCAGCTCACTTTCCCCGAAGACGAGAACGGTTCGGCCGATCGCTTTATCCCCGTTTGGAAAAAAGCGCTGACGGCCGAGGAATCCCACGCCGACCAGGCGGAAAAGAAGAGGGATACGTTCCAGTGGAAGGATGGCGGGTCCGTCGAGTATAACGGCAGGACGTGGCTCGTCGGAACATACGAGGACAACAGCGGCATCTCAACCATGCTTTTTACCGACGTTGAGCCGGGAAGCGTCTACGTCCTCATCTCGAACTTCGATCTGCATAAGAAAGAAGCCGAGGCGCTCCTCAACTCCGTCGAGTTCCCCGATGACATGGCGAAGGCAGTTGCCGAGGCACGCGAAGTCGAGATTTCGAGCATCGAGATCAAGCATTAGAGGCTCGCACGCAGCATCGCATGCGCAGTCATTAAATGATCGGACGCCCAGCCAGGGGAGGATCGGATCGGCCGGCCCTCCCCTCTTTTGCGCCCGGGCATATTGCCACTTATCGGCGCAAATCCGACACCCAGAATGGGACACATGGCCCACCCTAGTGAGCCGTCCACGCGTACAGTAAAGGCAGGTAATCCATGGGCGGTTATAGACCGAGGAGGACACGACCATGAAAAAGAAGGCCTTTGCGATTCTCACCTTCTGCATCAGTCTCTTTGCCGCAGTTGCCTTGGTGGGTTGCGGTGGCAGCGGCGGCGCTACCGGCAGCGGCGGAGCGGAAAAGCCAGCCGTGGATATGAGGACTGACTTCATTTGGTTTAAAGTCGAGGTGCCCGAGGGCGTCGAGATCACCGACGTTGCAGGCGATACCGCCGACAGGGCCCAGTTTAAGTTCACCGAGAGTGAGCATGCCAGCGATCGTTTCATCCCTGTCTTCGACTCTGACAAGAACGCCGACGAGCTGTTCGACTACGAGGCCAAATGGAAGGCCAACTTTGAGTGGACCGAGAATGACCCCGTCAAGTACAACGGCAAGACTTGGCGCAACGCTTCCTATACACACTCGGGCGGCGTGACGACTGAGTACTTCACCGAAGCAGGCGGCGGCAGCGTCTACGTGAGCATCGACAATGTCGAGGAGCACAAGGACGCCGTCGAGACCATGATGAAGTCTCTGGAATTTGCCGACGACATCGCAAAGGCCAAGACCGAGGCCATGAACGTTAAGCTCGACGATATCGAGATTAAGCGCTAAGCGACTCGCGAGCGCAGCGGGTAACACGAGCGCAGCGGGTAACACGAGCGCAGCGGGTAACACGAGCGCAGTGCTAACAAGCGGCGGTGCCTCAGCGCTTCGTACCCAGGGAGGGCCGGTAAACCGACCCTCCCCTTCTTATGCCGGTAACCGACGAACGCAAGGGTGCCGGACGCCGGAACCGCCCCAAATGTGGCAACAGTACGAAAACGGCAAGCACCCCAACACGTCCACCCGCCGATTTATAGCGCCGCGCACACAATTTAAGCCGGCGCCTTTAAACATCTGGGCAGTATAGTGACCCAAACGAGTGCATAACCGCACCCTGCGAATGGAGGAGTTATGACCGAACACCACGCCATCAGTCGTCGAGCATTTACGCTGGGCCTAGGACTTGCGGCGTTGTCGCCATTTGCAAGCCTGCCCGAAACCGCGGCGCTGGGCCTTCCCGTGCGCGCGGCATTTGCAGAAGACGCGCCCACACCGGCGAAGAGCCTCCATAATTTCGTCATTCGCCTTCGCCCCGCGGGCTATTTTCGCACCGCAAGCGTCAACGAAGACGGCAACGTCATCGGCAACGTCTGCCACCTGTTTAATGACGGCACGTCCAGCAAACTCATTCTTGAGCGCGTAGAGACCGATGCAGATAATACAAATTGGTATGCCATCCGCACCTTACTCAATTTCGAAGAGCATAAAAAGACGGGCTACAGCATTTGGTCGGTCGACGGCGACTCGGACAAAGATGGAAAGGTCATCCACGTATGGAGTGGCGAGCATGACGGCAAGGCCAGTCGCTCTTTTGCGTTCGAGCGTCAACCAAACGGTACCTATATCATCCGAGACCGCACGGTCGAGAAAGAAACCGAGAAAAAAGACATTAATTACCTGGCCATAGAAAAGGACGGCAAAGACCAGGACAACAACAAGATCTGCCATAAGAGGAAGAGCATTCCGTGGGAGCTCGAACTTGTCGGTTACGACATGGGCAAGACCAATACCACGGTTAGCAGTATCGACTGGACCACGTATAGCAGCTACGTCGACGGGCCCTGTTGGATGAAATACGTCGACAACAACAAGTTCCTCGACGAACTGAGCATCCCGGGCACGCACGATTCGGGCACCTGCAGCGTGGACAACGACACCGAGCCCCAATCCTCCCAAGCAAAATGCCAGCAGGATTACATCCCCACGCAGCTGCTCGAAGGCGTTCGCTATTTTGATATTCGACTCGGAAAGGGTGAGAACCCCGGCATCGACCACGGAGCTTGTTACCTGCTCAAAAAAGACGGGAACTTTATGCATCTCTCCGATGTCATCGGGTACTTCAATACGTTTTTGAGCGAAAACCCGACAGAAGCGCTCATCATGCTCGTGTCGCGGGGCAATGGCGAGGCTACCGACGAAAGCCTCACGACGGCCTTGGGCAAGGTTTTTGATGAGAACCCCGACCTGTTCTACACATCGAGCCGCATCCCCACGCTGGGCGAGGTGCGCGGAAAGATCGTCCTGCTGCGTCGGTTTGGGCTCGCCGGCAACAGCGTAAGCAGCCACACATGGGGCCTCGACCTCACCCAATGGGACGACAAAATCGCAGCACACACCGACAGCACCTCTATGTGTCTCGTTCGAGACGAGCGGGGCTTTGAAGCCGTGGGGAAAACGGGTGACGAAGAGCCCTATTGCACCAAGGTATACGCCCAGGACCATTACGAATGCACAGGAACCGACAAAATCGGCTGGGTCGATATGGCGCTGCAGGAGACAACCAAGCTCGCCCGCATCATGGTGGACGTCGAGGACAATGACGGGGCCAAGGTAAAGGTCCTGGAGCACAGCTGGTGTATCAACTACACCAGCTGCACGAACTACAAGCAAGGAAGCAATCCTTTTACCGCAGCACGAGTGGTCAACGAGCATCTATACAAGAGCCAGTATATAAACAGCACCGGAAATGAGAGCACAAAGGAGGACTGCCTCAAGCACATTGGCATCATTGCGTCCGACTTTGTTGATGCGGCACTGGCCCGAAGCATCTACCAGCGCAATTACGATGCGAAGCACAAGCAGACCGTTTCGTACTACCTCCCGACCCGTATACGCATGACATACGGCGACTCGTTGAGCGATGCCTCACTCCAGGATGGAAAGACCGTTGGCGAGGGTCGTTTCCGCCTTGTCGACAGCAGCAACGTACTCAGCGTGACGGCTTCGGGCAACACGTTTGCCATCGAATACGTGGATGTCGACGCTTTGGGCAACGAGACCGTTACGGAACTGCAGGGTTCCGTGCCCATCGATATCGACCCGCGCGCACTGACGCCCCACTTTGAAGGGCTCGAGGGCCTTAAGGCCGGCGAGGACGTGCGCGCAAAGATCGCGGCGCCGCTCGAGGGCAAGCTCGAAGGCGATGCCTGCACCGCCCAGCTCGAGTTTATGCACGATGCAAACGGCGCTCCGGGCACGGAAATGGCCGAGGGCGAGGCATTTACCGCGGGAACGTACTGGGTGCGTGCGAATGGGCTTTTGGGCGACGCGGCGCAGAACTACACGCTTGCCAGCGACGGAGCCGCAAGCTTTACCGTAGCGGCCTCGGACGGTGCAGGCGGCGCCGGCACCGGCACTGGCGCCAACGCGGGCAGCGCTGATAAGAACGGTAAGGGCAACAAGGGCAAGGGCTCGGGCGGAAAGCTCGCCGACACGGGCGACGGCTCTGGCATCGCCGCCGGGCTCGCCGCTGCCGCCATGGCGACAACGGTTGCCGGCGCGGCGATGCTTGCCAGTGACGGTGAAAACAACGAGGACGTTGTCGAATAGGCAAGCCGGCCTTTTAGACACATCGACTCAATCGGGGGCGCAGAACACCGTTCTGTGCCCCCGATTTTTACCTTGGCCCGAACGCCGCTATCGGCTACATCACCATGTTCAGCGCGTTAACAAACTCCTGGGCCTTCGCACGGCTGTTCAGGCTAAAGACGCAAGCGGTCAACAGACGATTGCGCAGAAAAACATCGCGGCCTTTGATTCTATTGACGCCCGTAATGTCCTTAAGATAAACAATCTCGGTGTGCTTGCCGCCAAAAGTGCCCTTCTTGAGTACCTCAATGCGGTTAGGGTAGATCTTGACGTCTTTATACCTACCCGAACCTTTGTCCTGGAATAGCAGCGTGTTGTTGTCCATACACGTCACTCCCGTGGGGTTCGCTAAAACTGTCTCTATGGCCACATTTTAGTCACCGCAAGGCCCCATGCGATGATGTCAGACAGCACAGCAATTCGTGTCCGCGCGAGGCTTTAAACTAAATTCGATAAAGATGCATTCCACAAGAGGAAAGCGGGGCGACAGTGATGGGCGAACTGGTAAACCGTGGAGAATCGGCAATCGTGCCCGAAGGTTTTTACAAGCAGGTCTCCTCGATTCTCAACGCCGCTCGCGACAAGGCCTATACCGCTGTTAACTTTGCGATGGTTGAGGCATATTGGGAGATCGGCAAGAGTATTGTTGATGAACAGGGCGGAGAGGAGCGCGCCAAGTATGGCGATGCACTGATCGACGAACTTGCCGTTAGATTGACTAAGGATTTTGGCAGAGGCTTCAACGCCAGAAGCTTAAGATACATGCGTCAGTTTTATCTTGCGTTCCCAATCCGGAACGCGCTGCGTTCCGAATTGAATTGGACACATTACCGCAGGTTATCGCGTATAACCGACCCTGATGCTCGAACATGGTACATGAACGAATGTGCCGATTCTCGCTGGAGCACGCGTCAGCTCGAACGCCAGATCAACACCATGTTCCGCGAGCGCCTACTTGCCAGCAAAGACAAAGAGGCCGTCACCCAGGAAATCCAAAAGAGCGCCCCGACCCATCGCCCCGAGGATATCATCCGCGACCCATATGTACTGGAGTTTTTAGGTTTCTCGGACGATGCTGCGTTTCGCGAGAGCGATCTAGAGCAGGCGCTCATCACGCATCTTCAGAAGTTCCTGCTGGAGCTTGGCCGTGGCTTCGCTTTCGAGGCGCGCCAAAAGCGCATCACCTTTGATGGGCCCATTTCTATATTGACCTTGTTTTTTACAACTATCTGATGCGCTGCTTCGTGCTCATCGACCTTAAGACGGACGATCTTACGCATCAGGACCTGGGCCAGATGCAAATGTATGTGAACTACTACACGCGCGAGCTCATGAACGAAGGCGACAATCCGCCCATAGGCATCGTGCTCTGCGCGGACAAAAGCGATTCGATCGTCGAGTACACGCTGCCCGAAGACAACGACCAAGTGTTTGCCGCCAAATACCTGCCGTATCTTCCAAGCAAGGAAGAGCTGGCGCGCGAGCTGAGTGCCGAGTACCGCGCCATCAACGAAGCGACTAATGGCGAAACGCAAGGGTAGCAGCACGTTGCGACCGAAGCCACCGCAGCCGTCGCAGGCGCACTCGCGGTTGCGACGCACGCTACGAAACAATACCGGTCATGGACGCCGGCAACGACATTCTAGCCGTGGCTGGCGAGCGTGACCTGACAGGCAAAGACGCGGCCTTCGTCTGATGTGGGTTCATTGGCTGCCACAGAAAAGGGCCGGTTGCAGCCGGCCCTTTAGACGATAGCGCCTGCGTTGCCCGCGCTTCCAAAGTTGACCGACTGAGGAGCGGGTTCCGCGGCACAACCTGATTTTACCCAGTGAGGCAGCTCTTTTGCAGCCGCTCCACTGTTTATTTACATCTGGCACCCTCAAACAATCAGACGGCAGCCCGCACTCCTGAGAGCCGCCCCATACCCCCGGCCATCACGTTACGGTGCCAACCGGCACCGCTCCCCTACTTCCCAAATAGCGCACCCAGCAGGCCGCGACGTTTGGGCTTTTCCTCTCGGTAAGAACCCTCGACGGCGGCTGCCACCTGACGCGGCTGCTCGCCGTCTCCACGGCGCACAATCTGGTAGAGGAACGGCGATTTAACGTATTTGACCTCGACGGGCGTGGCGTGCACGGTGCTTTCACCGGACAGATGCAGGCTCGGGCTAAGCGGCGCCACGATATGCGTTTCGCGCTTGTCGCTAAACACCACCGCGGCCGCGCGGCCCGTCTGGCCGTTTACGGCAATGCGCACCTGCTCGCCATCGCGGCTATCCGTTGCCGGACGATCGACAAAGTAGACCGGCACCATCACCAGGCCATCCTTATGCTTGCGGGCCTTGCGCGCCCAGGTTCGGATGCTCTTTTTATTGAGCCCCAGTACGGCCTCGGCATCGTTGCCCGCAACGTCGAGCGCCAACTTATCAATGACCACCTGGTCCTTGGTAGATGCATCGACGGAGACGACGCGGAAGTCGCCTTCCTGCATGGCGGGATCGAACGGACCGACCTTGGCAAAGTCCCACGGCTCCAAAATGCCCATGAGGCGAACGTCCAGGTAGTTTGCTCTGGGGTATGCCCAGTCGAGCACCTCGTAGTACACCAGGGTCTCCTTGCTCAGGCCCTTGCCCGGGAAGCTCGCCATCATGCGCAGGTCCGCCAGCGCCATGGGGAAATAGAAGAGCATCATGTCGTTTTGGATCGCATCTTCCACGTCGTGCCCGGCAAAGGCATCCGGATACTGGCGCACCAGCTGCAGCGCGTTGGCACGTGCCTGCTGCGGCGAGATTTCGCAGGGAATACCCTGATCCGGCACATACTCCGCACCCACGCCCATGGTCAGACGCTTGCTAAACGTCCCCGGCTTGAGCAGGTCGGCAATGCCGATCTTGTTGCCGCAGGACGGGCACTCAAACACGCGCTGGGTCGACTCGCCCTCAAAGGACGCACCACAGAAGGGGCAAGGAATGCTCACATGCGTGGCCTCTTGGAACTCCTGCGCCGTGCCGCGATCCTCCCACAGCAGATGTTCCAGGACCGACTGATTGCGCCAGTGCGAATTGAAGAAATACCAGTCCGGGTCCTCCGGGCGCTCGAGTTGCGACACATGCGTGAGCTTGAGCAGTCCATTCACCACCGTCAGCGGCGTATGGCGAATGCCCAGGGCGCTCTTGGGCTCCCCCGCATCAGCCTGCCACGGAACGACCGTGCCGCAATAGGCGCACTCAAAGCTGCGCTTAGCCTGGTGCGAGTACATAGGGCCGCCGCAGTTTTGACATTTAATGGCAAACATCTCGTCCATGGAAACGTCCTCCTTTGCACAGGGGCTGTCGACATTAAGTATGTCGAGCAAGCAGGCACATGCCCATACCCATGTGGCCCAAAATGGACCACCCAGGCAGACGAGAAGGCTCGCTCGTTAGCACCGGCAGACTATTGCTGCATTTTCTGAGCATCGGTGCACGGCGCCCCCGCGCGAGCTACACTATCCCCTTAAACATGATTGTGAGGACGACCGCTATGCTATTTGTAAATCGGCTGGTACATACGCTTGTTCCCGGCAGCGAGAGCGAGCCGGTCGATGCATCTTGCCGCACCAACGCGGGCTTTTCCGCAAGCCTCGTCTGCATTGGCCTCAACATCACCCTGTGCCTGGCCAAGGGCATCGCGGGCCTGCTCGCCGGCTCCGTCTCCCTCATCGCCGACGCTTTCAACAACCTCTCCGATGCCTCGAGCAACATCGTGAGTCTGCTCGGGTTCCGCCTTGCCAGCCGCCCGGCAGACGAAGGCCACCCCTATGGCCACGGTCGCTATGAGTACCTAGCTGGCCTGTTCGTCGCCGTCCTGGTTTGCGCCGTCGGCATCAATCTGATCCTCGAGTCGGTCACTAAGATCATCAAGCCTTCCCCCACTGCATATTCGGTGCTCTCCTTAGCCGCCCTCGTCTTGTCCATGCTCGTTAAGCTCTGGATGGCAGCGTTCAACCGCACGCTGGGCGATCGCATCGACTCGGAGACGCTCATCGCCACAGCACAGGACTCCAAAAACGACGTCATCACCTCGGGCTCGGTCTTGGTGGCGGCGCTTATTTCGCAGACGACCGGCTTTGACCTCGATGGCTGGGCAGGCCTGGGTGTGGGCATCTTCATCTGCATCAGCGGCATGGGCCTAGTGCGCGACGCCATCAGCCCGTTGCTGGGGCAAGCGCCCGACCCCAAGCTCGTCCAGGCAATCCGCGACAAGATCATGTCCTATCCACAGGTCTTGGGCACACACGACCTGATGGTGCACGACTACGGCCCCGGTCGTCAGTTTGCCAGCGCCCACGTGGAGATGCCTGGCGAGGGCGACGCATTTGAGCACCACGAGATTCTGGACACCATCGAGCACGACATCAAGCGCCAGATGGGCATCGATATCACGCTGCACTGCGACCCCATCGCGACAACCGGCGACGACCTGCGCGGCTGGGTCAAGCGCGGCGTCATGCAGATCGATCCCGCGCTCTCCATCCACGACCTGCACGAGCACGACGGGTTCGTTTCGTTTGACCTTGTGCGTCCCGACGGCTTTGACATATCCGACGAGGATCTGCTGGAGCTCGTCACGCGCATCGTGCACGAGCGCCGGCCCGACGTCTCATGCGTCGTCACGTTTGATTCGGGCTTTAGCTCGCCCGACCGTCCAGCAGAGCAGCTGTAGCCCCGCTCCGCTCGTCCGCTAGTTTCCCTGCGCGCCCGAGATGCCGTTTTGCAGGGCGTTCCAGGCATCCGTCGCCATGTCGCCCAAGTTCTGCGCGGTGTCGCCCAGGTTCTGGGCCGTATCGCCCAGCTCTTGCGCCTTGTCTCCCAACTCCTGTGCCTTGTTGCTCAAGTCCTCCAGCGTATTGGAGCTCGAGCTGTCGGTACCGCTTTGGCCGTCGGACGAGTTGCCCGAGCTGTTCTTGTGCGTGAGTTGAATTTCGAGGTTGCCGTTGTCGTTATAGTAGGCAGAAGTAACGACCCAGTTGGCATCGACGACGGGCGTTGAGCCATCATCAGTCAGGACCACGGCATTCGAAAGATCGGCGCCGCGCGACTTGAGGATCTTCTTGGCGTTGGACCAGTACTGCCCCGGGATATCACTCAAATCGACGGTGCTAGACGAGGCGGACTCGGTTTGCTCGGCAGTGGTATCGGCCGTTGAACTCCCTCGCTTGTTGAGCATGCCCGACACGATGGCAAACACAACCGACAGCGCAAAGAAGATCGCCAGCACGATGAGGATCTTCTTGATCACGCTCGACGAACGCGACGGCGTCTCTTCCTCGTCCTCGCCATATTGCGGAATCGACTTGGGGTACTCGCGATACGGCTCGCGCGACTCGTAGCGAGGCTGCGCCGTGCGAGGCATATACGTCGTCTGCTGAGGCTGCGGAATGGGATTCTGCGGCAGGTCATCATAGGGATTCGGCGTCGAGGCGGCATAAGAATCCTGCGGCGCGTAATCAAACGGGTCTGCCGCCGCGTTGCCATAGGGGCTTTGCAAAGATGCAGCGTAAGGGTCCTGCGCCGCGTCGCCATAGCCCATAACTCGTGTGGGCTCGGCAGAAGGCTGCGTCGCGGCGGGGTCGACATAACCGGGGTTGGGAACAACGCGGGTCGCATCGGCGCTATCGCCAGCCTGCGCGGAACCGCAGCCGCCCATCACGGTTGTCTTGTCCTGATCCATGCAACGATTCCTTTCCGTCGCCTGTAAGCATCAAGTTATCCATGCATTCTACCAGCGCAAAAGCCTATGATGGGCAGAGTCCGTCGGTATCTACAAGACATGCGCGGGCCTAAGGATCAAAAAGCCCCGCCGGGCCTTGGTAGGCGCGACGGGGCGGGCAAGCGGCTATGAGCAGCGAGCTTAGAACAGGCCGGTGATGTTGCCGTCGTTGTCGACGTCGATGTTCTCGGCCGCAGGGACCTTGGGCAGGCCCGGCATGGTCAGAACACTGCCAGTCAGTGCGACCACAAAGTGGGCGCCGGCGGAAACCTTGAGCTCACGCACCGTGATGCGGAAGTTCTCGGGAGCGCCCAGGGCCTTGGCGTTGTCGCTAAAGCTGTACTGCGTCTTGGCGACGCACACCGGCAGGTTGCCAAAGCCATTCTCGCGCAGCTCGGCGAGCTGGCGCTTGGCGGCCGGCGTAAAGTCAACGCCGTCGGCGCGGTAGACCTTGGTGGCAACGGCCTCGAGGGCATCAGCGACATCAGCGCCGTCCTCATAGGCAAACTTGAGCTCGCTCGGCTGCTCAATCAGACGCATGACCTCATCGGCAAGCTCGAGCGCGCCCTCGCCGCCCTTGGCCCAGACCTCGGAAAGCTTAACGTTGACGCCGAGCTTCTGGCACTCGGACTCAATGAGCGCGAGCTCGGCCTCGGTGTCCGTCGGGAAGCGGTTGATGGCGACCACGCAGGGCAGACCATATACGTTCTGGATGTTGTCGACGTGACGCAGCAGGTTGGGCATGCCAGCCTTGAGTGCCTCGAGGTTCTCCTCGTTGAGATCGGCCTTGGCGACGCCACCGTTGTACTTCAACGCGCGAGCGGTGGCGACGACCACGACGGCGTTGGGACGAACGCCCGTCATGCGGCACTTGATGTCCAGGAATTTCTCGGCACCCAGGTCGGCACCAAAGCCCGCCTCGGTAATGGCGACATCGCCAAAACGCATAGCCATACGCGTGGCCATGATGGAGTTGCAGCCGTGGGCGATATTGGCGAAGGGACCGCCGTGGACAAACGCGGGCGTGCCCTCGAGCGTCTGCACCAGATTGGGCTTGAGCGCATCCTTGAGCAGTGCGGCCATAGCTCCCTGGGCCTTAAGGTCGCGGGCGCGGACGGGCTCGCCGGCATAGCTATAGCCGACAACGATCTCGCCCAAGCGCTCCTTAAGATCGCTGATGCTCGTGGACAGGCACAGGATCGCCATGACCTCGGAGGCAACGGTGATATCGAAGCCGTCCTCGCGCGGCACGCCCTGGGCCTTACCGCCAATGCCGTCGATGACGTGGCGCAGCTGACGGTCGTTCATATCGACGACGCGCTTCCAAGTGATGCGCTTAACGTCAATACCGAGCTGATTGCCCTGCTGGATGTGGTTATCAAGCATGGCGGCCAGCAGGTTATTGGCGGCACCGATAGCGTGGAAGTCGCCGGTAAAGTGCAGGTTGATATCCTCCATGGGGATGACCTGAGCCCAGCCGCCGCCGGCAGCACCGCCCTTAACGCCAAAGACGGGGCCGAGCGAAGGCTCGCGCAGGGCCACGGCACTCTTGACGCCGCGACGACGCAGGCCATCGGCCAGACCGATGGTCGTGGTGGTCTTGCCCTCGCCCGCAGGCGTGGGGTTGATGGCGGTCACGAGGACAAGTTTGGCCTGGTGATCAGTCGGCTCGTTGAGCAGCGAATAGTCGACCTTAGCCTTGTCGAAGCCGTACGGAATCAGGTGCTTAACGTCGACGCCGGCGTTCTTGGCCACCTCGGTAATAGGCAGTGGCGTGACAGAACGTGCGATTTCGATGTCAGTAGGCATGGGCGGTCCTTTCGTTACCGAATGAGAAAAAGACCAATTCAGCATAGCACGGGCGCGCAATAGTAAAACGCCCATAACCGATGAACGGCGATATGTTTACCCGATGCCCAGCGATAGTCCAACAGCCCGCCAAAACAAAGCGCCCTAAACGGTAGGTTCAATCCCCAGGTGCTCAAAGGTGCGAAGGGTTGCCTGACGGCCCTGCGGCGTGCGAATCATCAACCCGCACTGCAGCAAATAGGGCTCATAGACATCCTCGAGCGTGCCCGGGTCCTCGCCCACCGCGCTGGCAAGGGTCGTAAGTCCCACGGCACGACCGGAGAACGTCTTGGCAAGCGTCTCCAAGATACGAATATCCATCCAGTCCAGACCGAGCTCGTCGATCTCGAAGAACTCGAGCGCCTGACGGCAGATATCGAGCTCAATGGGACCGTTGCCGCGCACCTGTGCATAGTCGCGCACGCGCTTGAGCAGGCGGTTGGCAAGACGTGGCGTACCGCGCGAACGCGAGCCGATCTCGAGTGCACTGGGATGATCGATCGTCACGCCCAGGATAGTCGCCGAGCGCGTCACAATCTGCGCGAGCTCCTCGACCGTGTAGTAATCCAGGCGATATGAAATGCCAAAGCGGTCGCGCAACGGGCCTGTCAACATGCCTGAGCGGGTCGTTGCCGCTACCAGCGTAAATTTGGGAATATCCAGGCGAATCGAGCGCGCCGCCGGACCCTTGCCAATCACGATATCGAGGGCAAAGTCCTCCATCGCGGGGTACAGGACCTCCTCGACCGAACGGTTGAGGCGGTGGATCTCGTCGATAAACAGCACATCACCCGGCTGCAAGTTAGTAAGGATGGCCGCCAGGTCGCCCGTGCGCGCGATGGCAGGGCCACTCGTGGTCTTGATCTGAGCGCCCAGCTCGTTGGCGATAACGGTGGCCAGCGTGGTCTTGCCCAGGCCCGGAGGACCCGAGAAAATCACGTGGTCGAGCGTCTCACCACGGCTCTGCGCCGCTTCGATCAACACGCGCAGGCTCTGCTTGATGTGCTCCTGGCCACAGTAATCGTCCAGGCGCTGGGGGCGCAAAGTGCGGTCGACATCGAGGTCCTCGGCCGTCAGCTCCGAGCCCACCATGCGCTCGCCGTGCGCCATGGATGCCGCCGGCGAGTTGCCGGGCGTCGCCCACAGGTCCTGAGAGTCATCGGCTTCCCACATCACGCATCCATTCCAAGTCGCTTAAGCGCCGCGCCGAGCAAATCCTCGACACGCATATTCTGCCCATCATACCCGCTCAGGGCAACATCGGTCTCCTGCGGGCTAAAGCCCATGGAAAGGAGTGCCGCACGGGCATCGTCGATCGCCGAGGGAGCGGCAGCGGGCACGGGCATCGCAACCTGTCCGGGAATCACGTCGACCGGCACAAAGCCCTTATCCTTGGCAAAGGTGCTCTTGAGTTCCAGGATCAGGCGCTGAGCTGTCTTTTTGCCCACACCGGGTACCTTGGCCATGCCCTTGTCGTCCTCGGCCATCACCAGCGAATACAGCTGCCCCACGGTATAGGTGGAAAGCACGGCAAGCGCCAGGCGCGGGCCAACGCCCGAAACGGACACGAGCCGGTCGAACATCGTGCGCTCATCCTTTGAGGAAAAACCGAAAAGTGTCATGGCGTCCTCGCGCACCTGCATACGCGTGTAGAGACGGACCTCGCCGCCGGGCGTCGGCAACGTGGCCGCAGTGCTGCCCGAGATGCCGAGTTCAAAGCCAACGCCCGACACATCGACGACAGCAGAGCTCATCGTGGACTCGACAAGCGTTCCGTGGAGCTGGGAAATCATCAGTATCCGGTTCCTCTCTGTTGATAGAACTCGCCACCGGTGAGGGCGCGGGTGCGGCTGAGGTTTACGTGGCAGATGGCGCAGGCCAGGGCATCGGCGGCATGGTCGGGATGCGGGTCGTGGTCGAGCTGTGTTAGCGTGCGTACCATATAGGCGACCTGCCGCTTGTCCGCGGCGCCGGTGCCCACCACAGCCTGTTTGATCTGCATGGGCGTGTACTCGCCAATCTCGAGCGCGCATTCCGAAAGCGCTACGAGTGCAGCACCGCGGGCATGCGCCGTGGGGATGGCCGAACGAACGTTGGCGCCAAAGTAGATGCTCTCGACAGCAGCTGTGTCGGGTCGATAACGCTCGACGACATCCTTAAGGTCACGGGCGATATGCGACAGGCGCACCGCAAGCGGGCTGCCCGCGCTGGTCTCGATGCAACCGTAGGCACGGCAGCGAACCTCGCCACGCCGCTCCTCGATAATCCCCCAACCCGTATGAGCCAAACCGGGGTCAATGCCCAAGATAACCAAGCCGACCTCCCCTCGCCACAAGCACAGCGCAAGACAGGGCCCCGCGCATCATTCACGAACGTCTGTTCTAGAATAACACAACGGGGCCAAGATGCTTAGTTGAAGTATCGGGGTTGGAAGCGAATCCTATCCCATAGTTAGTTCTGCGAGAAAAAGGGGAACTGCCTCGGATCTACTGGCGGGTGCGGCATCGGGCCACCCTGGGGACTACCTTGCGAGCCGCCCTGACCGCCCATCATCTTATCGATGGCGTCCTGAACCTCGCCCTCGAACTTTTTCATTCCCTCGTGTAAACGACGCTGACCGTCCTCAGAGCGCAGCTCCTCCATCTGCTCGGGCGAAATACCCAGTAGCTCGCCCAGCACGCCCATCATCTCGTTTCGCACGCGCTCGCTCGTATCCTCGTCAGCAAAACGGCGCACCTCGGCGCGTGCCAGCGAATCGACCGACATACGCTCCTTGCCATTAAGCCCCAGGTCGGACCACGCGAGCATGTACGGCCAAGAGCGCTCGGCAAACGAGCGGGACGAGACGATCGGTGCCGTCGGCAACATGCGGCGGGCAGCCTCACCCTGTCGAACGAGCATCAGCAGCAGCGAGCAGGCCTCAGGCTTGCCAGCGGCCATCGGGATATCGTCGAAAGATCGATTGCGGTCCACGTGCGCCTCGAGCGCGCCATCGACCTCACCCGGCTCAAGCCCGCCGAGCAGCTGTGCCGCGCGATCGAGCATATCGACCGGACCGTCGAGCGTCGAGAGCGCCTGCGCCAGCACTCGCTCCATGCAATCCTCCACCGCGTTGAGCGTCACGAGCTCCTGCGGCACCACGGCAGACGTGCGGTTGCGCACGCGCGCCACAAACTCGAGCGTCGACAGGTATACGTCACCAAAGGGTGCATAATCGCCCTGGTAGCCACCGCAAAGCGCGGGCGCCGCCAGCGCGTACTCAGTTTTGGACAGCGGGGTCAACGCCATCGCACCCAGCTCGAGCGCCGTATCCTCCAGCATGAGGCCCAGCGTGCGAGAGCGCAGGCGCTCGGCGTCGCCCGCCGACACATCGCGGTCGAGCACACGCGCGGCATCCGGCGCATCACGCTCAACCGTACGAATATGCAGGCGCTCGGCAATGGCGCGAACGGCGGCGCAACGGGCGGCTTCGGCCTCTTCCTGCGCCGGCGTAAAGATGCGGTTGCGCCCCAGCACCAGGCCGACCACATTGCGCGGACCCAGGGCGTCGACGGCAAGCGCCGCCAGTAGGGACGACGGCAAGTCGCCCTCGAGCGCCACCACGGCGCGCGACGTACCGCGGGCGCGGGCGTTATCGCGAACGGCGAGCACCAGCGCCTGCCACAGCCATTCCTCGGAGCGAAACTCGGGCAGCTCGTGGTCCTCCAAGGCATCGAGCATCACACCGCGCTGGATCTCCTGAACCAGTAGGCTCTCCTCAAAACACGGCGCTTGGGCCACCACGCGGCCGCAGTCGTCGAGTACAAACGACCCGCCGGTATACACCGACTCGTCGTAC
>CABRZN010000034.1 GCA_902475445.1 uncultured Collinsella sp.
CAAAATGACCGGCTTGGTGCCGCACCACAGAAAGGGCCCATCTACTACGTTTAGTTGAATACCCACGACCATACCGGACATTATGAAAATAAAACCGCTGGTAAACAGCCTGGTAATTTTCAAAATAGGCGGGTATGGTCGACCCCTATTGCTTAAACGTAGTAAATAGGCCGTTTTCGTGACACAGGCCCCGATTAGCTACTTGCGAAGGGCGTTATCGAGAGTGGCAGCCACCTGCAGAGGGTCGTCGGTGCCGGCGAAGAGGCGGATGGCGCTCCCCCGCTTACCGCGCGGGGCCGAAAGGCGCGTTGTTGAGCCGCCGGCGGGTGATGTGCGGAACTCCCCCGGCAATGTGTCGAACAGCTCACCCGCACTTCGCTCGATAAGGTCAAACTCAACTGCCGGGCCAAAGCCGTGCTCGAGGATTCCCGTTGCAACCGCATGATCGGGATGCGAGCCCAGCCCGGGATAGCGAACGTTACACACCATCTCGTTAGCAGCCAGATACTCGGCCAGCGCACGGGCGCGATCGAAGTGGGCCTGCATGCGAGCGTCGAGCGAAGACAGCCCCCGCTCCAGTATGCAAGCCTCATTAGCAGAAAGGTCGAGTGCAGACGCACCGCAATCCGCAAGAAGCGCATGCGCACACTCGGCGGCGGCATCCACGCGATGGCGCTTAAGCTGCGAGCGCGCCACCGAAGCGGCGACGAGCTTGCGCGGCGCAACGCCGACACACACACGGTCGAGTGCCTCGAGCGACAGGACGGCACCCAAACGCAGCGGATCGCACCCAAAGACGCTTGCCACGGTGTTATCCACCACGAGCAACGCACGGGCCTCACGCGCCGCCCGACCCAGGGCACGAAGATCGGGCACACGCAGGCCAAACCCGCCGATGGAATTGACGAACCACCACAGGTGCGGCCCGCCAGCATCAAACGAAGCATCAAAGCCCTCGGACGCGGCGGTAAACGCCGCAACCGACGGCTCCCCCACGAGCACAACGTCGCAGGCATCAAAGCCGCGCGCAAACGCATCGGCAAAGTCATCGGCAAACACGACCAGGCGATCGCTGGGACGCACAATCCCCAGCAGCGACAGCGCCGCCGGCACGTGCGAGGCCGCAACAAGACGCGCCTCACGCGCGCCGGCCCTTGCAGCCCAGGACTCTTCTAGCTGTTGCACGTCCACGCGGCACCATCCCTTACATAAAACCAAACCAAGACCAGCCCACCCAGGTCGAGAAAACGTCAGCGCAAGCAGCGTCGAGCGGTCCGGCGTTCGTTAGAACGCTGGAACAAAATTAGCCGTGATATTCGCCGTTGTATTGGATCAACGTTAGATCTTCCACGCCATCGAGCGCGCGGATGGCGTCGGCATAGGGCATATCCACACCGTCCGAGAACACCTCGACGGCCATCTCGACCTTGTCACCGCGCATGGTCTTGGACTTCACCGTAAACTTGGTGCGCCCAAATGCACGCACGATATCATCGCCGGTGGTCTGACCCGTGTAGTGGATGACCATCATGTACACGCGCGCCTTGTCCTGGTGGCTCGCAAAGCCGGCGATCATCACCACGATCACCACTGCCGTGAGTCCTACGAGCGCATACATACCGGCGCCTGCCGTAATGCCCGTGGTAATGGACCAAAACAGATACAGCAGGTCGAGCGGGTCCTTGACCGCCGTACGGTAGCGGACGATAGACAGAGCACCGACCATACCAAGCGAGATGACCACGTTTGTCGAGATCGCGAGCGTGACCATGCAGGTGAGCACGCACATGCCCACGAGCGTCACGGCAAAACTGCGCGAATAGACCACGCCAGTAAAAAAGCGCTTGTACACGTAGTAGATCAGGATGCCCATGGCGAGCGCCACGAGCAGCGACAGGCCAATCTTGGCGGGGTCGACCTGACCAAACGCCTCCAAGACGGAGTTCTTAAAAAAGTCCCTAGTGCTCATGGTCTAAATATCCCCTCGGTTCCCAAAATCCGATTCCCAGTAGTTAAAACCGCGCAGGTAGGCGGTCTTGTCATAACACAGGCAGTACTTAGAAACCGCCGTGAGTTCGGCCGCACCTGGCGGCACCATATCGCGCACCAGCTGCGGACAAAACTCGGTAAACTTGACCTCCATCACCAGCTTGCCGGGCTCCAGCACGGGCAACGCGGGCAACGTAGCGTCAAAGAAGTCAAAGCTCCCCACCGCCGCACGCACGTTGCTATCAAAGGTAATGCGCACGGTACCCTCGTCCATCACCCACGGCTCGCGCTCGTAGTCCACGATGGTCCGCGGGCGCATCATATTGCAGATGCACTCGATGTAGAACTCGCGGCAGAGCGGATAGGGGCTCCTCAGCAAAAAGTCGTAGTCGCCGGCCAGGATCTGCTCAAACTCGCCTCGCGTGAGCGGCGCGCCCTCCTTGTAGATCCAGCTGCCGTACTTCTTTTTGCGCTCGAGCTTAATCACCTTGTCACTGCCGTTGTAGATGCGCACGCGATACTTTTTGCGCATGAGGATGCCGGCGTCTTTTTCTTCGTAGGCCGAGTTGCAGTAGTCGTCAAAGTACAGGCTGCGAATGGTATAGCCGCCCGCCTGCGCATGCTTGTCTAGCTTGAAAACCGGCGCCATGCGGCAGGCCAGCGCGGCGTGCTCACCCTCGTTAATGAGATATTTGAGCTCGTGGCGGTAACGCTCCTGCGTGACACGCACAGGCGGAGCCGCCAGGCGCTCAAGCAGCGCGCTAGCCCTCCTCATATGTGTCCTCCACGACCTTACCGCCGTCTTGCACGTAAAAACACTTCATGCCGTAGTGCTTGCCGTCGTCGGTCACATAGTAGTCAAACGCATCTTGTATATAGCCGTCTGAGTTGGTGGCGCGCACGCGCACAAAATACTGGCCGGCATTGGGCGCATCGCAGGTCACCTCGGGCAGTAGCACGTCCTCGGCCTTAAAAAACACGTCCTTGATGGCATAGTCGCGCGCCAGCTCCACGGTATAGCGAATGTCGCGCGCCTTAAAGTCGTAGGACGCATCCCAGTTAATGCGCAGCTTACCGTTATCGATCTGCGGCACGCCAATGTAGAACGGCATGGGCTTTTTATAGCTCTCGCGAAAGCTCTTGTAGTTCTCCTCAATCTCGGAGGGAATCGCCGCGGCGGTTTGCTCGTATTGGTCCTTGGTGACAGGCAGATTGTCGATATCGGGCGAAGCAAAGACCAGCGATTCGGTAACCTCGCGATAATGTCTAATCATCTTGGCCAGGCGCGCCTCGGTCATATACGAGCGCAGGTCCTTTACGGCGCGGTCGAGTTCGCTGCGGAACGATTTGCTACGCAGAGCACGATTGAATAGCACGTTGCCCCAGTAGTTGCTTACGCCGCGCTCCCAGCTCGCATAGTCCGAGAACCCGGCAAGAGAAAGCTCCAGCTTGCGCAGCATACCGTCGTTGTCCCAATCGAGGATGTACCACGTATTGGAGTTGAGCGGGCTGTACAGATAGCAGTTACGGTTCTGCGTATCGCAGTTGCCCGTCAGGATCTGAAACGCCAGCCAATAGACCAGATTCTCGGTATCAAAGTAGGTGTCGAGCACCTCATCGATCTTTTGCGATTCGTCGTTGAGCGCATCGAGCATCTCGATGAGCTTGGTGTGGTCCGAATCGCCCTTAATCTCGAGCATGCCCTCAAAGCTTGCCTGGTTGTAGTCGGGATCGTCGGCAAGCTTAATGGTGTCCTCGTAGCGATGGAAATCAAAGCTGTTCACCTTGTACAGGTGCCCGCTCTTATCCAGGCCATGTGCCTTAAGCGCCGTCTTGTTGAGCTGCTCCACCTGCGTAAACAGGCCGTAGTCCTCAAAGGTATCGTTGGACTTTTCGGTCTGGTCGCACACCCACAGATGCACAAACTGCGTGCGCAGGCCCATCATCTGGGGAATCCCGCGGATAAGGTCGTAGGCCATCTTGTTGCGAAAACGCATACCCTCGCCCATGTGCTTGTTGAGCGCAATCGCGCGCTGTTGGCGCCAGGTACCCTTGCCCTTTTTGAGCTCCACCTTGTAATTCTTTTGCGTGTAGGAGCTCGATGTCTGGCCGCGCACCTGCACGGTGGCATTGGGCGCTTCCTCGCCATAGCCAACCTCGCCGGCCACCGGGCCGTCTTCGTCGCCCGCCTGCAGCAGGCCCATAACCTGATAGCGCGTCACGCCCATGTCGGCATAGTCATACACCGAGTACGTGTTGATCTCGGCCCAGGTATGGTCCGTGTTCTCGGAGCTGTTGCCGCGAGAGACCGTCAGATACATGGTCACAATGCCCGAGTCATCATAGACCTCGTACAGCTCGTCCTTATCGCGCAGATGTTTGGACTGGTCGGAGGCCTCGGCCTTTTTAATCTTGTCCTGCTTTTTTACCTTATTTGTCGAGGATTCGTCCTGAGATGAGCAGCCCGAAAGCAGCAGCGCGCCGGCAGCCGCCTCGATCAGACAGCGGCGAGACATCAACTTATCGGTCATCAGAACCTCCCCAATGGTTACGGTACACGCGAACTACTGCGCGCTGAAACGCGCCGTGCGGCACGCCCTTGCAGCGGCACTCCTCATAGCGCTGCTCGGCACGGTCGAGCAAGCGGCCCAGCTGTGTAAAACGACCCGTTTTGTCGGTCGCCACAATGGGCTGCTGACTCAGGATACGATACGGTAAGTTGGCGGTATAGGTATCGAGCCGCAGCAGCGCCACGATAAAAAACACCACCGCACCCAACAAAAAGCCAAAGCCGTAAAACTGCTGCGGCAAAAGCAACGACACGGCGGTCGCCAGCCCTGCCACACCGGCAAACAGGCCCGAGGCCAGAACGGCTCCCTTGTAGTCGGTAAAGTACAGCAAGATAAGCAGGATCGTGTTGCCCACGGCATACAGGCCGTAGCCTACGCATAACGTGCGAAAATACCCGTGCATAAGATTGTTAAAGCCCAGCGGCAGGGCCGAGAGCACTGTAGTCTCGAGCGAGATGACCGCCGCGGTCACAAACAGCTGCTTGAGCGCGCAAAAGCGCAGTTCGCTGTTGAGCGTGGAGAGCATCTCCTCCTCGGCCACCACAATATCGCCCACCACGCCGCCGTCGTTGAACAGGCTGTAGTAGTCACGGTAGCGCGGATAGAAATTGACCTCGACCGACACCACAAAGTTGACGGTCGTGACGAGTGTGGTCAAAAACGCAATGAGTGCCGGAACGTCATGGTAAGGAGCCCCGTAAAACAGGCCTTTGATCTGCACGCCAATAGGGCCCGCCCAGATAATAACCAGGTGTACGAAAAACCCCAAGTTGGTAAACAGCCCCGTAAGCGCAAGCGGCATAAATTGGTCGAGCCAGCGCAAAAAACGCCAGGGACTCCGATCACTCTGTGGAAAATACCGGTACAGCAGTACCACATCCCAGGCAAGCATGACGCCGTAGCCTAGGGCGATTGACGCCAACAGGCCCTCGACCGGCGGCAGTCCCAACGTCAGCGCTGCCAGGGCGCACAGGCACGCCACGCCAATGGCGGCCGCAAAGCTGCACAAAATGCCACGATAATCTTTGATGGCCGTGAGATAGCTCATGCCGTTCCAGTTGACGATCATGATGTTGAAGAGCCACAGGCACAGCAGCCCCTGCAGCAGCGTGGCCCCCGAGAACAGCAAAAAGACGCCGTAGAGCACCGTGCCCGCAACGAGCATGATGGCATTAGATCCCCAAAACGAAGGCAGGATCTCATCCTCGCGCTCGGCAAAGAGCATGTCGGCCAAAAAGCGCGTGACCGGCATGGAGAAAAAGCTTGTGAGCGTAAGCGAGGCCAGCAGTGTATAGGTCACCATGCACACCAGCAGATCCTGGTTGGCGCGCCCCACGCCCCACAGACCGCACAGCACCAAGATACCCACCTGGAGTAGCACGCCCAGCAGCATGGGGCCCGTGCACACAATGCCAGCGTAGCCATAGGCGCGCATCGTGGCAAACAGACCCTTGCGCCTAAATAGGCGTTTGAGCTCAAAACCGATTCCAGCCACCGGCTACTCCCCCTCTCTGGGCAGGTCAAACGCACGCGCCGTCACGTCGTACAGCGCGCGATAGTTGGCGAGCATCTGCTCGTGCAAAAAGTACGTGGCAACGCGACGCTGGCCACGCTCCCCCATCTCAATGCGACGGGCGCGGCTTGTGCACATGCGCTCCATGGAATCGGCCAAGCCCTTGCGATACATGGGCGGCGTCACAAAACCCGCCACGCCAAAGTCGTCGCCCGGGGCGCCTTCGAACAGCTCGCGGCAGCAGCCCACCTCGGTCGTCACGCAGGGACGGCGCGCTGCAAGCGACTCCAGCACGCTGAGCGGCTGGCCCTCGGAGATGCTCGTCAAAATGGTAAAGTCGAGCTTTTCCATGTACTCGACCACGTTGACGCGCCCGGTAAAGATCAGATCGCGCACGCCCAGGGTATCGACCAGCGCTTGACACTCGGCACCGTACTCCTCGTCGTCCACGCCGCCCATAATGTGCAGGCGCACCTTAGGCAGGCGCTCGTGCAGTTCAAAGAAGGCATAGATCATGGTCTTGACGTCCTTGATGGGCGCCAGGCGCACCACCGCGCCAATATCCACCCAGCCGTCATCGGGCTTTAAGGGAATGTCCTTAAAGCGATCGAACTGGATGCCGTTGGGGATGACCAGGCACTTGTCCGCATCGCAGCCCATGTCGATCTGCGTCTTACGGGCGTTATGGAACAAACTGGTCACGCGGAAGGCGCGACGGTAGATCTCCTCCGAAAGCAGGTAGAAAAAGCGGATCCAGCGGTCCTTAAACGACGGCACGACCCAGTCGGCACGAATGATCTCTTCCTCGCGCTCGCGGGTATAAATGCCGTGCTCGGTCAGCAGCACCGGAGCCTGGTGAACGCTTGAGCCCAGACAGGCGAGCAGGCCGCCGTAGCCGGTCGAGATGGCGTGGTACACATCGGCCACCGGCACCTCGCTGCCCAGAAGGTAGAGCACGGGCAGCAGCATGGAGCGCATGGTGTGGAATGCATCGGCAAAGGGCGTGTATGGGTACTCGGCCAGGCACACGTCTCGAAAGATATCCATAAACGTGCGGCTCTGCAAAAACGATAGCGGATGCACGCGACGGCGCTGGAAGATATCAAATAGCACGTCCCAGTCCGGATTAGAAAGCGACACCAGGCGGCGCAGCGCCTCGCGCTCGCGGTCGTTAAAGTCGGCCTCTTCTTGTTCGCCCGAAAGCCGCAGGGCGTCATCCAGAAATACCTCGTGCACCTCGACCACGTTGCCGGGCAGCTCGTAGACAAACTTGCCGCGGTCGGCAGCATGCGCGCCAATCACCCACAGCACAAACTCGTGCTCGGGCATGGCCTGTATGTAGCCATGCATCCAGGTAGATACGCCGCCGTGCACATAGGGGTAGCAACCCTCGAGTACCAAACAGATTCTCATTTGTCGCCACCCTCCTTGCGTGCAATGGCCACCGTCTTGTCCGTGGCTTTAACCAGGTACAGATCGCCCGTCAGATGCGTAATCTCGCCACCCGTGACTGCACCCGGCTCGCCGTTGTTGGCGCGGAACATGAGCCAAGCCTCGTCGTGGAAATTGCCCAGGCTGAGCGTCCAGGCATTCGCGTCTGTATCCACGCTCACCGTCACGGACGAAAAGCGCTGGATGGCGCCCGAGCATTCCGAACCGGTCTGGCGCCGCAGGTCGGGCGCAGACTTGGTAAGCCACTCCAGGTAGTTGGTCAGACCGCCCTTGTAGACCTCCCAGCCCTCCTTGGCTCCGCGACCGGGATCCAGTAGGTCGTCCGGATGCATAAAGTGCGTACTCACGTAGTGCATGTTGAGCTCGGACACGGCTGCCAGACGCATATAGGAATCGTTGACCATGCCGCCCGAGACAATACGTGGCTGCTCCACAATGCCATCGCTCGCCACGCCAAACTCCTGCACATAGGGCAAGTCGGTGCCATCCTCAAAATACGTACTGGCGATGGTCTTAATGCGCGGAACGTCGGTGCCAATAAGCTTGCGCGCACGGGCCGAAAGGATATTCGACGGTGGCACATAGACCGAGCCGTGCGCGTTGGGCAGTACCTCGTCCTGGAAGGCTATAAGCTCGTTGAGCGATGCGACGAGCGTCTCCTTGTTCTTCCACGTCTTGTAGTCGTACAGTGTGCCATAGTCGGTATCCCAGAGCGCCAGCGGCTGATGGTTGTAGCCGTGGAAACCCAGCTCTCCGCCCATCTGCAGCAGCATGCCGCCAAAGTAGCGGAACTGCGTGGTATCGGCCTGGCGTGCGGGCTCGGTCTGGTTGACCGCGTCCTCGTAGTTTTCGATCATCACGCCGGTAAAGCGAACGCCATATTTTTGCGCGAGCTTTTGCAGATCGGGCCACCAGACCTTGGCATAAAAGTCGGCGATAGAAAGCCCGTAGTCGCGCTTGATGTAGGTGCCGTCGCCCGAGGGCACGGGGCTGGGAAAGTCGTCCAGATAGAAGACGGCGCTGTTGATGACCGGATAGGCCGTGGCATCGCCCAGCAGGCTGATCGCCGCGGCGTAAAAACCGCGCATGACCTTGTCATAGATACCGATATTGCACACCACGGTGCGACCGCTACCGCAGTCATTCGACCAAATGAGCGGGGCGCCAGCATCGCCGGTCTTAGCCCACACACGAGCCGTCTCGCGCAGCGAAACCGAAAGCGACGAATCAAAGGGGTCCGAGAGCTCGTAGCGCTCTCCCCCGCCCAGCATAAAGTCCTCGCTCGGCACAATGCTTTCGGCTTTTACATAGTCATATCCGGCAGATTCAATGCCAAGCTTGGGAGCAATCACTTGCAGATAGCCCGAGTTATCCGGAGGCATGGCAAGCATAAGCGAACCGCCGGCACTCACCCAACTCATAATGTCGCTCAGGTGCGTACCGAGCCCATCGAGCGACGGCATAAGCAAAATCACGCGATCGTAGGAGGTCAGCGAGGGAATGGCATCCGCGCCGTCCAGGGCAAGGTCCACGTCGCGGTGCGCGATCTTCATATCGAGCAGAATCTGGTCGAACTGCTCCTTTACGTCCTCGACGCCAGCTTGATCGGAATCGGTAATGACCAGGCACGTGGGCTTTTGGCCAAATATTGCTGAGGAAGCCGGCACCGCATCGTTGGCGGCAAGCATCCCCAGCTTATGCTGGCCCGCACTGTACTGTACGCCGGCGCGCTCCACCAGCAGCACGGCCGCCATGGCAATAAAGACCGCCCACACCACAAGCAGCCCCATCCAACGAAAATGGCCCGCACGGTCGCGGATATGCTGTACCACGCTCACCGGGCCTCCTCTCCGTTGCGCCAAAACGCCAGTTCCTCGCGGTTGGCAGCGCTCAAGTACACATGCTGTTTGTCAATCGCATCGATCACGCGGTGGACCTCGTCACCGTCGCGGCGCATCACCGCAAGGCGCAGACAAAGCATCCAAACCTCCTGCTCCTCGGGCACGTCGAGCACCAGCTGGTCGGTCACGGCCTGCGCCTCGTCGATCTGTCCGACATCGGCCAGCGCCGTCGCGTATCGAATGCGAAGCTCAAGGGTGTCCTCGCGCTCGCAGCGACGCGCAAGCAGGCGCGCGTACTGTTGGCGCTGAATCTGAGCCACGCGCCCCTCGGCCAAGCCCGAGCCCAAGTATTCGCCAAGAAAATTGCAGTATTCATTGAGGTTTTGCGCGCTCGGGTCGGTCTTAAAGGCACGTTCCAGCTGCTGCGATTTAAGGTCGGACTCCTTGGAGATCTGCGCCACCGCCGTCGCGGCATAGTGCGCCACCTCAACGTCGTCGTTAAGCTTAGCCGCCTGCAGCTGCGCCAGGTACGCGTCGGGCTCCTCGGTGAGCATGGAGAGCATTAAGCGGCGCCGTTCTGCCGGGTCGTTGACGATGAGCGCCTCCTCGAGCGGCACTACGCCTGCATCGGCATCACGTTCGTGCACTAGGATGCTGCGATGCAGGTCGTCGTTGAAGCGCAGCGACTCCAGCGCGGACTCTTTCAGCCCCTCGCCAAACACCGCGCTGCGGACCGATAGCAGGACCACCAGCAACGGGCCCCACAGCGGCACCAGCACTATTACAGCCAGCATGTGCCCGCGCACCGGCAGCAGGCCCAACTTCATGAGCGTCCACAGCATCAGGCAAACCAGCACATGAATCAGCAGCAAGACGGCAGCAACAACAAGCGAGATCAAGCGGCACCCCCCTCACCGTCACCGGTGTAAGAGATGTGCTGCAGCAGCGCCACGATGTCCTCGCCGTCAACGGGCTCCACCGCAATCTGCTTTGCGCTCAGGCGCTCGCGGATAATGGGCAGATCGCACGCCTTTGCCTGGCGCATAAGCAGGTAGAGCATGTCACCATCGACCAGGCCCGCCGCATCGCTCTCGCGGATTGCCGACCCAATTGCGCCCACCAGCTCGCCGACAGGCTCCATGCCCGGTACCACGCGCAGGAGCAAAAAGCTCCCCATCTTGCCATCTGCCAGCGCCTGCTCGGCCGCGAGCTCTTGGCCAAAGGCAGCCTGCTTGAGCACGCAAGTGCCGTCAACGCAGCGTTTATCCTGTGCCACCGCCTCATAGTCAAAGGCACGGCCCAGCGCGCTTTCGACCAGGCCGCACAAGATGCGGAACAAGTTTTGATAATAGAGGGTCATTTGGTTTTCGGCCGCACTACGCACAAAGATCAACACGGCGGGCGCCCCGTCGCGCTCGATCGTGTATCCAAACATGGGAAGCCCCGGCGTCAGCTCGCGGTTCACCCACAGATTCGAACGACCCCCGTCGCCCAATAGAGGTGCAAGCTGCTCAAGCGTGAGCGAGCGTGCGGCGTCTTCGGCAATCGCGGGACTTGCTGCCACCAGGCGTGCAAATGCTCCGCCAGAAACATGGTAGATAGCCACCGAATCGTTCTCGAGGATCCCGCCCAGAAGCTCGCAGCACTTGCGATAGATGTCGCGTGGGTTGAGCACGTCGAGCTCCTGCGTCACGGCAAAGATCTTGCCAAAGCTGTCGTGGCGACCCACGATCTGGCGCCTGTACGCGCGCTTGTCCTCGATCGCGTCGTGGTAGAGCTGCGTAAGGAACGTATTGCGGTTGCGCACGAGCTCGTTTTGATCGCGCTCCGCCCTAATGGCTTCGCTGTTGCGCAGCTGCACATAGCCGCACACGGCACCCACAACAAAGTACGCAATAAACGGCAGCCAGTTGGACGGCTCGTAAAACAGGCCCTGGAAGGTATAGCCGTACTGAGTAAAGTAGCTCACGGCCAAACCCACCGACGCCAGCAGCGCCGCAACCAGACCAAAGTCCAAGCCATACAGCGTGCCGATCAGCACCACGTAGAGCAGGCGATAATCGAGCACGTTGAGCTGGGCCGATTGGGAGAACAAGCGCTCCAGCACTTCAAAGAGCACCCAGGCGGCTGCCGTCTCCAGACATTTGACAGGCAGCGTGCGCATTTGAATGCGGTCGATGGCCGCGCGCAAGGGGTTGACCTTCTTTGCACGGCCAGCATCCCAACGAGCCTGAATGGTCGAGAGGTCGCGCAGCAAGTCGTAACGCTGAAACCAGCCATAACGCACGCGAACGACGTCGCTGGCGGGCAGGGCGTAGCCGGCAGAATCGCCATAGGCAACTGAGAGCCCTGGAAACAGCGCCTGAAGGGCCTCGCCCACCTCACCCACCGTGTGATGGAAGGTATCGGCTACATCGAGCGTCTCAAAGTTGCCATCCCAGCTGTCGAAGATACGGCGTACCAGCACCGAAAGCTCCTCGGCACACAGCAGCGGAAACGCCGCATCCTGCGCGCCCTGCAGAGCGGCCGATCCGGTTGAGCATGCGTCGAACATCGGCGCCAAAAACGGGTCCTCCAGCGCGGCAGACGCGGTATACAGGAACGGCACGCGCAGGATCTTGGTCTGAACACCCTCGCGAGCAGCGTAGTAGCGGCACAGGTCGTTGGCTGCGTGCGCGATAATGCCCTTGCCCGTTCGCCCCGCGGCATCGGCGGCACCCTCGGCACCCGCGGGCCCCGCTACATACAGTAGTTGGACCCGTCGACCCGCGCACGTACGAAAGACCGAGCGCAGCAGCTCGATATCGCCCACGGTATCGGTATGCGGGGTAAGGTAATTAGACAGGTAAACCACGCGGTCGAACTCGTAGGCCTGATCCAGGTGCTGGAGGAGCTCTTTCCACGAGGCATGGGGCGACGACTCGTCGCGGCGCGCTTCCGCGGCAGCGACGACCTTAACGTGGTCCCCGGGGAACGCCTTGGCACAAAAGTCATCGTCAACATATGCGGTGTTGCCAACAACCAGCACCTCCATGGCGTACTCCTCCCCTAAAATCCACTTCTGTCATAGTCAAACATGCGTATTTTACGCTGTCAACGCGAGTTGGAACGCCTTTAAGGCTGTTTTAAGAACTTTTTTAGAGGGAGGAGGCAGCTTTGATTGGACTAGAGGGCAAAGCCTCGAGCGTCTGTTTCATGTTGGAGCCCCTCAAAAGAGAGTTATTGTCCTGGGCGATATAAACCCAACTATCCTGATATGAGCCAACGGGAGCAAGGAACGTAAGGAGCTCCAAGAAACCAATAACGTCCGTACCGTATTTTTTAGAAAACTTGCGCGCCAGATCATACTTTTTCTGCTGTGTTGCCCTACCTGAAAAATCGGACAAAGCATGCTCAAGGTTGCGTGACATATATGCAGCTTTAAAAGGAATCTTCCTTTTGTTACAGGTCAGCTCATGCGTCCTAGATAACGTCTTAAGACACGAAGATTTACATTGATTTCTCTGACGCAGCAAGGCGACGTTTGACGTTTCGATTCTATCTTCAAAATAGGAACAACGAGGCTCATCTTCATCATAGACAACCAGCGAATCATCGATAAATGCACCATCGGTATCGGACAACAGCACAATGGCGTCTAAATCGGTGGCACGCAACTTGTCCTTGGCGAGAAATTCCTTCACGGTATCAACCAACCGTCTCTTAATAGTCGAAGCGGGATTTCCTGCACCGAGAGCATGCACCGATGTGATGTCGCCGCGCACAATCCCAAAACGAGGACCAGGATGCTCCCCGCTTGCAAACAAACTTGTAAGAGCACGACCCAATGCCAGCTCATCAGTTTCGCCTTCGACGATAAAAAGAACGAACTCGGTGGCACCCACTACTCGTCACCATCCAAGCAGAGCGCGGCATCGATCGAGTACCTGTCCGTAGAATCGTACAGACGCTGTCCGCTATCGCCAAGGCTAATCGCGCGCAAATACTGGTCACGCATGTTATTGGTGGGCTTAACGCCTTTAAAGCGAACAAACCTATTATCAGGATCTGCAGTGGTCAGAAGAATCTCTGATGCCGGCAGCAATTCAAGAACACGTAGGTTGTGGGCAGTAAACAAGAGCTGTCCCTTGCCAAACGACTCTAGCACGGAAAGAAGCTGCCCCAAGAGGAATTCGAATACGCCCGAGTCGAGCTCGTCAATTGCAAGGAATGCGTCGGAGTACGAATGGACTTCCATAAGGCAGAGCGAGAAAGAGATGAGTTTTCTTACGCCCTCAGATTCACAGCGCAGTGGAATCTCGACCCCATTGCGGCAAGAAAGGAACTCGACTTGCTTGGCGGGTGAATCGCCCTTATCCAAAAGCTGAGATCCAATGACTTTAACCTCGATGGAAAGACCCGGCACAAGCGTGCCAATTAATCCGCTCACACGCTTAATCGCAGACGAAACGGCTGGGAAATCATCGTCCTTAATAACAGCGGGCTTAAAAAGATTGACAGAAAGGTGACCCTTCTGGCCAAACACGCGATCATCGATAATATCCATCGAAAGTACGTTTAAGCTGCAAGTTGCATTTGCCAGTGTCGTAAACACATTGACTCGGTAACGGAAATAAAGCCCAAGCTCGGCGAGCAGGCAATACAGCGGAGTGAGAATCTCTTGATGGGCACTCTTGAAAGAAGCCGATTGCAGCTCGTACACAGCCTCATTAATCTGCAATTGCTCCGGAGGTTCCTCCTGCATATAAAGATTGAAATCGCAGGCAAAAAGCGAGATCAGATATTTAACAGTTTGTATGGATAGCATGGGGGACATGTTGCCCCGCTGAAGAACACCTAGCGAAACCAACATCGACATCTTAAGCTGTTGATCCGCGTTCAAAAGATGGGACCAGCGATTTCTGGGCAGAACCGCCGCGGCAGACTCGGGGGCCTCTTGAACAAGCTCCACGAGAGTCCTCTTAGACCCCCATTTGTCTTTATCGACATTAAATTGTTTTACAGCCATTTTTTCGTGCGAAATCCAAGCAGAGTCTGCTCTACGCGAAAAAGTGACGGTATAGAACGTAAGAAATAATTCATCTGGGGTATCAATGTTAAACTCAATGTCAATTGAAAAAGAGTCTTTGCCAGGATAAAAGTAGTCGAGAACTTTCTGCCTGTCATATGCGGCACCCGTCATCAGGGTTTTGACCAGGTCAATCGCCTCAATTACAGAAGTCTTGCCGGAGCCATTTTGGCCATAAATGCCTATAACGTCCGCCCCGGGCACAAAGGCAGAGCAGGGCTTCGATTTCGTAAAGGCAATCTCGCCAAAGGCAATATTCTTAAAATCATGCAACGCGATCTGAACAATACGAACCATCAGCAGTCTCCTAGCGTGGAAGTTACTGATAATCATACTAGATATCGATATATTTTTGCGAATTAGTTATAAATTATTCCAAAATCTAGAAATGATTATCCTCGAAAGTCTTGCTAAACGAATTGTTTTGACGGTCGATCGACCGCAAAGATGGCTAAAACCAGAAGTATGAGGCAAAATCAGGACAGGTCGACCACACCAAGTGGCGACAACGCGTTTACCCGCGGTTTCTTCGTGCGATAAAGGTGGTGTGCTCGGGGGTTCCGGAATTTGCCGCATACTTTCGAAAGCTACGATAAAAACCGAGCGCTCTAAGCAGGAAGCGCAACGAAGTCTTTACCAAAAACAGTCCCTTAAATAAAAAGGGGCGGCCATTCAAAAGAAAAGCCGCCCCTCCGTAGGACGCAGGCCCGTAGGTTGACTGCGTCAATACCGCTAGATTCGGCCTAGTATCCTATCGGGTCCCAAAAGGTCAATCCAGTTAAAGACGGCAGGCAGCCCGAAACAACATCTTTCATGAATCTCCAGTCCTATCAAGCCCAATCGAACTTGACCGTCAAACCAGATACGGCCCGATTACATCGAAAATTTCGCCCACCTTAGTTGCAGGGTTTTGCGCGGATGGCTTAACGTTACCCAGTCCCCTATGGTATGTGACGAGGCGCCCAACACGCTGCAATGCCTCGCCTCGTTTGCCGTCCACCACCTCGAACAGCCCGTCCAAGTTCTTGCGGTACTCGATGCCCAAGTTCTTCGACATCTCCTGCGCGAGGGCATGCTGGCAGTCGGACGCGGACATATGCGCGGTCGTGTAGCGAAAGTGCAGAAGCGGCCACAGCTCGAAGCAGGGGTTCGACCACAACGCATGGAAGGTCCTCGAACCATCGGAGAGCTCGTCGCATTTGCGCTCCATCGCGTCAAAGTCGGACGCAGGAAAGTCATCCTTGTCATACACGAGCCACACATGGTCGAATGTCTCGGGCGCATAGCGGCAGTGTTCGACGGCGAAGTCAAGTAGGTCAAGCGTGTGTTTGCCGGTCCCCTTAACGACAATGGCAACCTTACGCTCGTTCGCCGCGCCCAACGCTGCACGCACGCCCTCAAAGTAGCGAGGCTCGGTCTCCTTGCCCTCGCTCACTACAAGATGGCGCGTCATCTGAACCATGCGCGAGCGGCCCTCTCGCTTGCCGCTACGCCAGCCCTTCGACTTCTTCGCCACCATGCTAATCCCACTCCTCGATGCGGGTGAGATACGGATCGGCGCCGTAGCGACCGGACA
>CABRZN010000035.1 GCA_902475445.1 uncultured Collinsella sp.
CGATAAGGCGGGGATTGACATTTCGGCCGATGGTGCCGAAATTGCCGACGATCTTGCCAAGGCCATGCGCAAGATCAAGATTGAGGGCCTGACGGGCGAGCTCACGTGGAACGACGAGGGCCAGGTCGAAAAGCCCGCCACGGCCTATGTGATCCAGGACGGCAAGTACATCGCCGCCTAAGTGCGCATAAAGCGCGACCGGTGAGGCCGTTTTATTCAGGGCAGGGATGCCTGTAACAGAACGGAAACATTACTTTCACACAATAAAGTGGCATTACTGCATAAAGTAATAGAAATACGCAGAATTATGGATAAATGGACAAATCCAAAGAAAAGTTGAAATAATCGCCACTTTCCTTAACTAAAGCGTCTAGTATTTTGCGAACGCCGAACACGGCGCAGGATGGCCTGTCGGGTAACCGAAACCCGACGAGATTTGAGAGGAGAGCCGCATGTCGAGCCTCACTGGTAAGTCATTGAACCCTGTTATGAATCGCAGGAGCGTTATCGCGAGCGCAGCAGGTCTGGGGGCGATGTCCATTCTAGCTGGTTGCTCCTCCAACGGCGGCGACAGCGGTTCCGCTTCGAGCGACGCTTCGTTTAAGATCGGCACCATCGGCCCGCTGACCGGCGCCAACGCGTCCTACGGCAAGTCCGTTACACAGGCTGTCGAGCTTGGCTGCAAGGATTTCTCGACCAAGGAGCTGCCGCTTGCCAGCAAGGCCGAGGATGACCAGGCCGACGGCGAGAAGGCTGTCAACGCCTTCAACACCCTGCTCGACTGGGGCATGCAGGCCCTCGTCGGCCCGACCACCACGGGTGCGTCGGTTGCCGTTGCCGCCGAGTGCGGTAACGACCCCAAGACGTTCATGATCACCCCGTCCGCGTCCTCCGAGGACGTCACCGACGGCAAGGATTGCGTCTTCCAGGTTTGCTTCACCGACCCCAACCAGGGTGTCAACGCTGCCAAGTTCCTGGCGCAGAAGTATGCGGACGAGAAGTTCGTGCTGTTCTATAACTCCGGCGACGCCTATTCTTCGGGCATCGCAGATTCCTTTAAGGCCCAGGCCGCTGAGTCCAAGCTCGAGATTGTTGACGAGGAGACCTTTAAGGACGACTCCGCCACGAGCTTTACCAACCAGCTGACCAAGGCCAAGCAGGCCGGCGCCACCATGATCTTTGCGCCGATCTACTACACGCCGGCGTCCGTCCTGCTTAAGAACGCCAAGGACATGGGCTACGACGTCAAGATGATGGGCTGCGACGGCATGGACGGCATCCTGGGCGTTGAGGGCTTCGATACCTCTCTTGCTGAGGGTCTGCTGCTCATGACCCCGTTCTCCGCCGACGACGAGAAGAACGCCGACTTCGTTAACGCTTACAAGGATAAGTACGGCGATACCCCCGACCAGTTTGCCGCCGACGCCTACGACGGCGTGCACGCGGTGGCCGAGGCCGTCAAGGATGCCGGTCTTGGTGTCGACGCCGATCCGACCGAGGCTGCCGAGAAGCTGTCCAAGGCTATGCTCAAGATTACCGTTGACGGTCTGACCGGCAAGCTCACCTGGAACGATAAGGGCCAGGTCCAGAAGGAGCCCACGGCATACGTCATCACCGACGGCAAGTACGTACAGGCCTAATTGGCCGCCTTACATAGAGCGGTTTTGATCCCAAGCAGGGGAGGTTTTGGCCTTCCCTGCTTGCTTGGTATCTAGGGACAGTGTAACGTCCCTGTTTCATACATTAACTGGAAACCTATTCGAAAGGGGGATGTGGAACATGACGGTCTTTATCCAATACCTGGTCAACGGCCTGTCCATGGGCAGCGTCTACGCCATCATCGCGTTGGGCTACACCATGGTCTACGGTATCGCCAAGATGCTCAACTTCGCTCACGGCGATGTCATTATGGTCGGTGCCTATGTCTCGTTCTGCGCCACGTCGTATCTCGGCCTCCCGGGCTGGGCATCTGTAGTTCTCTCTTGTGTGGTCTGCACGGTTCTCGGCGTTCTCATTGAGGGTCTGGCCTATAAGCCGCTGCGCCAAGCAGGCCCGCTGGCCGTTCTGATCACGGCCATCGGCGTGTCTTACTTCCTGCAGAATGCCGCACAGCTTCTGTGGGGCGCCACGCCCAAGAACTTTACTTCGCTCGTCACCTTCCAGGTGCCGGAGTTCTTGGCCAAGTTCAACGTAAGCGCCGTCTCGCTCGTCACCATCGTCGCCTGCTTGGTTATCATGGCCGGTTTGATGTTCTTTACAGGTAAGACCAAGATGGGCAAGGCCATGCGCGCCGTGTCCGAGGACAAGGCCGCCGCTCAGCTCATGGGAATCAACGTCAACCGCACCATCTCGATGACGTTCGCCATCGGCTCTGCCCTTGCCGCCATCGCCGGCGTGCTGCTGTGCTCCTACTCGCCGGTGCTGCAGCCCACGACGGGCGCTATGCCTGGCATCAAGGCTTTCGACGCCGCCGTCTTCGGCGGTATCGGTTCCATCCCCGGTGCCTTTGTCGGTGGCATTCTCATCGGCATCATCGAGGCGATGGCGCAGGCCTACATTTCCACGAGCCTTGCCAACTCCATTGTCTTTGGTGTTTTGATCATAGTCCTGCTCGTCAAGCCTGCCGGCCTCTTGGGCAAGTACGTCCCCGAGAAGGTGTAGGTGAGCGTTATGAAGTTTCTTAAAGACAAGCAGACGCGTCACGATTTTGTTACGTATGCCATGTGCATCGTGGCGTTCGCCATCGTGTTCTTTATGCAGTCTAACCACATGATTCCGCGCATGATCGCCGGTCAGCTGGTTCCCATTACGGCCTACATCGTCATGGCTATCTCCCTTAACCTCGTCGTCGGCATCGCGGGCGACTTGTCGCTGGGCCATGCGGGCTTTATGAGTGTCGGTGCCTACACGGGCATCGTCACCGCCGTCGCGCTGGAGAGCGCCGTTCCCTCCGATCCGGTGCGCCTTATCATCAGTATCGTGGTCGGCGCCATCGCTGCCGCTATCCTGGGCTTCTTGATTGGCATCCCGGTCCTTCGCCTGAGCGGCGATTACCTGGCTATCGTGACGCTGGCCTTTGGCGAGATTATCAAGGAGATCGTCACTTGCCTTATCGTGGGTGTCGACTCGCGCGGCCTGCACGTGATCTTTAACATCACGGGCAACTCTACGATCGACGACCTGCACCTGCTCGAGGACGGCACCGCCATCATCAAGGGCGCCCAGGGCGCCTCGGGCGTGTCGACGTACTCGACCTTCCTCGCCGGTGCCATCCTGGTCATGGTCGCACTCGTGATCGTGCTCAACCTGGTTCGCAGCCGTACCGGCCGTGCCATTATGGCCGTGCGCGACAACAAGATTGCAGCCGAGTCCGTGGGCATCTCCGTCACCCAGTACCGCATGATCGCGTTCGTGGTTTCCGCTGCCCTCGCCGGTGCTGCCGGAGCCCTCTTCGGCGGTAACTTCTCGCAGCTCTCCGCCACCAAGTTTGACTTCAACACGTCCATCCTTATCCTGGTGTTCGTGGTCCTGGGCGGTCTGGGCAATATGCGCGGCTCCGTTATCGCGGCGGCGTTGCTCACGGTACTTCCCGAGCTGCTCCGTCAGTTCTCGGACTACCGCATGCTCATCTACGCTATCGTGCTGATCCTGGTCATGATCTTTACCAACAACCCGCAGCTCAAGGCGTTCTTCGGTCGCGTCAAGGACCGCTTTGCTCCCAAGAAGGAGGTGGCAGCCGATGCCCAGTAAATTTGAGTTCAACAAGGGCAAGATGGTCCCGTATCCTTCTGGCGCCATCGTTCCCGATCGTGACCTGGGCGAGCGCCCGGCACTCGAGTGCATCCACCTGGGCATTGAGTTCGGTGGCCTTAAGGCGGTCGACGACTTTAGCCTGACTATCGGCAAGACTGAGATTGCCGGTCTGATCGGTCCCAACGGCGCCGGTAAGACCACGGTTTTCAACCTGCTCACCAAGGTGTATCAGCCCACACACGGCACCATCCTGCTCGATGGCGAGGACACCTCGGGCAAGTCGGTCTATCAGGTCAACCGTATGGGTATCGCCCGTACGTTCCAGAACATTCGCCTGTTCAACACCATGACGGTGGAGGACAACGTTAAGGTCGGCCTGCACAACCAGGAGCGCTACTCTGGTTTTGAGGGCGTGCTGCGTCTGCCGACGTACTGGAAGCACGAGAAGGCCGCCCACGAGCGCGCCATGGAGCTGCTGTCCATCTTTGATATGGAGCACCTGGCAAACGAGCAGGCCGGCTCGCTGCCTTACGGCGCCCAGCGTCGTCTGGAGATCGTCCGCGCGCTTGCCACCAACCCCAAACTGCTGCTGCTCGACGAGCCTGCCGCCGGCATGAACCCGTCCGAGACCGCGGAGCTCATGGAGAACATCGTCAAGATCCGCGATACCTTTGGCATCGCCATCATGCTTATCGAGCATGATATGTCGCTCGTCATGAACATCTGCGAGGGCATCTGCGTGCTCAACTTTGGTAAGGTCATCGCCAAGGGCACGGCCGAGGAGATCCAGAACAACGATGCCGTAATTGAGGCATATCTGGGCAAGCAGGATAAGGGGGAGAACTAAATGGCAGAGCCGATGCTTTCCGTCTACAACATCAACGTCTGGTACGGCGCTATCCACGCCATCAAGGACATCTCCTTTAACGTCAACGAGGGCGAGATCGTGGCCCTGATCGGCGCGAACGGCGCCGGTAAGTCCACGACGCTTAAAACCGTCTCGGGCCTGCTGCGTTCCAAGACCGGCTCCATCAAGTTTATGGGCGAGGACATTACCCATACGCCTGCCGATAAACTGGTGGGCAAGGGCCTGGCCCAGGTTCCCGAGGGCCGTCGCGCCTTTTTGCAGATGACGGTCGAGGAGAACCTGGAGATGGGCGCCTACACGCAGCCCAAGTCCACGGTGGCTCCGGGCCTTGAGCGCGTCTACGAGCAGTTCCCGCGCCTTAAGGAGCGCCGTCGCCAGGTCGCCGGCACCCTTTCGGGCGGCGAACAGCAGATGCTCGTTATGGGGCGCGCCCTTATGAGCAACCCCAAGCTGCTCATGCTCGATGAGCCTTCCATGGGTCTGGCGCCGATTCTGATTGAGCAGATCTTCCAGATTGTCGAGGACCTGCACAAGGCCGGTACCACGGTGCTTCTGGTCGAGCAGAACGCCCAGATGGCGCTTTCAATCGCCACGCGCGGCTACGTGCTCGAGACCGGCAAGATCACCATGACCGGCAGCGGCCAAGAGCTGCTCCACGACGATAACGTTCGCAAGGCATATCTGGGCGGCTAGGGACTTCCGCCGTTCTGCCGAACGGCGGACCGGCCGACGCTGTGCGGGCGCCCTGATCGACGTGCCGAAGCTCCTCACCCTTGGGGCTATGCCGCGGTACGAGGCCAGGTGGTCATGGTCCGGGAACCTCGCGATGTCGAATGACACCGCGAGGTTCGGCGCCGTCCTCGGCGGCCTCGGCCCCCGAGTGGGCGATCCCCACGCGCTAACGCCTGCAAACAAGGGGATCGCCAAGACGCCGCCGGGCACCTCCGTCATAGACGTGGAAGTGCGGCCGCGCTGAAGCTCTGCGCGGTGTCTGCTCGCTTATGTGCGCATCACGAAGGAAGACCAGATCGGTGAGCGGGATTGGCCCGAAGTCGAGAGATTCCCATCAGCCTCTCGTCGGTCGATGACCGGTTCACCACGCAGGAAGAGCGTGACGGAAGGTCTCGCAAAAAGGCTCCGAGCGCGGTGTGCTCATGCCCGTCGTGGTGCGCCCGAAGGGGGGACGGCTGCTACGAGCTCGATCATTTGCGAGGAGAAGACGAACCAGTCGTTGCAGATCCAATATGGATCTCGCCGACCTCGGCAAGCTGCTCGATGAGTGGAAGCCCTGTCGGGTCGTCTATTTCAACACCACCCAGAATGATGGTGTCATCGCGCAGGTCGATCTGCGTGTTGAACACAGCGAGGTTAAAGCCGGAGGCCACAAATCCGATAGCAGCCAGGACGAGCCCCGTGGCAACAAGCCCACCCGCTACGGCAAGGTAAATCCTTTTTACGCTGGACATGTTTGCACTCCTTCCTATGCCGTGAGCGGCGCCGCTTCAGCGCCCATGCGGCTCTTATTGCCTCGATCTTTCCAGAAGGGCGAAACGGCTTTCTTCGCCCAAAGGGCAGAGAGGCGCGCGATCTGCTTGGACGCCGTCCAGGCGCCGGCTCCCGTGAGGAGCGCCACACCGATGGAAGCGAATCCCATTCCCATCGAGGCCAAAACGTACGGAACATGCCCGATAATGATGCCGTCCACGGCGAACAGGAGCCCTACCAGGCCCGCGCCCCCGAATGCCGCGGCCACGATCCACACGCAGAGCGCAAGAACCCAAATACAGATGTAGACTGCAGCGGCAACGGCGACGAACGCGAGCAGCAGCGGAATCCATACCGGAGAGCCCACGATGGCGAGCGCCCATAGAAGTGCCGTGCTCTTGCGCTTGGTCCTCGCGATCGCGCGCGGCACGGCGGGCAGTTCGTCGAGCGTTGCCTCGGCGACCTCACCGGGCGTGCCCATGGCGGCCACAGCCTCGGCCTCCGTCATGCCGTCCTCCATACGGTCGGCGATGGCCTCCGCGTAGAACTCCTGCGTTTCCTTTACCTGATCTGCCGGCAGGCAGGCCAGAAGCTCGCCCAGCCGGTTCAAGAACTCATCGCGCGTCATGGTGCGCCCCCTCCACGTAACGGTAGATCTCCTGCACGGATGGCCATTCGGCGAGGAACTCGGCGATACGCTCGCGCCCGGCGTCCGTGATGCGGTAGTACCTCCGCAGCCGCCCGTTGTGCTCGGCGGAGCGCGCGGTGATGCAGCCCGCCTTCTCCAGGCGCTTGAGCAACGGATAGAGCGTGGATTCCGTGAGCCCCATACTCGCGGGCACGTCCTTCACGATCTGATAGCCGTAGGATTCCTCGCCCGAGACGGCCGCGAGCACGCAGGCCTCGAGGAAGCCGCGCTTCATCTGTGCCTCCATCCGCACACCTCCTTTCGTAGTATACTGTGTAACACCTACTATATGACACATAGTATATGATGTCAACAGTTGTCGTATAGGGAGTCCGGTCTGTCTGTCCCCTGCGGGTACTCAATGGACGTACTTAAATGAGTACCCATCGCTCAAGGTGGCACCTGGGGACGTTCCTTATGTGCCGGCACTTTGGGACACTCCTTGTCAAGGTTTTGTTCCATCGTGCGGGTTGCTATTTAACGTGCGACAATGCCGTGTGGAAATCGAAATGTCTCCCGGGGGCTATCTATGCTATATGAATTTTGCGCCGAGAACTTTGAGCGGGTACCGGTGGCCATCAAGGCCGGTGCGGGTCGCATTGAGCTGTGCGACAACTTGGCCGTTGGTGGCACTACGCCTTCGGCCGGCGTTATCAGCGCTACGACCAACTATGCTCACGAGCACGATGCACGGGTGATGTGCATGATTCGCCCGCGTGGCGGTGACTTTCATTACAACCAAGACGAGCTGCGCATGATGGAGATGGACCTGGGCCTTGCCGTAAGCGCCGGCGTTGACGGCTTGGTCTTTGGCTGCTGCAAGCCCTGCGCTGGCGGATGGGCGCTCGACGAGCTTACGTTGGGCGCCCTCGTGATGGCCGCGGGCTGCGCGACCGAGGAATGCAAGCGTGAGCCCATCGACATCACCTTCCACATGGCGTTTGACCAGCTCTCGCCCGAGGCTCAGCTCGACGCGATTGACACACTCGCCGACTGCGGCATCACACGCATCCTGACGCACGGCGGTGCCGCCGGCACGCCGATCGAGGACAACCTGGAGCATCTGTCGCGTCTTATCGAGTGTGCGGGCGACCGCTTGACCATCCTTCCCGGCGGCGGCATTTCCACGGCCAACCGCGATACCGTGGCGGCGGCACTGGGCGTCTCCGAGCTCCATGGCACAAGGATCGTACCGCTGGAGGTGTAGCCCGTGGCGCTTGTATTCGATGTTCAGCAGGCGAGCGGCAAGCCCGACGACAACCGTCGCCCCGGTACCGCGTGCCCCTTTTGCAACACGGAGGGGCTCACCGACATCATTCGCCGTGATGGCGATTGCATTTGGCTCGAGAATAAGTTCAAGACCCTGCGCGCCACCCGTCAAACCGTGCTGATCGAGTCGGCCGATCACGATGCCGACCTGGTGACCTATGAGCCGGATGAACTCCACCATGTGATGCGGTTTGCCCTGGGTTGCTGGCAGCAGATGATCGATTCACAGCAGTATCGCAGTGTGCTCATGTACAAGAACAAGGGTCCGCTCTCGGGCGGTAGTCTCGTTCATCCGCACATGCAGATTGTGGGTTTGGAGCAGGAAGACGGCTACACTTCGCTGACTTCTGCCAATTTCGAAGGCATCAATGTCTGGCAACAGGGGAGAATCTCGGTCAACATCTCAACCGAACCGATTATGGGGTTCTTTGAGGTCAATGTTTCAGCCCCGCAGGGAATCGCCGCCAGCGATGACACGAGAGACCAAGCCGAGGCGGATCTCTTCGCCGATGCGATCCAGGTAGCTCTGCGCTATATCCTGAACGAGCACCACGGTGGTCGCGCAGAGTCGTACAACCTGTTCTTCTATCACCTGGGCGGTCGGACCATTGCCAAGGCGCTGCCGCGTTGGGTGGTTTCGCCCTACTTTGTCGGCTATCGTTTGGCCCAGGTCAATGCTGAGACCACGCTCGATGTCGATGCGGAGCGACTCCGCGCACATCTGGAGGCGCTCGCATCGTAAAGTGAGCGCCCGCACACTGCGGACGGTTTAGCGCGCCATTGCATCGCGGCCGGCCTCGACACGCTTGCGCTGAGCGGCGCGCTCCTCGCCGGTCAGACGCTCAAAGAGGTGCCCGATAAGCGAGGCGAGCACCTGCTGAAACAACGTTCCGCACATGACGGGAAACACGACTTCGCCCGGAAAGTATTGCGTGGCGATGACGGCGCCCGAAGAGATGTTACGCATGCCGCAGGTAAAGCACATGGTAGTCGTCTCGCTATATGGCAGATGCAGCGCACGGGCGACCAGAAAACCGACGACAAAGCCGCTGATGGCGAAGGTCAAAATAAAGAGAGCGACTTCCAGGCGCACCGCGTTCATGTGCAGCACGTATTCGCTCATGGCGGTGGAGTTGGAGGCGATAACGCCCATCATCATGAACTTGCAGGCGGGCGAGAGCGCGGGGGAGAGCTTCTCGTGTCCCCATCCACGCGTGAGCTCGTTGATCATGATGCCGAGCACGGCGGGGATGGCGATCATAAAGGCCATGTCCTGCATCATGCTCGGCACATCGATCGAGACGGTGGCACCCAGCAAGAGCTTCAGCGTGAGCGGAATCGTCACAGGCGAGATAACCGAGGACGTCAGGATAATGGTGAGCGCGAGCGGGCCGTTGCCGCCGAACATGCTAATCCACATAAAGGCAGTGACCGCCACGGGTACGCTGTACTCGAGCACGATGCCGCAGACAAGGTTGGGATTGGAGCCAAAGAACAGCGATCCCATGGCATAGGCTGCTATGGGAATGAGCACCGCCGAGACGAGCAGCGCCAAAATCAGGTGCAGCGGACGGCGGAACACCTCAGCTACCTGGTGGAAGGTGTTGCTGAGCGCACCTTGGAACGTCATAAAGGCGAAGAGGGCGGGAACGATGGGTTTGAGTACGCCGATCTGATGGGGAAAGAGCACGCCGAGCGCCACGCAAATCGGAACGATGACCTGCATATGCCCCGCGAGGAACTTTCCCAGTCCAGCCCATTGCTTCATATGCCCCGTGACTCCCTTTATCCGCGAACTCGTTTGTATGGATATGCTAGACGCTCGTATGTGTCTGTGCGGCTGAAACGCTCGATTATTTCGAGGGTATTACCGTCATCGTTTACCGAAACCGCGGCGCGCTGCGAGGTTCTGCGTCCGTGCCGCACGGTATAATAAATCCGTTCAACAGATCTGCCTGCCGAAGCGGGCATACACAGAGGACTCATCGCTATGAACCGTGAGAGGTATCGCGGCGACCTGCCCCTATCGGGGGTGGGCGCCTATGTCATCGCTTAAGACGACGCATCGCTGGGCGGTCGCTCAGCAAAACCCCGGGCTCGAAAAGGAGCTTTCGGCTGGTCTGGGCATTCCCGGACTGGTGGCGCGCATTATGGTCGCGCACGGCATCGGCTCCATCAAAGAGGGCCAATTGTTTTTGACGCCTTCGCTCGATCGCGACTGGGCCGACCCACTCATTATCCCGGGCATGTCGGTCGTTGCCGACCGCGTCGAGCGTGCTATTCGCAACCACGAGCACATTGCAGTCTTTGGCGATTTTGACGTTGACGGCATTACGTCGACCTGCCTGTTGACCGAGGCACTGCGCACGTTTGGCGCCGATGTCACGCCGTTTATTCCGCATCGCTTTGATGAGGGCTACGGTCTTTCGCGCGCGGCACTCGACCGCGTTAACGAGCTCGCTCGCCCCCAGCTGATCGTGACCGTCGATAACGGCATTGCCGCCAAGGAAGAGGTTTCCTATCTGGAGAGCCTGGGGATCGATTTGGTGGTCACGGACCATCACGAGCCCTCCGACCAGGTGCCGCAGGGTATGCCCCTGACCGACCCCAAGCTCGAGGACGAGGGCCCCTCGCGCGAGCTTGCCGGTGCTGGTGTGGCGCTCAAGCTGGTGCAAGTCCTAGGTGAGCGCCTGGGCAAGCCGTCGTATTGGCGTTCGCTAATCGAGGTCGCGGCGCTGGGCACCGTGTCCGACATGATGCCGCTCACGCCCGAGAACCGCGCGCTGGTTGCCGAGGGCATCCAGCAGATGCGCGTAACCGCTCGCCCCGGCTATATCGCGCTTGCCGCGCTTGCCAAGGCGGACCTTTCGAGCATTACGGCGGATGGCCTGTCATTCTCGCTCATTCCCCGCTTAAACGCTGCCGGCCGCATGGCCGATCCCAAGCTGGCGCTCGACCTGCTGCTTGCCCGCAATCCCATCGAAGCAAGCGCGCTGGCGGCTGAGCTCGAGGAAATCAACCGCCAGCGTCGCGAGATCGAGGCGGAGCTCACGCGCGATGCCATGGCAAAGGTCGAGGAGACCTATGACGGCGGACGCGCGATCGTCGTGGGCGGCGAAGGCTGGCACGAGGGTGTCAAGGGCATCGTGGCAAGCCGTCTGACCAACCGCTATCACGTGCCGGCGCTGCTGTTCTCGATCGAGGACGGTATCGCGCGCGGCTCTGGTCGCTCGGTGGGCAAAGTTAACCTGTTTGACGCCGTCGAGCGCTGTTCCGACCTGCTGATTCGTCGCGGCGGACATGCCGGTGCGGTGGGTGTGACCATCGAGGCATCCAAGCTCGATGAATTCCGTCGTCGCCTTTCCGCCGTGCTATCGGAGATTCCCGCCGAGGACTTTGAAGACATCGACGAGGTTGCCGCCACGGTCGACCTTTCCGAGCTGAATATCGAGACTATAGAGCAGATTTCCCGTCTTGAGCCGTTTGGCCAGGGCAACAAGGTGCCGCTGCTGGCCGCCGAGGGCGTGACGATGTGCGATCGCGCCGTGGTGGGCAAAACCGGCGAGCACATGCGCTTTGTGGCGACCGATGGTGCCGCGAGCGTGCCGGCCATTATGTTCCGCGTGCCGCAAATCGATAGGCTCATCAATTGCGACAGCGCCGTCGACTTGGTGTTCGAGGCCGTGGCCGAGCATTGGCAGGGACGTGTGAAGCCCAAGCTCATGATCAAAGATGTCTTGGTGCGCGATACCACGGCGTCCAATATCGACGATCCGGCATGTGAACTTCGCCGCGGCGTGCAACCGGCGGATTCTGGCCTGCGCCTGGAGTCGCGTAAACGCGAGACGCTCGCCCAGCTTTCTTATGCTGAGCTCACGCGCTCGCTTATCCATAGCTTTATCGGCTCGAACCAGCCGCACCGCGCGCAGGTCGAGGCGCTCGATGCCCTGGCCGATCACCAAAGTGTTCTGGCCGTTATGGGAACGGGGCGCGGCAAGTCGCTCATCTTCCATGTGCATGCCGCGCGCGAGGCGGTTCTTCGCGGGCGTGCGAGCATCTTTGTCTATCCGCTGCGTGCGCTCGTTGCCGACCAGGCCTATCACCTCTCGTCGACGATGGCCGCGCTCGGCATTGGCGTCGGCGTGTTGACCGGCGAGACCGTGGAGGCGGCGCGCGATGACGTGTTCGCCGGCCTGGCTTCGGGCCGCACCGGTATCGTGCTCACGACGCCCGAGTTCCTGTCTATCCACCGTGACCGCTTCGCGCGTTCGGGCCGCATCGGCTTTGTCGTTATCGATGAGGCGCACCACGCCGGCCTTGCCAAGGGCGGCGACCGCAGCGCCTATCTCGACATGCCCGATATCCTCAAAGCTCTGGGCGACCCGGTCGTTATGGCTGCGACGGCCACCGCGACGGCTCCGGTCGTGGCCGAGCTTGCCCGCATGTTGCCGATCACTCGCACGGTGGTCGACGAGACGGTGCGCGAGAACCTGCAGCTCGAGGACGACCGCGACCTTGCGAGCCGCGAGAACCGTTTAGTGTCGATCGTGGCGACGGGGGAGAAGACCGTCATTTACGTCAATTCGCGTGATCAGTCCGTGGCGCTTGCCAAGACACTACGCAAACGCGTTCCCGACTGTGCGACCCGTATCGCGTTCTATAACGCTGGCCTTACGCGCACCGACCGCCATCGCGTAGAAGAAGCGTTTCGAGACGGCAGCCTCAGCTGCATCGTTTCGACCTCCGCCTTTGGCGAGGGTGTCAACCTGCCCGATATCCGCCATGTCGTGCTCTACCACATGCCGTTTGGCGCCATCGAGTTCAACCAGATGAGCGGACGTGCCGGCCGCGACGGCCAGCCCGCCGTAATCCATCTGCTCTATTCGTCGCGCGACGCCCGCATTAACGAGCGCCTGCTCGACTGCTATGCGCCCGAGCGCGACGAGCTCGTCACGCTCTATCGCGCGCTGCAGACCATGTGGCGCTCCAACCGCGGCAAAACCGGGGACGATTCCTTTAGCGCGAGCGATATCGACATCGCGCAGATGTGCCTTGCCATCGATGCTCGCACGCCGGTCGACGAGCGCTCGGTGGAAAGCGGCCTGGGAATCTTCGAAGAGCTTGGTTTTTGTCGCGTTTCGGGGTTTGACGACACTCGTCGTATCGCGATGGCCGAAAACCCCGGCCGCGTGCAATTGAGCAGGTCAATTCGCTATTTGGAGGGCTTGCGCTCGCGCATGGAGTTTTCGGCTTTCCGGAGCTGGGCGCTCGATTCGTGCGCTTCTGATATGCTAGCCAAAGTTAACCGCCCGATCGTACCGCGGGCCTAGGGGAAGGGGACCTCGATGGATGCCGCAGCCCGTACCGCCCATGATTCCACCCTCCAGCCGTTTTCGGAGATGGAGCACTATAAGCATGCCGATGAGCTGCCGCCCGAGATTATGGCGGACAGCTACGACAAGCTGGAGCGCCTGTGCCTCAAATATATGAATGAGGACGACTTTTCTAAGGTTGAGCAGGCCTACTGCTTTGCCGCCGAGAAGCACTGCAACCAAAAGCGCCGCTCGGGCGAGATGTACATTAACCATCCCGTCGAGGTTGCCATCATTTTGGCCGATCTCAAGATGGACTGCGATGTGGTGTGCGCCGCGCTGCTGCACGATACCGTCGAGGATACCGAGACTTCTCTTGCCGATGTTTCCGGCCTGTTTGGCGATACGGTGGCCGAGCTCGTCGATGGCGTGACCAAGCTCACCAACATCGAAGTCGACAGCATGGACGAGAAGCAGGCGCTCACGCTGCGCAAGATGTTCCTCGCCATGTCCAAGGACATTCGCGTCATCATCGTTAAACTTGCCGACCGTCTGCACAACATGCGAACGCTGGCAGCCCTGCGCGAGGATCGTCGCCTGTTTAAGGCTCGCGAGACCATGGACGTGTACGCGCCCTTGGCCGACCGCCTGGGCATGAGCTCTATTAAGTGGGAGCTCGAGGACCTGTCCTTCTTCTACCTGGAGCCCGATGCCTACCAGCGCATCGCGCGCATGGTGGCTGAGTCGCGCGAGGTCCGCGAGCGCTACCTTGCCGAGACCATCAAGACGCTTACCGATGAGCTCAACCGCATTGGTCTGGAGGACTTCCAGATCAACGGCCGCTCCAAGCACTATTGGTCCATCTACCAAAAGATGAAGCGCAAGGGCAAGGAGTTCTCCGAGATCTACGACCTGGTGGCGCTGCGCGTAATTACCCATTCGGTGCGCGATTGCTACTCCACGCTCGGTGCGGTGCATACGCTGTGGCACCCCATGCCTGGTCGCTTTAAAGACTATATCGCCATGCCCAAGGTCAATAACTACCAGTCGCTCCACACGACGGTCATCGGCCCTACGGCTCGTCCGCTCGAGATTCAGATTCGAACCTACGAGATGCATGAGCAGGCCGAGTACGGCATTGCCGCCCACTGGCTATATAAGAAGTCGGGCGGATCGTCTGCTTCCAAGACCAATGACGCTCAACGTTTGGACGACCAGATCAACTGGCTCAAGCATTCGCTCGATTGGGCGGCTTCCGACGAGATTACCGATGCCAAGGAATACCTGCACTCGCTGAAGGTCGATCTGTTCGATCAGGAGATCTTTGTCTTCACGCCCAAAGGCGAGGTCATGGCGCTTCGTGCTGGCTCCACGCCGCTCGACTTTGCCTATGCCGTTCATACCGAGGTGGGAAACCATTGCGTCGGCGCCAAAATCAACGGTGCGGTGGCTCCGCTCACGCACGAGATCAAGACGGGCGACCGCGTTGAAATCCTGACTAACAAGAGTTCCAAGCCGTCGCGCGATTGGCTCAAGATCGTTAAGACACCTTCCGCCAAGTCAAAGATCCGCCGCTATTTTGCCGCTGCGACCAAGGACGACGACGCTGCCGCCGGTCGCGATATGCTGGCCAAGGACCTGCGTAAGCGTGGCTATGGCATTTCTACGCCGCGTTCGACGCGTGCACTCAACGCCGTGGCGGAGCAGTTTAACTTCAAGCAGCTCGAGGACCTGTTTGCCGCCGTCGGCGCCGGCAAGGTTGCCCCGCGCGCTGTGGGCAATAAGGTCGAGCAAATCTTGGACCCCAAGCCCGAGGAACAGCTCACCAAGGCCGAGGCTATCGCAGAGGTCGTGAAGCAGCCCGCTCGCGGCTCCAACCGCAAGCCGCAAAAGCGCGGCAAGAGCGCCAGTAACGGCATTATCGTCAAGGGCGAGAGCAACAGCGGCCTGCTGGTCCGTCTGGCTCATTGCTGCAACCCCGTGACGGGTGACGACATCGTCGGCTTCATC
>CABRZN010000036.1 GCA_902475445.1 uncultured Collinsella sp.
GTCGTGCCGAAATGTCGCGAAGCGCGCGGTTGACAAAACTATAGAGACACGTCCCAGAAAAATCATCCCGCGTGGGCTTGTGGCTCACGCGGGATGACGGCGTCTTACTTTTTCTTGTCCTGTTCCAGCAGATCGGACGGTGAGCGATCGGGCTTGCCGCCGCGGAAAATCTCGCGGCCATGCAGACGATGCTCCAGGTCACGTTCGGTCTTTTCCTCGTCAATCTTGGTCTGGCTCACCACCGGGTCCTCAATCAACGACGACACCGAGTTCACCTGTTTTTGAATGCGCTCGGCGATGGTGTCATCCATACTCACGATGCGCATCTTCCAGTCGATATTCGTGGCGTTGGATGAGCTCTTGGTCCACACGAACGTCAGGATGGCGCTCTGGTGGCCCCGCGCGGGGAACATGCCAAAGAAGGAATCGTGCTGAATGTTGCTATCCTCGTCGATATAGGCGTGAACGTTATACACCACGCGGTCGATTTTATCGTTGAGCAGCGCGTTGGTCGCAAGCGCCGCGGCCTGAATCTGCCCGTTGGACAGCAGCTCGAGCTCGTTGGCAGACGATGTGTCCAACACCGTCACCTCGACCGTGCCCGTACGCTCATCGGCTTCATCGACGGTAAAGTCGAGCGGGAACTGCGTAAAGCCGTTGCCCCATTCAAGTCCACCCTTGAGTGCTGTAGAAACGGTATCAACCGAAACGCTCTCGGACAGGTTGGCGGTATTCAGACGGCGCATCACACCGTAGCCGATCTGCATGCCCACGATCAGCACCAAAATACCGATGACCACGGCCATCGCGGTCTTCGTAATGGTATGGCTCACCTGCGAGCCCGAAGGATCGTCCTCGGACAGCGGGTCGATATGTTTTGCCTGGCTCGCGCGGTCCTCGCTGCGCAGCTGCGCTAGCGCCGCTTTGTCACCGCGCTTGGCCGCCGCCTCCTTCTCGCGCATGCGCTCGGTGCGCTTTTTGGCAAGCGTGGGATCCAAGACACCGGATGCATCGATTTCGGAGAATAACTCCGTCACTTCTTCCGGAGTCAAAGGGTTCTTGTCAGCCATAAACTTCCTGTCATATCAATCAGTCGAGCTCGTGCGCACGCGCACCTTCGAACTGCATTCGATAGTAACGGGCATAGGTGCCGCCACGGGCGAGAAGCTCCTCGTGCGTGCCACGCTCCACAACGCGACCATGCTCAACGGTCGCAATCTCATCGGCATGCTTAATGGTCGAAAGACGGTGGGCGATGATAATCGTGGTGCGGCCGCGCGCCAGTTCTTCGAGTGACTCCTGCACCGCCTCCTCGCTCTCGTTATCCAAAGCACTCGTCGCCTCGTCCAAAATCAGGATCTTGGGGTTCTTGAGAAACACACGCGCGATGGCAACGCGCTGCTTCTGTCCGCCCGAAAGACGGCTGCCACGCTCGCCCACCACGGTGTCGTAGCCCTGTGGAAGCGACTCGATAAAGGCATCGATGTTGGCGCGACGGGCGGCCTCGGCGATCTCTTCCGCTGTAGCGCCCGGCTTGCCGTAGGCGATGTTCTCGCCAATCGTACCGTCAAACAGATAGACATCCTGCTGCACCAGGCCGATGGCACGGCGCAGGCTCTGCTGCGTCACATCGCGCACGTCTTGACCGTCGATGCTAATGGATCCGGCAGCCACGTCATAAAAGCGCGGCAGCAGCGAACAGGTCGTGGACTTGCCACCGCCCGAAGGGCCAACCAAAGCGATGGTCTGCCCGGGCTTGATGGACAGGTCCATATGGTCGATAACGGGACGCTCGTCGGCATCGCCCTCGCCAAGCTCAACATCCTCGTAGTTAAAGCACACGTCGTGATACTCCACGGCGCCGGCAGTCACCTGCAGATCCGTAGCGCCCGGCTTGTCCTGGATATCCGGCGCGGTCGAGAGCACCTCGTCCATACGCTTAAAGCCGGCGATAGCCTTCTGATACGTTTCGGCCGAATTGACGAGCGTCTCGAGCGGCGTGCAGAACAGCGAAATATAGAGTGCAAAGGTCGCCATATCGACCGCCTGCAGCTGGCCTTGGGCAACCAGCCAACCGCCCAGCAGCACCACGATCACATAGAGCACACCCGAGAGCAGGCCATACGTCGCGGTATAGACGCCCATGGCGTGATACATGTTCTCCTTGGACGAAAGATAGCGATTGTTGGAGGCGCGGAACTTGAAGCGTTCGGTCTCCTCATTGGCAAAGCTCTTGACCACGCGCATGCCCGCCAGCGAATCCTGCAGCTGCGCATTGATGCCGCTGATTTTTTTGCGGTTGTCGCTAAAGACCTCGCGCATGCGCATGTTCTGCCAAAACATGATGACCGCAAACGCCGCCGTCACCACGGCCATGGCGAGCGCCAGGACCGGGGCGATGGTAAAGAGAATCACAAACGAGCCGATAATCTCGATGCCGCAGATGATGATCCACTCGGGCACGTGATGCGCCGCCTCGCAGATATCGAACAGGTCGTTGACCACGCGGCTCATCATGTCGCCCGAGCTGTTGCGGTCGAAGTACGCAAAGCTAAAGCGCTCATACTGGTCAAACAGGTCCTCGCGCATCTTGGACTCCATGCGCGCGCCCATCACGTGACCCCAATAGCTCACAAAGTAGCGGCAGGCGCAACGGATGGCATACATCAGCACCAAGCCCACCGCGATCATGCCAAGCGCCTGCATAATGGCAGCCTGACCCTGAGTAAACAGCCCGCCGGTCAAATTGCGTAGAATAATGGGAAACGCAAGGTCAATGGCAGCAAGCACCAGAGCACAAACAGTATCAGCAACAAAAAGCCCCATCTGGGGCTCGTAATACGAGAGAAACCTTTTCAGCATGTGATCCTCAAAGAAATATCAGCAACGTAAGGCCCTGGGACAAAGTAATCAGTAGTACTTGTCCCAGGGCTATCCCCACTCGTTAAAGTTCGGTCCCGCCCAAGCGGTGCGCGATGCTATCGCAGGCCAAGGCGCCCACGACGGTCTTGGCGTCTTCGATCTTGCCGTCGAGTACGGCGTCGATCAACTCGTGCAGCGGCACCAGGTCAACGTTGACAAACTCGTCATCGTCGGGGTCGGGCGCATCAAACTCGAGCTTGGTAGCCAGGTAGATGTGAATAATCTCGTCACAAAAACCGCAGGTCGTAACAATCGACGTCAAAAAGCGAATACGGCCGGCCTTAAAGCCCGTCTCCTCGTGCAGCTCGCGCTTGGCGCAATCGAGCGGATCCTCGCCCGGATCGAGCTTGCCGGCGGGAATCTCGACCGTCACGCGGTCGATGGCGGTGCGATACTGACGTACCAGTACGATCTTGCCGCTCTCGGTCAGCGCCACAACGGCCGCCGCACCCGGATGGCGAACGATATCGCGAGCGCTGCGGTGACCGTTGGGCAGCTCAACCTCAAGACGGTGGACGTCGAGGATCTTGCCCTTCCAGGCGCACTCCTCCGAAAGAATCTTCTCGTGCAGCGCGGCATCGTGCGGGTCGTCATCGCCCAGCACCAGCGCCGGCTCGTCAGCGACCTCGCCACCAGGCTCGCCCTCGGCGTGCCCATACATGCGGCTGTCCTCTTCGACGATCCGCGCGTCCACGAGCTCTTCGTTCTTCTCGTCCATCCGTCTCATTCCTCTCGGATTTTAGGCATCCCAAGCGTCGCGGCCGCGCAGCGCGCGCAGGCCGATGTCGTGACGCAGGGTCTTGCCCTCAAAATCAATCTTCTCGCAGGCCTCGTAGGCAAGGTTGCGAGCGTTCTCGAACGTGTCGCCCAGAGCGGTCACGGCAAGCACGCGGCCACCATTGGTCACGAGCTGGCCGTCCACCACGGCGGTGCCGGCATGGTACACGGTCACGTTCTCCATGGCCTCGGCGTCGGCGATACCGGTGATGACCTTGCCTTTCTCGTAGCTGCCGGGGTAGCCCGCGCTCGTCAGGACAACGGCCACGGCCCACTCGTCGCGCCAGTCGAGCTCAATCTGGTCGAGCTCGCAGTTGGCGCAGGCGAGCATGACCTCGACCAGGTCGTTCTTAAGGCGCGGCAGCACGACCTGCGTCTCGGGGTCGCCAAAGCGGGCATTGAACTCCAGCACCTTGGGGCCGGCAGGCGTGAGCATAAAGCCGCCGTACAGGCAGCCGCGGTAGTCGATACCCTCGGCAGCGAGCTCGGCCACGGTCTGCTCCATGACCTTCACCATCGTGTCGTGCTCCTCGTCGGTCACGATGGGCACCGGGCTGTAGACGCCCATGCCGCCGGTGTTGGGGCCCTTGTCGCCCTCGAGCGCGCGCTTGTGGTCCTGCGAGGTAGCCATGGGGCGCACGGTCTTGCCGTCGGTAAAGGCCAGCAGCGAGCACTCGGGACCAACGAGCATCTCCTCGATAACCACGGTGCTGCCGGCATCGCCAAAGGTGCCGCCAAAGCACTCGCGCACGGCCTCCTCGGCCTGCTCAAGTTCGGTCGCCACGATAACGCCCTTGCCCGCGGCAAGGCCGTCGGCCTTGACGACCAGCGGGGCGCCCTGCTCGCGCACGTAGGCGAGAGCCGAAGCCTCGTCGGTAAACGAGCCGTAGGCTGCCGTCGGGATACCGGCGCGCTCCATGAGCTGCTTGGAGAACAGCTTGGAGCCCTCCATCTGGGCGCCCTCGGCACCCGGGCCAAAGCAGGGAATACCCGCCGCGCGCACGGCGTCGGCCACGCCCGCCACGAGCGGAGCCTCGGGGCCAATTACCACGAGTCCGCATCCGTGGCTCTGCGCAAACGCCGCCACGGCCGCAGGATCGCAGTCGTCGAGAACAACGTTCTCGCCGCAGCTCGCGGTGCCGCCGTTACCCGGCGCAATGTAGAGCTTGCCGGCGCGCGGTGATGCTGCGAGCTTAGCTGCCAAAGCATGCTCACGGCCGCCGCTGCCCAACAACAGGATGTCGATGGTTTGAGTGTCCGCCTTCAAGGGTGCCTCCTCTATGGATTAACGGCTCGCTCCGCGCGAGCCCTTTGCAAGCAAATATACCCCTCGGCCGCCCGCTTGGGCTGCAAAGGGGTATATCGCAATAACCAAATAGTCCCGATTACTTCCAGAATCGGTTGATGATCTGCTCGCGACCAGCGCCAACGCCAATGAACGTCACGCGGGTGTGTGCCAGATCCTCGATAAACGCCACGTAGTCCTGAGCCTCCTGCGGCAGCTCGTCAAAGCTGCGGCAACCGGTGATGTCGCACTTCCAGCCAGGGAGCTCCTCGTAGATGGGCATGGCATGCTCAAAGCGCACCTGATGCTCGGGCACGCTCGTGTAGCGCTCGCCATCGACGTCGTAGGCCACGCACACCTTGATGGTGTCGAAGGCCGAAAGCACGTCGAGCTTGGTCACGGCGATGTCGGTGAGGCCGTTGACGCGCGAAGCATAGTTGGCGATAGGGCCGTCAAACCAGCCGCAACGACGACGACGACCGGTGGTCACGCCGTACTCATAGCCCTCCTCGGTCAGCGTGTGGCCGGCCTCGGACTCATAGGAAAGCTCGGTGGGCATGGGGCCCGAACCGACGCGGGTGATATAAGCCTTCATGACGCCCAGCACGCGATCGACGTTCTTCATGCCGACGCCGGAGCCGGTAATGGCGCCGCCGGCGGTGCAGTTGGAAGACGTCACGTACGGATAGGTGCCGTGGTCGATGTCGAGCAGCGTCGCCTGGGCACCCTCAAACAGCAGGTTCTTGCCCTCATCGATCATGTTGTTGAGCAGCAGGCTCGTCTCGGTGATGTAGGGACGCAGGCGCTCGGCCATCGGCAGGTACTCGTCGCAAATCTGGTCCACGGTGTAGGTGGGCAGGTTGTAGATGAGCTCGAGCTCGGGGTTCACGCGGGCGAGAGCGGTCTCCAACTTGTCGCGGAACAGCGTCTCGTCCAGCATGTCCTGCATGCGCAGGCCAATGCGGGCCATCTTGTCCTGATAGCACGGACCAATGCCGCGCTTGGTGGTACCGATGTTCTTCTTGCCGAGCTTCTGCTCAAAGGCGCCATCCAGATCGATGTGGTACGGCATGATGACATGCGCGTTGCCGCTAATCTTGAGGTTCTTGGTGGTGATGCCGTCGGCCTCGAACATGTCGATCTCCTCAAGGACAACCTTGGGGTTGACGACGCAGCCGTTACCGATCACCGACACGTGGTCGGAATACATGATGCCGGAAGGCACCTGGTGCAGGCCGTACTTCTTGCCGTTGACGACGATGGTGTGACCGGCGTTGTTGCCGCCCGAGTAGCGCACGACGGCATCGAAGTCGCCGGCGACCAGGTCGCAAATCTTACCCTTGCCCTCATCGCCCCACTGGGCACCGACCAAAACGGTTGACGGCATGTTTACTCCTTACATTCATGGCCTGTCTACGCGCCATGCCGGCACGCAGAAGCACAAAACATTCCCAGTATACCCGTGCAACGGGCGCCTGTCCTACTCCTCGGCATGTGCCCCATCAAGCTCATAGAACTTGGTGGATGCCGGCAGGAACATCAGGTCGACGTCGCCGATCGGGCCCGAACGGTTCTTGGCCACGACGATACGTGTAACGCCCTCGTCGGGTCGATCGTCGCGCGAGGCTTCGGCCTCGTCGGCGGAGCGGTCCAAGAACATAACGATATCGGCGTCCTGCTCGATGGAGCCCGATTCACGAAGGTCGGAAAGCTGCGGGCGCTTGCCGGTACGGGATTCGACCTGACGCGAGAGCTGTGACAGCGCGATGAGCGGGATCTTGAGCTCCTTGGCCATGATCTTCAAACCACGCGACATCTCCGAGACCTCGACGGTACGGCTCTCGGAGCGGCGTCCCGGCGGAGGACTCACCAGCTGCAGGTAGTCCAGGATGATGATTGCCTTCTCCTTGTTATGGAGCATACGGCGGCTCTTGGCGCGAATCTCGGTCACTGTGGTGCCGGGCGTATCGTCAATCAGAATATCGAGCTTGGACAAGGTCTGCGTAGCCTCGTTGATATTGGCCCACTGCTCGGGGCTAATGCGGCCCATGCGGAAGTCGCTGATCGAAATCATGGCGTAGGCGCAAATCAGACGCTGGGCAATTTCCTTGCCCGACATCTCCAGCGAGAAAAAGCCGACGGTATAACCGGCAGCGGCAGCGTTAAGTGCCAGGTTCAGAGCGAACGACGTCTTACCTACAGCAGGACGGGCGCCGATGATGATGAGCTGGCCCTCGCGAAAACCCATGAGCATGCGGTCGAGCGACGGGAAGCCCGTGGGCACGCCCGCAGCCTGGCCACCGGCCTGGCACACTTCCTCGGCCTCGTTATAGGCCTCGACCATATACTCGGTCAGCGTCTTGTAGCTCGACTTGACCTCGCGCGCTGTAACCTTGAGCAGCTTGCTCTCGGCCAGCTCGACAACCTCTTTGGTGTCGGTGGGGGCGTTATATGCCAGCGCGTTGATCTCGTTGGTGGCGCCGATCAGCTCACGCAGCATCGAATCACGGCGAACGATGGCGGCATGGTGCTGCCAGTTGACGAGCGACAGGGTCTGACCCATCAACTCCAAAATGTACGCTTCGCCGCCCACGGCATCGAGTTTGTTGATGCTTCGCAGGTAATCGATCAGCGAAATGGAGTCGATGGGAATGCGACTGTTGTACATATCGACCATCGCGGTATAGATGGTCTTATGAATGGGCCGGTAGAAGTCATCGGGCTGCAGCTCGACCTGGGCCTCTTCGACCACCTCGGGCGATAGCAGCATAGCGGCCAGTACATTGGCCTCTGCATCTTGGTTTTGGGGAAGACCCAACTTTGAGCCGCGGTCCTCAACCGTCAGCCCGGTCTCCCTATCGTCATATGCCATGAGCATCCTCATTCATATCGCTTGCGAGCATCCATAGTATCAGCCACGGTCCCAAAACGCGCCGCGCGCCGCCAATCATCACCGAACCAAACGGATGAACGGTCCTGTATATAGGACTTCGACGCAACGTTCACCATGACGCTCGCTCAGCGCAAAAAACAAAAGGGCGCCCTGGTTTCCCAGAGCGCCCTTCTTAGAACAAGATTGTTGCGTTGCAGCAAATGCTACTCGGCAGCAGCCTCAGTCTCGACCTCGGCGGTCTCGGCCTCGGCGGCCTCAGCGGCCTCCTCGACCTCAGCCTCGGCAGCGAGCTCCTCGGCGGTAACGCCGACGAGAACGACAACCTCGGCCTTGATCTCGCGGTACAGCGAGATGGCAACGGTGTGGGCACCGGCAACCTTGATGGGCTTACCGAGCTCGACGCGCTTGCGGTCGATGTCCATACCGAGCTGAGCCTTGATGGCGTCAGCGATCATAGCGGCGGTAACGGAGCCAAAGAGGATGCCCTCGTCGCCGACCTTGACGTCAACGGTAACCGTCTTGCCCTCGAAGGCAGCCTTGGTCTCGTTGGCGGTAGCCAGACGGACGGCCTCGCGCTTGGCGATGTTGTTGCGACGCTCGTCAAGCTGCTTGAGGTTGCCCTTGGTGGCGGCAACAGCGAGCTTCTTGGGGAACAGGAAGTTCTCAGCGTAACCCTGAGCGACCTCTACGACGTCACCCTCGCCGCCCTTGCCCTTGATCTCATCGAGAAGAATAACCTTCATGATGCGTCTCCCTTCTTAGCCGCGGTCGCGGTTGCCACGAGAGGAAACCACGGGGACGGTGTACGGCAGGAGAGCCATCTCGCGGGCGCGCTTGATGGCGTTGGCGATGTCATGCTGATGCTGCGTGCAAGCGCCAGTGACGCGACGGGGCTTGATCTTGCCACGATCGGTCATGTACTTACGGAGAAGCTGAGTGTCCTTATAGTCGATGAACTCAGTGTTCTCCTTGCAGAACTGGCAGTACTTACGACGCGGCTGACGTGCAGAAAAATCATTAGCCATGTCAAAATACCTTTCATTTGGCACCTTCGGCGAACCGAAGCCGCCTCTCACTCAAAAATAGGTGAACAACCCTTAGAACGGGATGTCCTCATCGTAGACGTCGACCGCGGGCGGCGTAGCCACCGGTGCGGCAGGACGTGCTGCGGGCGCGGGAGCTGCGGGGGCGTAACCGCCCTGATCGTAGCCACCCTGGCCACCACGGGAGCTCATAAACTCGATCTCATCGACGATGACCTCAAGCTTGCTCCGGCGCTGGCCGTCGCGCTCCCAAGAGCTGTAGCGCAGCTTGCCCTCGATCGCGACCTTGTTTCCCTTTGCCAGGAAACGGCTCACGGCCTCGGCGCGGGTGCCGAACATGGTGCAGTCGACAAAGTTGGGATAGTCCTCCCACTCGCCAGTCTGCGCGTTGCGGCGACGATCGTTCACGGCGACGCCAAAGGACAGAACCTGGGTTCCGCCAGCGGTGGCGCGCAGCTCGGGATCGCGGGTGAGGTTACCGGTGATGTTCACTCGATTGATGCTCATAACTCACTACTTCCTCTTGGGGCACAAGCCCAGTCCAAAACGACAGTCTTACTCCTGGTCGTCGCGACGGACGATCATGTGGCGGACCACAGCGTCGGTGATGCGCAGGACGCGATCAAGCTCGGCGATCTGGGTAGGATCTGCGTGGAAGTTGATGAGGGTGTAGTCACCATCGGTGAGGTCGTTGATCTCGTAGGCGAGCTTGCGCTTGCCCCACTCGTCAACGGAGTCGACCTTGCCAGCGCCCTCAGCGATCGTGGTATCGATACGCTTCATAACAGCGAGACGAGTCTCGGGGTCGAGCGACGGGTCAACAAAGAACAGCAGTTCATAAGCCTTCATATTGTCACCTCCTCTGGGCAAATGTGGCTTCAGGTCGTGAAGGTGCGCCTGAAGCAGGAAAAGACTTGGTAATAATATCTTTCAACCTCCCAGGCTGCAAGAATATGCAGCTACAACCTCATGACCTCCACATATGTCCATACTCGCACGGCGTTTCATGCGCATTCCAACCAAATGCCGACCAAGAGCTTGACGGATTTGTGGACAAGATACGATGCCGCGGGGACAAGCTGAGCCAAGCCGCAGGTCAACGGGCATAAGGCTGTGGTCGCAAAATGCATGCCAGTGGTCCACAGCACCACCCAAAGATTTTTAAATTCATTGCCAAGCCGCTTATGAATACCCCTTTTGAACAATTGAGTTGATCAACCACGCTGGTCGGAAGCCGTTTTTTTGTCACCTCAAACCCCACTGCAACGCCAAGCGCGGCCGAACGTTATAAAAAATGCCAACTTTTCTGTTTGCACTTTGCGATTCCTCGTGTATACTGACTTTCGCATTTAACGGAGAGTTGTCCGAGTGGCCGAAGGAGCACGATTGGAAATCGTGTAGGCGTCAAAAGCGTCTCCAGGGTTCAAATCCCTGACTCTCCGCCAGTTAATTCCAAAGCAGGCCTTCGAGCCTGCTTTGTTTTTACCCCACGCGGAGGGGTGGCAGAGTGGTTGAATGCGGCGGTCTCGAAAACCGTTTGGCCTGTATAAGGTCACGAGGGTTCGAATCCCTCCTCCTCCGCCATTTTGGTTGAGAAAGCTCCCAAGAATGGGAGCTTTTTTGTTATCGAAATACATCTCGATCCCGCGCTTCCCCAAACGTGTACGTCAGCCTCCAAAAACGACATTTTTCGACATCTTTGGAGGCTGACGTACACGTTTGGATTGAGCTCACGGGAGTGGCACTATTCGGAAGGTGTCTCCTCGTCTCGCACGCCTTTCCAGTTGCGGATAAGTGCCTTGCGTAGTTCGTTTTGTTTTCTCTGGTACCCGGTGTCGGTACAGCGAGGCATGCCGAGTGCTTCGCGAATGTTGTTCATGGCGCGGTGAAAGGCGAGCTGACTACTGAACTGAGCCGAAGTGAGCGTAATGATTCGATATCCCATATGGGAAAGAACGGCCTCTCGCTCCGCATCTGCTCCCTTGCGCTCGAGCTCATCGTGAAAACCGCCCTTATATTCGATACCGAGCTCCCTGCGCTTATAGGTCACGAGCGCATCGATTTTGATTGTTCGAGCTTTGGCGCAATGCCAGAGACGTTGAGGGGTCTCGAGCGGTTTGTTGAGTTCGATACCTCGGATGCCAACGCCGCCTTCGCTTGTTGGGAGCGAGAGGGCGATTGCCGAAGCGGTCTCCATAGGCGAGGCCGAGTGATCGTAGATGTGCCTGAGCGCGAGCCGTGCACGTGTGGCACCGGGTTTGCCGGGGTGCCGATCGAGCAGTTCGGTTATTTCATCCTTGGAGGTGGTGGCTGGTTGCTCGGTATAAGGGTCGGCGGGATTGAGCCTCATGCGATAATCGCCGCAAACTTCATAGCCATATTCGAGATATTCGATCCTATCCATCCACTCGGCAGCAAGCACGAAGGTGAAGGCTTCGTCGGTGATGAAGATTCCGGGCGTCAACTCGTTAATATGCTCGTAGGGAAGTTTTTGTCCAAGAATGTGGCAAACGACGCCTTTGGTACGAATTCGCTCAAATTCGAATACAACCGCGATATCGATAGTCTTAAGCATATCGGGCGGAATGCCGCAGTCGGTAAGGGCCTGTCGTATGCGCGCAACACGTTGCTGGGTGGAGATGCCTTGTGCGCCTATCTGGTAGTCGTGCCGCGCAAGAGACTGAACCAAATTCTGGGGTGCATGATGGACAAGCCATGCGGTTTTATGCGAAATGAGAACAGGGGTATCCATTGAGGGCCTCTCGCTCTGAGCCGGTATCCAACTCTTATGTCCGTTGAAGTGGGGAAATATACCGGATGTGAGTAAATCAACTCACTCATGCTGTGAGCTCAATCCAAACATGTACGTCAGCCTTCAAAGATGTCGGAAAATGTCGTTTTTTTTGGGGGGGGGTGACGTACATGTTCTGGACCCCTGGCATTCCAGCAACGCCACGCCCCCACCCGGTCCCGACCGTTTACCGAGCAATAGGGTCGCCACGCGCGCCAACCATGTACTATGTACGGGCATTGTCTAAACCCACAATCCAAAGGACCCCATCTTGCCCGTCGTCGCCGCTATGACCATTACCTCACATGCCTCGGATGCCATGGTCGCTATTCCGTTTTGGCTCGAGATGTTCGCCGTTGTCGCCGCATCAATCTCGGGTGTACTGGTTGCGCGCGAGCACAAGCTCGACCTGGTGGGCGCGGTCGCGCTCGCGGTGGTCTGCGGTCTAGGCGGCGGTCTCTTGCGCGACATGACGCTGCAGGTGGGCAACGTCTACATCCTCAACCAGCCGATGGCGCTGCCGCTCTCCATCGCCACGGCGGCCATCATCTATATCTTTCCGGCAATCGTCGACAAGCCCGAAAAACTCATTCCCCTGCTCGACATCATCTCGGTCGGCATCTATGCCGCAACCGGCGCGGACAAGGCGCTGGTCTACGGATTTGCACCTGCCGTATGCATCATGATGGGCTTTTTTACCGCGGTGGGTGGCGGTATGCTGCGCGACGGCTTTATGGGCGTTGTTCCGGGCATTTTCCAACGTACTAACTTTTATGCCATCGCCGCCATCGCCGGATCGACAAGCTACGTGTGTCTCGTTATGAGCGGCATCATGAGCAATGTCGCCGCGCTGATCGTATGCGTTGTCGTGACCATGGGTCTGCGCTGGCTCTCGCTGCGCTTTGACATCAAAAGCCCCACCGAAGAAGACATCGCGCGCTTTTTGCATCGCAAAAATTAGGTAGCGCGGGCTCATCCTTCGAAATGCAACCGAGAGGTTCTTTTAGAGCGCCCGCACGTTGGGTACCCTGTTAGGTATATGCCGAACACCTAACAAAAGGATCAACCATGGCTTTCAATCAAACCGCGGCGGCACCGTCACACAAGATGCGTCGCTGCCTGCTTATGGCATTCGCGCTCATCGCGCTGGCGATCACCGTGCTTCCCACGGCGTCGTTCGCCGACACGGACACCGCAGGCAACGTACTTGCGACCGACAATGACGCCAATCCGTCCGGCGTCGAAGGTGACCTGTACTGGGTAGGTCAGGCCCTCAACTTGGACGACACGTCCATCGACCGCGATATCATCGCCGCGGGCGATACTCTCTCGATCCGCGACTGCACGGTGGGCGGCGCCATTCGTCTTGCGGCGCGCACCATCGACGTTGCCAAGACCACGGTTGATGGCAGTGTGACGGTAGCCGGTCAGCATGTCGTGCTCAATTCCGACAGCACCGCCAACTGTTTCTATGCGATAGGCGAGACGGTTGCCCTGCGCGGCTCCACCAAGTCGGCAGCGCTTGCGGGCGATACGGTGACCATCGATGGCACCGTCGAGGGCGATGTCGAGGTTTGGGCCGACAAGCTCATCCTGGGCAAGAACGCCCACATCACCGGCACCGTGAACGCGCACGTCTCCGAGGACCCCGAGCGCGCCGCGGGAGCCGAGGTCGGCGCGCTCAAGATCGACCGCACCGAGAACGAGGATACTTCCACCGTTAACGATGTCATCGGCGGCATCGTCGCCGCGGCACTCTCGACCTGCTTTGTCGCTCTGCTGCTCGAGCTCGTCTTTCCGCGCGCGACCGCCGGCGCCGCCGGCATGCTCCACCAGCACCCCACGCCTCTGTGGGTGAGCGGTCTTCTGGCTACGATTGCTATCGCCCCCGCCGTCCTACTGCTGATTATCTCTATCGCTGGTCTGTCGCTTGCCGGAACCCTCTTGTGCGGCGTTATCGGCATCGCATTGGTGTCGAGTGCCTTTGCGGGGTGCGCGATCGCCCGCATGGTCGGACACAGCCAAAACCGCTACGCCATGGCAGCCATCGGCGGCGTGATCGCCGGCGCCCTCACGGGGCTTCCCCTCGTAGGCGGCTTCATCAGCGGCGTGGCCTTTGTCTTTATGCTCGGCTACATCATCCAGATCATCTGGCGCAACGCCCACCTCAAGCCGCAGCAGCCGGCTAACACGTCAGAACTCCCCACCGCTTAGCCGCCAACCACCACAAAGGGGCCAGGCACCTTTGTGGTGGTGCAAAAGGGTCAGGTTACTTTGCACTAACAAACGAAGCGGGGCACCCGATCGCATCGACCGGGTGCCCCGCTTTTCTTGGAGGGTTCTCTAGTAACTTTTTCAAAACCAATGATCATCAGGTCGGTAGACCTGCACGTCACTCATTACGGGGGCAGTACGCCAGTGAGCATGGAAGGCAATTATTTTTCACGGCGACCTCCTCCCCGCTTGATGACGAGCGCGACAACAATAGCCGCCACTCCGACGGCAGCCAAAACCGCCACCAGCACCAACGTTCTATCTCCCGTCGAGGGCATAAAGCCTCGACTTGCTTCTCTACTTGGGGTGTTGAGCACCGACAGTTCAATTAAACCCGTCCCGGCATCGGCGGCATCAACCCGCAGAGGGCTTTCGGCCGATACAGTCACCTTGGGCTTCGCGGCCGCCACCTGTTTAACGTCCAGGCCCTCGGCCGTAACCGTCACCGTACGTTTGCCCTCAAAGGCGGTGTAACCCTTGGGAGCCGCGACCTCCTCGACGGTGTAGACACCCGCGTCCACACCGCTCAATTCCACATGGCCATCCGCGCCCGTGGTGACGCACGCGTCGGCATCCGTCGACCACGAGCCGTCAGTCGTTAGAATGTGCCCGCGGTCATCGATAATGCGCAGCTTGGCGCCCACGAGCGGCTTATCGTCCGAGCTTGAGCGCTTGATCAGACTGAGTCCCCAGGTGTAGGCGCACGCGTCATCGCTCGGCGTGCGGGTGAAGCCGGCGTCGCCGGACTGGTCGGCGAGGGGAGAGCGCGGGTAGCGCAGGTAGACCTCGTTGGGGTTGCCCTTCGCGATGCCGTGGTTGCATGCGCTGTTGAGCGGCGCATTGTACACGGCGACCACGCGGGCGCCCGCGGTGAAGGCGTCGGCCCCGCCGAGAGCGGCAATCAGGTCGCCGGTGCGCACGGTGAAGGCGTTCCTCTCGACAGAGACCTTGCACTGTGAAGTTATGTCTGTCCACCCTTTAGCCGGCGTCGAGCTGACGTTGCCGCCCTCACATGCGACCGCGTCGAAGCCGCCGTCCGCGCCCGCCGCCGCGTACACATGCATGCTCGCAGCGACCTTGGAGGGGTCTAGCCC
>CABRZN010000037.1 GCA_902475445.1 uncultured Collinsella sp.
GGCAAGTCCACGCTTGCCGCCTGCCTGTCGGGTGCCGTGCCCCACCACTACACCGGCACGTTCTTTGGGTCCGTCATGGTTGACGGCCACGACACCTGCGAGGTCTCGCTGACCGACGTGTCGCAAATCGTCGGCAGTGTGCTGCAGGATATCGACACGCAGATGGTCGCTTCGGTCGTCGAGGACGAGATGCTCTTTGGCCTCGAGAACTTTGGCGTTCCCCACGACCAGATCGAGCAGCGCGTGAGCGAAACGCTCGAGACCGTCGGCATCAGCGACCTGCGCGACCGCGAGATCGCCACCCTCTCGGGCGGACAGAAGCAAAAGGTAGCCATCGCCGCCATCCTCGCCATGCGTCCGCGCGTCTTGGTTCTCGACGAGCCCACCGCGGCACTCGACCCCGCCAGCTCCACGTTGGTCTTCGAGACGCTGCGTGAGGCAAACCGCACACTTGGAATCACCATCGTCGTCGTTGAGCAAAAGGTCGCCCTGCTCTCGGAGTACTGCAACCGCGTGCTCGTGCTCAACCATGGCGAAATCGCGCTGCAGGGCGAGCCACACGAGGTCTTCGCGCATACCGACGAGCTTCGTGCCATCGGCGTCGACTGCCCTCGCGTCACGCGTATCTTCAATAGCCTCGAAACCGATGGTCTAGTAAGCGGTACCCCTTGCTTGGATGTCGATGAGGCCGAGTGCCTGATTTCGGGCATCGTCGACCCCGCACGCGCGGCTATCGAAGCCCAGGCGCCCGCCGGTTCCCCGCATGCACCGTCGTTGCGCCCTCATGCCAAGGACGCCGAACCCGTACTCACCTTCGACCATGTTGAGTTTGCCTATCCCAATGGCGGAGCCGCCGTACACGACCTTAGCCTGACGCTCTATCCTGGCGAGCTCGTGGGCATCGTCGGCCAAAACGGTGCCGGCAAGACCACGCTCACCAAGCTGCTCACGGGTCTGCTCAAGCCCGCCTCGGGCAGCGTGCGCGTCACGGGACTGGATACCGCAACCGTCCCCACGAGCCGCATTGCCCGCGAGGTCGCAACCCTCTTCCAAAACCCTGACCGTCAAATCTGCAAGGACACCGTGCTCGACGAGGTCGCCTTTGGCTTGGAGCTTGGCGGCATGGACCGCGCCGAGGCTCTGCGTCGTGCCCAACTCGTCATCGACCGCTTTGGCTTGCCGGCCGACGAGGCGCCTTTCTCGCTTTCGCGCGGCCAGCGACAAATGGTGGCACTCGCCTCCGTCGTGGTCGTAGAGCCCAAAATCGTGGTGCTCGACGAGCCCACGAGCGGCCTTGATTACCGCGAGTGCATGACCGTCATGGAAACGGTGCGTACCATGGCCGAGCGTGGCTGCGCCGTAATCATGGTCTGCCACGACATGGAAGTCGTCTCCGACTTTGCCGAGCGCATCGTAGTAATGGCCGACGGTCGCATCCTCGATCGCGGCCGCACGCACGAGCTGTTCTCGAACATCGAACTCATGCAGCATGCCTACGTTGAGCCGCCCCAGGTCATCGAACTCTCGCGCCGTCTGGCATCTTCCGTCTCGCCCGCTTTTGCGCAGGTGAGCGAGGTCACCGATGTCGTTCGAATTACCAAGGAGATGGTCCACCGTGGTTAACGTCATCGACTACATGCCGGGCGATACGCTGCTGCATCACCTGAATCCCGTCGTCAAACTGGGCCTCGCCGCCGCCATCATCGTCGGCATCTTTTTGTCCGACACCTACGTGGCGCTGCTGGGCTTTCTGGCGCTCACGCTCGCACTGGGAGCTTACGCCGGCGTCGTCGACCGTCTGTTCTCGCTGCTCAAGTTGCTGATTCCGCTCGCGCTTATCATGCTGATGCTCCAGCTGGCCTTTATGCGCGATGGCAACGTGGTGTGGGGTTTTATCACCGACACGGGCCTCATCACAGGATCGAAGGCCTGCCTGCGCCTGCTGGGTGTGGCGTTACCACTCATCCTCATGCTCATGGTGACCAAGCTCAACGACCTTGCCAACGCCTGCGTCGAGGTGCTGCATGTGCCGTATCGCTATGCCTTCACCTTTACCACGGCGCTGCGCTTTGTACCGGTGTTTGGTCAGGAGATGAATGCCATCATGGAGGCGCAGACCGCACGCGGCGTCGAGTACGATACCAAGAACCCCATCAAGAAGCTTAAGCTCATGCTGCCACTGTGCGTGCCACTGCTCATCTCGAGCGTGGGCAAGACCGATGCCACAGCCTTGGCGGCAGAACAGCGCGGCTTCTATCTGCGCACACGCGCCAGCTCGTACAAGCGCTATCCCATCAAGGGTCTGGACATCGCCGTGCTCATCGTCAGCATCGCCCTCATCGCCGTCGGCTTCCTGTTCTAGTTCACCACCGACAGCAACCACCCAACGCAAAAGGCCTCGGCTCGCACCAAACGAGCCGAGGCCTTTACTGTTTCCCCAGATAATACCTACCAAAAATAAACCTGTCCCTTTTTGGCAGATCGAGGGCTATTGGCGGTAGGGGGCGCCGCTGCGGATGACGGATTCGCGCACCAAGACGTCCATGGCGTCGAGGGTAATCTCGGGCATCTCGCGGTATTTCTGCAGCACCGAGAGCTCCGTGCAGGCCAGGATGACGCGGTCGCAGCCGCTACGGGCGAACTCCCACATCACGCGGTCGAACTTATCCATATCGGGCTCACGTCCGGCCTTCACATCATCGTAGATAAGCGACATCACATCGTTCTGACGTTTCTCGCTGGGATAGACAACCTCAACACCCGCAGCCTTACATTCGCGGCCGTAGACGCCCGCGCCCACGGTACCGTCGGTTCCCATAATGCCAATCTTGTGCACCGGCTCGGCCGGCATACTCAGGTTGGGGTCGAACTCGCACTCCCCCATCACCGCACCGGCCAGAGCATAGCGCACCGACTCACGCGGCATGTGGATAATCGGCACCTTCGTAAACGACTGGATCTGGTCATAGAAGTAGTGTGACGTGTTGCAGGGAATGGCAATGTGTGCACAGCCCAGCGACTCGAGTGCCTGGGCGCACTCTTTCATGGTCGCCAGCAGTTTGGCATGCTCGCCGGTCTTAATGGCCAGCGTGCGGTCGGGCATGGTCGACTTGGAGAGTACCACCATGTCGATATGTTCCTGATCGCAGGCAGCAGCCGTATGACGCACCACCTGGTCGTAGTAATACGACGTGGCCTCGGCGCCCATGCCGCCGATAACTCCCAGCTTTTCCATCGCCGCCTCCTTGGTGACGCTTGCGCAATTGCGCGTATCATACCCGCGCCCGCCCGATGTAAACCGGACGGGCGCCGCACTCATCTACTTGTAATACGTCTTGAACAGCTTAAAGTGGCGCAGCTTGGTGTGCCACATGCGCAGCCAGCGGTTAAAGACAAAGTCGCCCTTCATAAACGAAGGGTCGGCGCCCTTGCCTTCCTTGTCCAGGCGATGCACCTTAGCACGCAGCTCGGGATCCTTGACGTACTTGTCGACGACGCCCATGGGGACGACCATCCACAGCGCCTCGTCCTGCGCCGTCACAAACTCCGGCTCAAACGGGCGGTTGAACACATACTCGTCCACCACATACTTGGCAACGTTAAAGCCACTGTTAGTAACATAGTAGTTGCTGCGGCCCTGGCGCGTGTTGAAATCGAAGAACTTAAACGAGCCGTCGCGCTCGTCGTACTTAACGTCAAAGTTGGAATAGCCCACAAAGTGAAGGTCCTCGAGTAGCTTGCGCACGCCGCCCATGAGCTCGTCATTGGGCTCGGTGATGATACAGGCGTGGTTGCCGACGCCGTGAGGCTGATGCTCCTCGAGCAGCACATGGCCCAGGCACATCATGCGTACCTTGCCGTTGCGGTCGGAATAACTGGTGAGCACGCGCATGTACTCGTCGTTGCCGGGCACGCGATCCTGCAAGATCAGGTCGTCGGTGTAGCCGCTGGCATACGAATCGCGAATGACCTGTTCCAGCTCGGCGCGGTCGGCAATCTCATAGGCCTTCTTCTGGCCCTCGAACTCGTGCTGCCACCACATGATGCCGTCAGAAGGCTTCAGAATCATCGGGTAGGGAAAATCGATCTGGTCGAGCACTTCGGCAGGTGCCTCGCCTTGGGCGTTCAGCATCGCCATGGTGAAGGTAAAGGTATGCGGATAGGGCACGCCATGCTTCTCGCACAGCTCGTAGAAGATCTCCTTCTTCTGGCACTGCTCGAGCATGCTGTAGGGCGCGTAGGGAGCGACGATGTTATCCGCCAGCTCATGAGCATCCTTGGCCTGAGCCACGAGAGCGACATAGTTGTCGCCACAGCCCACAAGGACAATCGTCTTGTCGGCATGCGCTTGGGCAATGCCGTTGACGGTTTTGAGCATCACGGGCATGGTGTCGATATCCACGTTGGGCGTGTAGTCGATAATCTGGCTGCGGTACGCGGGACCCGTCTGATACTTGCCAAAGACCAGACTCTTGACCTGGTACTCCTCGTAGAAGGCGCGCGCCACCGAATAGGCGTTGATGTCGCCACCGAGCAGCACGGGAATGAACTCGCGCTCTGTAAATTGCAATGCCATGGAAACTTCCTATCATGAACTGCCCACACAACGGGCGGTCTTTGCGCAACTGATTTATTCTAGCGTGCCAAGCCGCCGGCGCCCAAAGCTCCACCGTATCTATGGCAATCAACGTAATCGTCCAGCACGAAGGCCAGCACGAAGACGGCGCTCACCGTTGTATGACAACGGGCAATGAACCTACCATTGTTGTAGGATTCAACATGTTGCCCGCCCCGTCGAAAGGTGCACCGTGCCCCAGGCTCATCCGATCAACAACCCCATCATTGACGCCGCCAAGCGCGAACTTGCGGATCGTGCCCAGACGGCAGCTCCCCTACGCACCGCAAACGATGCTTACAACGGGCCTGCCCGTATCGTCTCAATCAACACGTCGGAGCACAAAGGCACTCGCAAGTCGCCCGTCGCCGATGGACGCGACACCGTCATCGAGCAATTTGGCCTCGCTACCGATGCGCACGCCGGACATTGGCACCGCCAGGTCTCTTTTTTAGCCGCGGAGTCCATCCAGACGGCGCAGGCACGCGGGCTCGACGTACACGAGGGTGACTTTGGAGAGAACTTCACAACCCGGGGCATCAACCTACTCTCGCTCCCCTTGGGCACGCAGCTCAAGCTTGGCAGCGAGGTGCTTGTCGAAATCAGCCAAATCGGCAAGGTCTGCCACACACGCTGTGCCATCTACTATCTCGCCGGCGACTGCATCTTTCCCCACGAGGGCATTTTCGGCGTGGTGCTACAAGGCGGAGAGGTCCATACCGGCGACGACATCCAGGTGGTCAAGCTCGGCGACGGCACCTGCTCCTTCACTCCCGCCGACGCACTCGAAGAGGTGGAGCAGGCTCGTCGCGAAGGAACCCTGTAGTTGCAAAATCCCACGTTGAAGTAGCTTTTACAGCCAAGAATCCCGTTGCAATAGGGTGCCGTAACGTTAAAGTTGAACTCTATGGTTTCTCAACAATTCATCATAACTGCAGGTCAAAGCCAAAGTCTCAAGTTCAACTTGACCCTTTGGAACCTTTAAGGTTCAAGTTGAGGTCGAAAGCAGTAGTAGAATACCGTTCGAACCATAACCTACGATTGATTGCAGAGGGACTGGATGCAGCATTCGAATCATCGCACCGCAGCGCTCATTGCGTCGAAGCCGGCTCGTATCATCACGAGCGCCGCGCTCGCCGTTGCGCTGACGGCCACGCCGATGCTCTCCCCCGTTGCGGCGTATGCCGCCTCGCAGGCAACGCAGGACCAGCTTTCCGCAGCCCAGCAGAAGATCGAAGCCGCCACGAGCGCCTACAACGACGCCCGCACCAAACTCGATGACCTGCAAAAGCAGATTGACTCCAATGAGGCAAGCATCGAGGAAATCGAGGCTAAGCTTCCCGAGCAGCAGGCCAAGGCAAGCTCCGCCATGCGCGATCTGTACAAGTATCAGAAGGGCACCAATCCCATCGTGAGCTTCCTGGTCAACGCGCAGAGCCTGGGTGAGTTCATCACGACCTGCAAATACACCAACCAGATCACGAGCTCGAGCGTCGACGAGATCGAAGAGCTCAATAACATGCAAACCGAACTCGAGCAGAACAAAGCCGAGCTCCAGCAAGCCAAGTCTCAGCTTGAGGCAGAGCAGAAAAACGCCGAGGATGCGCTGGCGCAGGCCCAGCAGCTCCGCAGCGAGGCACAGGCAAAAGCCGAGCAGGAAAATGCCGCCGAGCTTGCCAAGCTTGAGGCCGATAAGGCCGCTGCCGCCGAGAAGCTATCGGGCGAGGGCGTAAGCGGCAGCAATTCCAGCAGCCAGGCCACCAACACCAACACCACCATCGACACCACGGTGAACAACGCCAATACCGGTAGCTCCGATTACGATTCGTTCATTAATGAGTGGACGAGCCGCATCGACAATTATCTCGCCGGCTCCCCCATGGCAGGCCAGGGCTATAACTTTGCCGTCGCCGCTTGGAATACCGGTGTCGACCCCCGTTGGTCCCCCGCCATCGCCTGCATCGAGAGCACCAAGGGTGCTTATTGCGCCAATTCTTACAACGCCTGGGGCTGGAGTGCACGTGGCGGCGGCTGGCGCAGCTTTGGCAGCTGGAGCGAGGGCATCTCCGCTCACGTTGCCTATCTGGGTGCCAACTACGGCTCCACCCTTACCCCGGCAGCGGCCAAAAAGTACTGCCCGCCCACGTGGCAGGACTGGTACAACAAAGTCGCCGCTCAGATGAACCGCATCTAAGTGCAACTGCAAAGGGCCCCAATGGGGCCCTTTTCTTTTAGGTAGCGGAGGTATCGACGACGCCGGTCGCATTGGCAACCGCGACTATGACGATCATGCATAGGAGCAGCACACCCAATGCCTTGAGCCAGAGTTTCGCGAGCTTCTTGCCGCGATAGCTGTCGAGCAGTGCGAATCGCCGACGAAGACGGCGCTTATCGAGCAGCGCAAAATGCATAAGCACCATAAGGCCATCGACAAAGAAAAAATACTCGATTATGAGAAGCCACGTCGGGTAGCTTTGGTTTGCTCCCGTGGGGTGAAAGACGGCAAAGTGACTTCCGGCAAAGAACACAAGCAGCGAGAGGCAGACGAGCGTATTCCAAATACGCCCCAGAGACTCCGGAACGCGAGAGAGCAGACCGCATGCAGCGGAGGCGGCAGGCCTAGGAAGCCCTGTGGGGTTCTGGAGCCCTTGGGGCGTCAACACCATCTCCGAGGTCGGAGTACGGACAGGCGCAGGCGCAGGAGGCCGCACGGGGCGACTCAGATCGTATGCCGCGTGCGTCGCCCGTCCCAACGCTTCCGCACTCGCAAAACGCTTGGCCGGGTCGAGCGCCATCGACATGCAGACGGCATCGGCAAGTGGGGTGGGAATGCCACGCGCCTCGCATTGCTCGCGCATGTCGAGCCCTGGTTTAGGGTCGACTCCAGTCAAGCAGAAGAACAACAGGGCGCCAAGTGCGTAGACGTCGCTGCGCACACTCGTCTGCCCAAACCCATACTGCTCGGGCGGCGCATAGGGTCGCGTGCCAAACTTGACGGTATCGGCATCGGCGCCATCGCGCCATACGCGGGCGATCCCCAAGTCGATAATCACCAGCGACGAAAACGTCAGACCGTCATCAGGCGTATAGTTGGCACCTGTCACGATGATATTCGACGGCTTGAGGTCGCGATGGATCACCGGCGCCGAAGCCTCCCCCGCTATTGCAAAACCGGCGTGGAGCTCGCCCACGGCATCGCATAGGGCAGGATACAATTCACGCGCATAATCGGGGGTGGCTCCCAGACGGTCCACCAGCGTCCCGAGCGTCTCCCCTTCGATGTATTCCATAACCACGCTGAGCTCGTCGCCCACACGACGACAATCGACGATTCTGGGCAGGTGCTCAAAACGCCTGCCTGCCCGCTGAGCGGCAAACAGACGCTCGTATGCCCCACCGATTTGAGCCGAAGCATCGATGCGTTTACGGACAAAGGGGCCGAGCGAACCACCGCCGGTTCCTTCAAAGTACACGAGCTCGGTTGTTTCAACGGACGAGCGCTTAAGTACACGCTCCACGCGATAGCTGTCGTCGCGATCGAGCGACGCCAGGTGCTCGGCAAGCGCTGCGGTCAGCTCGTCATCGGAATATGTTGGGGCCTGAGTATCCATAGCCTCCATCATAGCGCAGGGCGCAGACACCCCATGGCATCCGCGCCCCGTTCGTTTGCATCGTTGTTCGGCAGCTCCGCCAGCTCAGATATCAGCCACTAACTCACCGTCTCCTCGCCAAAGCGATACAGCTCCTCGTTGACCTTTTGGAGGCTGCACCCGCGATCGATACAAAAGATGATAATCGCATCGCGACGGTCCTTGCAGTTAAGGACGCTTACCCCGGCAGCCGTCAGCACACGGTTGGTCTCTTTGAGCGTCAGCGCCATCGCAAAGGCAATCTGCAGCACCTTATTGCGGCTTGGATGCCGCGCACCGGTAAAGATCTGATAGCCAAACGTCTCGTTGAGGTCGGCCATACGCACCACGCGCGAACGCTCCAAGCCCTTTTCCTGCAGTAGCTGCTTCAGGTAGTCCGAAAGCGACGGGGCGGCAAAGTCGTGTTCTTTGATATAGCCATCGATGTTTGGCGCGTCGAGAAGTTCATTGAGTAACTCGTCAGTCAGCTTTTTATCGGGCATACGACCTCACCTCCCCCAGTGCATGCAACATGCTAGAAACCGCTTACGTCCGAACGCTCCCAGCTAGCAACCTGGTCGGGAGACACCGTACCCAGCGCCTCGAACTTCCAGGAGCCGCCCGCCTTCAGATGATTGGTGTTTGCAAGAGCCGTTCCAACCTGGTTGCCATCGGCATCATACAGAACATATTCAATCTGAATGTAGCTCTTTTCCTTGTCCGTGTTATTGGTCAGGGTGCCCGTGATCTTATAGGTAAACTGATTGGAAGTGTCTTCAGCCTCGTCAGCAATGGTATACGGTTCTTGCGGTTCTTTTTGCTCCTCAGCCTGCTGTGTCGTCCCGGCAGGTTTTGCCGAATCGCTCGCAGACGAATCGGTTGAGTTGCCGCCCATAGAGCCCACGGCACCGACAATAACCAGCACCACGATGATGCCTAGGACAATCTTGCCGATTGGCTTCTTTCCCTCTTTTGCCATTATTCATCCTTCCTACGATCCGGCTACCGTGCCGGTACACAGCACATCGTAGGAAGGATTGAACTTGAATTCATTAGCTGAGAGCTAAGGCTGCGGTAAACGACCAATGCAGTTATCCAAACGCCGAGCAAACGCACTGCGCGCGACCGTCTGCTGGCAGTGCATCAACCCACCGTGACGGATTCCCCGGTAAAGGCACTGATCATCAACAGGACAAAGAAAACAAGGTAGCTGGCACTCAGCAGGTACGCAATGATCAGAAAGACGACCCAGCCGACATTGGTTTTACCGTCGGCACGGCGTTGCTCGCGATTGCGGCAGAGCCAAATCGTCACGCCGATGGCAGTGATAAACAGCACGAGCGCCGCCGCGGCAAGCCCGGCAAGCGCAAACATCACGCCAATGCTCACAGCAATAACCGGAAGCAGCAGCAAACCGCACCCGCATCCACCCGGACTATATACGGCAGACTGTCGGCGTCGCCTCATCGCCGCGCCACCCCCATCATCTTTGAGCACTACAGTGCGATAGCCTGCTGAACAGGAACGATCTTGTCGAGTTCCGGTTCGATCCGCCTTTTCTCTGCCTCAAGGTCAAACGCCACCTGAGCGCGCAGCCAATAACCATCCGTCAGGCCAAAATAACGGCAAAGACGGAGGTCGGTGTCGGCCGTCACGCGACGTTTTCCCAAGACAATCTGCCCGATACGCTGAGCCGGAATCCCAGTCTCTTTCGCAAGGCGATATTGAGAAATGCCCATGGGAACAAGAAACTCCTCTTTGAGAAGCTCACCAGGAGTCACCGGCGACAGCAAATCGGCCGAAGTCTCATCACTTGTGATAATCGACGATTTCGACATTCCAAGCCATCTCCTGTCTCCACTCAAAACAGACCCGATAGCGCTCGTTAACACGGATGCTATATTGACCGGCACGATCGCCCTTCAAAGCTTCCAGGCGGTTGCCCGGTGGAACGCGAAGATCATCAAGCGAAGCGCAAACCTGCAGTTGGCGAATCTTCCTCAACGCAACACGCTCAAAGGGCACGAACCTCCTGACCCGCACACCCATGGCAAAGCGTTCGGTATCCTCATCTTTATACGATGCAATCATAGTATCGCCTTACGTTAGTAACGTCAAACGTTTCTATAGACTTACATCTCTATTATATCGTACGTTTGTTCGTGTTTTCTAGAACAAATAGTCCTTTGCGCCTTAGTCAAGCAAAAGCAATCGTTTGTAGACATCGAGGCCTTTGAGAAGAATCTCCTCGTCAAAGAGCATGGTATCGGTATGCAGAGCGCTCATCGCATAGGCTGGGCAGTCATCAGCGTCGATCGGGTTTTCTTGTCCTTCTGGCACGCCCGTGCCCAGCAAGAAGAACACGCCCGGCAGATGGCGCTGATAGAAAGCAAAGTCCTCGGCAATTAACAGCGGCTCGTCCACAAGTTGCAGCTCGGGCAAGGCAGGCGCAATGTGGGCAAACAACTCGGGGTCGTTATCGACTGGCGGATAGCCCTCGGCAAAGTCGAGATCGTACGTACAGCCCGTTGCGGTGCACGCCTCGTCGAGCGCACGGCGTACGCCCTCGCGCGCACGGTCGAACATGGCGTCCGTAAACACACGCAAGCTACCGGCAACATGGGCCTCCCCCGCCACCGCATTGCAGACGGTGCCGGCCTGCAGCAGGCCAAACTTACCGATGCAGGGCTCATCGGCACCCAGCTCGTCCATCAGCTCGCGCTCGGCAACCAGGAACTTTGCCGCCGCCAGCGCTGCGTCATGTGATTCCTCGACTGGAACGCCGTAGGTCTTGGCGATATGGATGCTCGTGCCATGGATATGAATGTGCGTCTCGCTCGAGCGCGCCAGCAGCGGACCGGGACAGCTCGCCAGCGTACCGGCAGGAAGATCGGGCCACACGTGAAAGCCAAAGATGCGGTCGACCCCGTAGCGCTCGAACACGCCGCTCTCGCATACCGTCTTAGCGCCACCGGTTGTTTCCTCGGCCGGCTGGAACACAAAAAGCACGTTGCGCTTAATAACGCCCGGCTGCTCACGAATCGTACGGTCGACAAAAGTTGCCGCCGCGAGGGCCATAGCCATGTGCCCGTCGTGGCCGCACGCGTGCATCTTGCCGGGATGCGTCGAGGCAAAAGCGGCGCCCGTCGTCTCCGCAATAGGCAACGCATCCATATCGGCACGAATCGCCGTGGCATGCGAGGCACCCGTGCCAGCGTCGAAGAAAGCGCACACGCAACTAGGGCACGGATGGATCACCTCGCAGGCAAGCGGAGCGAGCACGCCCTCGATATAGGCGATAGTTTGCGGAAGATCGAAGTCGAGCTCCGGAATGCGATGCAGGTCGCGACGATAGCGACGGAGTTCTTGGAGCTCGGTCATGGGGATTCCTTTCATGGGGCAACTCAGTTGTCACCTATTGTGACGCAGGATTGTGGCGCCCTCGTTTCTAGCATGATGCTGCATTTTTTAAACGTTATATACGAATACTCTTGTTTGGTAAAGTGCAACGTGGTAGGGTCTTTACCACTTGATAGAGGCGCGGGCACGAAGAGCCGCGGGCGAGTCGGCAGACTTTGACCCCGCGGGGAGGCGAAACCCGCCGAACTGGGTTTTTCGGGCACGAACAGCCTGGTGGGCCTGCGGGAAACACTCGCAGGACTGTCTGCAGCAATGCGGGAGCGCTATCCGGACATTGGGTCCACGCTATGCGGATTCGATGCGCAGATGGCGCCGTCTGGATAGCGAGGTTTACGGGACATGGCATTGACCCCCAACGAGGCATATGCGGCCAAGCAGCCGTTTGTGGACAAGGAGACACTCGAGCATATCGTCGAGCAGTTCCCCACGCCGTTTCATCTATACGACGAGGCGGGCATCCGCCGCAACATGCAAGAAGTGCGCGACGCCTTTGCGTGGAACCCGGGGTTTAAGGAGTACTTTGCCGTCAAGGCCAACCCCAACCCGGCCCTTATCTCAATTCTCAACGAATACGGCTGCGGCTGCGATTGCTCGAGCTATACCGAGCTCATGATCGCCCGCTCGCTGGGCATCACCGGCCATGACATCATGTTCTCGTCCAACGACACGCCGGCGGCAGACTTTGAGCTTGCCGACAAGTTGGGCGCCATCGTCAACTTCGACGATATCAGCCACATTGAGTTTTACGAGCGCGTCGCGGGACCCATCCCCAAGACGGTGAGCTGCCGTTTTAACCCGGGCGGCCTGTTCCAGCTTTCCAACGGCATTATGGACAACCCGGGCGATTCCAAGTACGGCATGACCACCGAGCAGCTCTTTGATGCCTTCCGCATGCTCAAGGCCAAGGGCGCCGAGGACTTTGGCATCCATGCCTTCCTTGCCAGCAACACCGTCACCAACGATTACTACCCCAAGCTCGCGCGCATCCTCTTTGAACTTGCCGTGCGCCTGGAGCGCGAGACCGGTGCACATGTCGCCTTTATCAATCTGTCCGGCGGTGTGGGTATCCCCTACCTGCCCGAGCAGCAGGCCAATGACATCCACGCCATCGGCGAGGGTGTACACGCGGCCTACGACGAGATCCTGGTTCCCGCCGGCATGGGCGATGTGGCGATCTGCACCGAGATGGGCCGCTTTATGATGGGCCCCTACGGGTGCCTGGTCACCAAGGCCATTCACGAAAAGCGGATCTACAAAGACTATATCGGCGTGGACGCAAGTGCCGTCGACCTCATTCGTCCTGCCATGTATGGCGCTTACCACCACGTTACAGTGATGGGCCAGCCGGGTGGCCCCGACAAGTCCGCAGCTCCCGTCACGAACACGTACGATATCACGGGCAACCTGTGCGAAAACAACGACAAGTTCGCCATCGACCGCGAGCTGCCGCATATCGACATGGGTGACCTGCTTGTAATCCACGATACCGGTGCGCATGGCTACTCCATGGGCTACAACTACAACGGACGTCTGCGCTCCGCCGAGGTCCTGCTGCGCCCCGATGGCGCGGCCGACCTCATCCGCCGCGCCGAGCGCCCGGGCGACTACTTTGCCACGCTCGACGTGCTGCCGAGCGGCCGAGAGCTGCTGGCCAAGTCGCGCGCCGAAAGTGCCCGCCGTCGCGCCCAAGACGAGCGCCTGGCCATCGCCGCCCAATGGAACAAACGCATCCAGATCGCGGACGCGAAGGAGAAAAACATGGATATCCGCAATCTCGAGGGCTCAATCGTCGCCCTTGTTACGCCATTTAAAAAGGACGGCAGTGTCGACTTTGACGCACTCGAGCGCCTTATCGATTTCCACCTGCAAAACGGCACCGACGCCATCCTCACCCTGGGCACCACCGGCGAGAGCGCCACGATGACCGATGACGAAGACAACTCCGTCGTCGCCGCCGTGGTCAAGCAAGTCGCAGGCCGCATCCCCGTCATCGCCGGCTCGGGCTCCAACTCCACGCAGACGATGCTCACCAAGTCGCTCACCTACCAGGGCTTGGGAGCCGACGGCCTGCTGCTCATCACCCCCTACTACAACAAGTCCAATGAAGAGGGTATCTATCAGCACTTTAAGACCGTCGCCGATGCTGTGGACATCCCCTGCATCCTGTACAACATCCCCGGCCGCTGCGGCTGCGGCATCAGAGAGCGCAACGTAGAGCGCTTGGCCGCGCACCCCAACATCATGGGTATTAAGGAAGCCTCGGGCAACGTCGCCTACGCGGCCAAGATCGCTCACCTGCTGTCCGACGACTTCCGCATGTACTCGGGCGAGGACGCGCTCACCGTGCCGCTCATGAGTCTGGGCGCCTCGGGCACCATTAGCGTGTGGGCCGACGTTCAGCCGCAGCTCGTGCATGACATGTGCCGCGCCTATCTGGACGGTGACGTGGCACGTGCCCGCGATATCCAGATTGCCGGTCAGCCGCTCATCAACGCCCTCTTTAGTGAGGTCAACCCCATCCCCGTTAAGGAAGCGCTCGCTCAGATGGGTATGATCGAGGCAAACTACCGCATGCCGCTATGCCCCATGGCCAACGACACGCGCGCTGCACTTACCGATGCTCTGAAGGGAGCTGGTCTGCTTGATTAAGGCCGTCATTATGGGAACGGGCCGCATGGGCTCGCTCATCCGCACCACCGCCGAGGGCGTTGTCGACGCCGCCGGTCAGCCCGTTTTTGACATCGTCGCCCAGATTGGCTTCGATTTGAGCGAGCTCGAGAACGCACCGGCCGCCGATGTAATCATCGACTTCTCGAACGTCGTTACCTTCGATGCCGTCGTCGCCTATGTCGAGCGCACGGGTGCCGCGTTGGTCTCGGGCACCACGGGCTACACCCCCGAGCAGATGGACCGCCTGCGCGAGCTGGGCCAGAATGCCCGCGTTATGCACTCGGGCAATTACTCCATCGGTATTGCAGCCCTGCGTCATCTGGTAGCGCAGGCCACACGCGAGCTGCCCGGCTTTGACTGTGAGATCGTCGAGACGCACCACAACCAAAAGGTCGATGCCCCCAGCGGCACAGCCAAGTTGCTGCTCGATGCCGTCGTCGAAGCCGAGCCCGAGGCAGGCTACCACCCCGTCTATGGCCGCGAGGGCATGTGCGGAGCGCGCGACCCCAAGGAGATCGGCATGCACTCGCTGCGCGGCGGCACCGTCGCCGGCGTGCACG
>CABRZN010000038.1 GCA_902475445.1 uncultured Collinsella sp.
CGTCGGGGCGCGGAGCTGAGGAAATGCGTAAGCATTTGCCAGCGCAGCGCGCAAGGCGCCTTGGCGCCGCAGCGGTCGCCTGCGCAGCAGGCTGACCCCCTGACGGCCCACCAAAGCAAGTTTAGACGGTCAACGAGAGTTGGCCGTCTTTTTTTGTTGACCTCGCATGGGGTCGAACCCGAAAAGGCGCGGCCGCTTTCACAGATCGAGCCTACCCTGGGGATCGGTAAAACCGTCAGTACCCTCCTTGAGTTTCTTCTCGTCTGCCTTCACGCGACGCTCGAGCTTTTTTGTATCCTCGGCAGGCGGTAGGTTCTCGGGGACAATTCCGCGGTCGATGAGGCTGCCACGCACGCTTGTGTTGTTCTCGACGTGCTCTTGCTTGATCTGGTCCAGACCGTACAGGTCGTGTTCCTCGGCGTTGAAGGCCGTCATCGAGTTCGTAAGGTCCTTTGCTTTGATGAGGACATCGGCTAACCTGTCCGCCAATGCCGCGCTCTTGGGTACGCCGAGCTGCTGCTTCATTTCCGCCGTGCTTCTGCCGCCGAATAACGCTTCATCGCCCTTCGACTTGATGATCGCGAATCCTTTGGAGTCAACGCCGCGTTTGAACGCAATACCCGAGAGCTGTTTCTCTGAATCGGATAGCGAGTGGCGCGCCTGCAAGCGCTGAATCTCTGCGAAGCGCTGCTCTATGAGCTCTTGGCGGCGCGTCTGCACGGCAAAGTATGCCTGCGCGAGCGCGATCTCCGGCTTGTTTGGATCTCCGTTTTGGGCGATTAAATAGCATGCGTAGCGCGTAAGTTTGTAGTCTTTAACCGCGCGAGCGGCGACACCGGCAGTTACCATTTTCGTGGTGTCACGAAAATGGGAATCAACTGGAGTTTTGTTTGTTTCGCACGAGACTTTTGCCCTCTTAACAACTTCGGCGAAGTTCTCCCATCGAGTGTACCCCATGGGTTCCATTAAATCGCGTGCAAGCCAATATTCAACGCCGTCTTCCACATTGGCGTAGCTATCAAGTTCGACACGCCACTTCTCGATATCTCTACTGTCCATATCTCCTCCTCGCTGGTCTATTGTCTATGCGGGCTTTGCCCACTCTGTATTCAGAATAAGGATACGCTGCCGTGCGGACACGAATGGGCCCCGTGCCACCTCGAGCTCACGGGGCCCATGGATATCGATTGGTTATGTTCTGCTTTAGATAGGTGTCCGGTTTAATCCGCTCGATAGTGCGACCCGAGACTTTCAGTTCGCTTGCGCATGGCTTTGACCATTTCCTGTGCTAGTCGAATCTGCGATTGCAGGCGGGCGAGGGCTGCGACTTCGCTGTCATCGGTATGCGGCTTGCTCAGCGCCATGGCCTTGTCTTGCAGGCTTTCAAGCTGTTGCAGGGCCTCGGATAGGCCTGTTTCGGTCCTGTTGATCATGCAAAAGGTGCTCATCGTGTGCCTAAGGCTGTGTGTCAGGCGTTCGGCATCTGTTGTGGCAATGCCGTACTGGGGGAGGGTGATATCCGCCTTCAGGGCCGCCTCAGGCTCTTTCTGCGCTGTGAGGGCTGCCGATGCGCCCGCGATACGTCCGAATACGATGCCGTTGGCGCTTGACAAGCCACCAATGCGGTCGGCGCCGTGCATGCCGCCTGTCGCCTCGCCGCAAGCGTAGAGGCCCTCAACGCCCGTGTGCGCGGTCTTATCGATCTTGATGCCGCCGTTGGCGGCGTGGGCATACATCGCAACGCGCATCTCGTCAGCCGGGGCGATGCCGTGCTCGTCTTGTAGCCAGGTGGCAAAGGTTTGCACAAACTCGGGAACGTCCTCGCGGGGGAAGTTGTAGTGGAGTGCCAGGCCTTCGGCACCCGCTTGATCGATGGCAAGATCGATGGCGCGGGACGCCAAGCGCGAGGTGAAAGGACCATATCCGGAGCGCTGCTCAAGCAGGTCGTCCAGTTTTTCGTCGGCAATATCGACTGGTTGGTCAAACATGACGTAGCGCCAGGTCTTCTCGTTAAAGACAAGGTTGCGCTTGGGCTCAATGAAGCCGGGCATCATTTGCATGAACTCTATATTAGTGAGCGTTGCGCCGTGTGCCAGCGCGATGGCCTGCGAGGAGCTGAGCACGTCGGCGGAAGTGAGGCTTCGCTCGAACAGGCCACCCGTGCCGCCCGCTGCGATGATGGTGGCCTTGGCTGCCATAGGTACGAGATGCTTGTTTGTGCGGTCGTAGAGCGTGGCGCCGACAATCTTTCCGGGCGTGTCCTCAATAAGGTCGATAAGCTCGTGGCGGGGAAGCAGGCGAATGCCGAGAGACTCGATCTGGGCCGCACACGCGTCCTCAAGGGGCTTGCGAGTGAGGCCGCGCCATTTGCGTGTCTTATGGTCAAAGCAGGGGATAAATTGCTTTTGCTGGGCGCTCTCGGCACTTTGCGGACGTTGGAGTTCAACACCCAGCTCCCGTTCGAGCCATGTAATTGCCCGGGGAATGCCGTGGACGAACGTCTGGACGAGCTCGGGGTCGGCAACGCCGCCGCCCACGGCCGCGATAGTATCGATGAGGTCCTGTTCGTCGTCTTCGTCGACGGGGCAAATAAGGCCGAGGCCCCAGGTTCCGGGGAAGAAGCTCGATCCACTCATAGTCTTGCCGGCGCTTGCCACAGTGACGGTTGCACCCGTGCGTGCCGCTTCGATGGCGGCGCAAAGGCCCGCAATGCCAGATCCAATTACCAGTACATCAGTCGATTCCATCGGATTCCTTTCTCGTCCGGCGCATTGTCGCACGGGTGATCGGCAATGGGGCCGCAAAGACTCGGCAAATCGGTAAAGGGCACATATGGCAGGTGGGCGTCATGGGCGTTCTGATGCTCCATCTCATCACATCTCGTATATCGCCCCAACTGATATATCGGCATTAGCTACCCTGCGACAGTGCAAACAAAAAGAGCCGCCACCTTAAAAGGTAGCGGCTCTAAAGCTCAACTATATGAGCATCGCGCGGGCGCGATTAGGCCTTGAGGGCCTCCTCGACGGCGACAGCGCAAGCGACGGTGGCACCGACCATGGGGTTGTTGCCCATGCCGATGAGACCCATCATGTCGACGTGCGCAGGCACGGAGGAAGAACCAGCGAACTGGGCGTCGGAGTGCATACGGCCCATGGTGTCGGTCATGCCGTAAGAGGCGGGGCCGGCGCCCATGTTGTCCGGGTGCAGGGTACGACCAGTGCCGCCACCAGAAGCGACGGAGAAGTACTTCTTGCCAGCCTCGAGGCGCTCCTTCTTGTAGGTGCCAGCGACGGGGTGCTGGAAGCGCGTGGGGTTGGTGGAGTTACCGGTGATCGAGATGTCGACGTTCTCGTGCCACATGATGGCAACGCCCTCGCGGACGTCGTCGGAGCCGTAGCAGTTAACGGCAGCGCGGGGACCATCGGAGTAGGGGATGGTCTCGACGACCTTGAGCTCGCCCGTGTAGTAGTCGAACTGGGTCTTCACGTAGGTGAAGCCGTTGATGCGGGCGATGATCTGAGCAGCGTCCTTGCCCAGACCGTTGAGGATGACGCGCAGCGGCTTCTTGCGAGCCTTGTTGGCGTTCAGAGCCAGGCCGATAGCACCCTCAGCGGCAGCGAAGGACTCGTGGCCAGCCAGGAAGGCGAAGCACTCGGTGTCGTCGGAGAGCAGCATAGCGCCCAGGTTGCCGTGGCCCAGACCGACCTTGCGGTCCTCGGCGACGGAGCCGGGAACGGTGAAGGCCTGGATGCCCTCGCCGATGATGGCGGCAGCCTCAGAAGCGGTCTTGGCGCCACGCTTGACAGCGAGAGCGCAACCGAGGGTGTAGGCCCACTCGGCGTTCTGGAAGGCGATGGACTGGGTGTTGTTGACGATCTCACGCGGGTTGAAGCCCTTGTCGGTGCAGATCTGCAGAGCTTCCTCGAGGGAGGCGATGCCGTTGTCGGCGAGGCACTTGTTGATCTTGTCAGCGCGGCGCTCGTAACCTTCGAACGTAACAGTCATAGTTATTTCCCTCCCTTTCTACTCGTGAACCGGGAACACGCTGGCGACGGAGTGAGTCTCCTCGTCGGTGCGCGGGTCGATGTACTTGGCAGCGTTCTCCCACTGACCATAGTGGCCCATAGCGCCAGCGATGGCCTCCTCGGGGGTCTTGCCGGCCTTGACGGCGTCGGTGAACTTGCCGAGGTTCAGGAACTCGAATGCGATGATCTCGTTCTTGTCGTTGAGAGCCATGCGGGTGACGTAGCCCTGAGCGAGCTCAAGGTAACGAGCGCCCTTGGCCTTGGTGCCGAACATGGTGCCGACCTGAGAGCGAAGGCCCTTGCCGAGGTCGTCGAGGGAGGCGCCCACGGGCAGGCCGCCCTCGGAGAACGCGGTCTGGCTGCGGCCGTAAACGATCTGCAGGAAGATCTCGCGCATAGCAACGTTGATGGCGTCGCAGACGAGGTCGGTGTTGAGGGCCTCGAGGATGGTCTTACCGGGAAGGATCTCGGAAGCCATGGCGGCAGAGTGGGTCATGCCCGAGCAGCCGATGGTCTCAACGAGGGCCTCCTCGATGATGCCGTCCTTGACGTTCAGCGTGAGCTTGCAGGCGCCCTGCTGAGGTGCGCACCAACCCACACCGTGCGTAAGACCGGAGATGTCGGAAATCTCCTTAGCCTGGACCCACTTGCCCTCCTCGGGGATGGGTGCGGGGCCGTGGTATGCACCCTTGGCAACGGGGCACATGTTCTCCACTTCCTGTGAGTACTGCATGCCTCTCCTCTCTATCGTGTTGGCGTCCCGTCTGGGGGTCGTGGCTGGCGATTGCCGGGCGACCCTTCGAAAGGGACATGACATGCAGCCCCTATAATACCGCGAAATGCACGGAATATTCGGCGAACGGCTCAGTTTTCGTAGCGAGAAGTCCGGAAGTTTTAATTGAAACGGTTTAACTATATGTTCTGTGGTCGCGAACTTCCGTAGAGGGGGTTCGTCTTGGGCAAGCTTTTGGTCAGCTCTTGTAAGCGTTGCAGGGGTTGACCTGTTGCAACGGTGCCGTTCGCCGCCCGTTTACTGCCTTTGGCCGCGCGAGCGTATTGTTTTGCGTGATTGTTTTGATGGCACGCTTCAATCGTGCTGTATTGGATGGCAATCAGATCCCGGCGAAGGGAGCGCCATGCAGCGCGTTTGGAGAACGGTTACCGGCTTTTACCATGTCTGTGCCCGCGGTGTGGGCAAGCAGCTCATCTTTGAGGGCGATGAAGACCGGTGGGAGTTTTTGGAGCTGATGCGCGAGTGCTGCCGCGAGGCGGGCGTGACGGTTATCGCCTGGTGCCTTATGGGCAATCACGTGCATCTGGTGCTTGCAGATTACGAGGACGCGATGAGCGCGGCGATGCACCGGCTGCTTTTGACGTACGCGCGGCGGTTCAATAAGCGCACGGGGCGCACGGGTCATCTGTTCCAGAACCGTTTTGACCGGCGCTCGCTCGATACCGACCGTTATCTAATGGCTGCCATTCGCTATGTTCACGCTAATCCGCAGGAGGCGGGTATCGCCCTGATCGAGCGTTATCCCTGGAGCAGCTTTGCCGAGTATCTGAGAGCGTATGACAACGATACGACGAGGGGATTTTCGGACCCTTCTTGTGTGCTTGAGCTCTTTGAGTCTGCCAAGGGGTTTCTGGATTATTCTCTGTCGATGCCCGATGGTTCCGATCCGGTGATTCACGATATGGATGAGACAGAGTGGGAGCGGCGTGCGTTTGCCGACAAGATGGCGAAGCGCCTGGGCGTGCCGCTCAACGAACTCAAGACCGTAGCGCCCTCGCGGCGAGATGGAATCATTTTCGCCCTGCACGATGTCGGCTACACGGTGCGCGAGATCGAACGATATACGGGAATCAGCAAGAGTACCGTCTCTCGTATCGTGCGCGCTTATGTTCGGGTGAATGCTCAGGCTGAGGGCTCGGAATAGAAAATGGCCGAACCACTCTTGTCAAGCGATTCGGCCAACAAAATTCTTAAGATTTGGGACAAATACTACTGATTATTTTGTCCCGTGAGCATGCCGTCGAGGGTGCGCCAGGCGAGCTCGGCGCATTTGACGCGGGCGGGCATGTGCGAGATGTCCTGGAGCTGGGCGGCTTCGTCCAGGTCTTCCAGGTCCTCCTCGGAGAGCTGCTCGCCGCGGATCATGGCGAGGAAGAGCTCTGCCAGGCGGCGAGCTTCCTCGACCGTCTCGCCGGTGATGAGGTCGGCCATGATGTCGGCACTGGCCTGGCTGATGGCGCAACCGTGGCCGGTAAAGGAGGCCTCCTCGATCACGTTGTTCTCGACGCGTAGCTGCAAGGTGAGCTCGTCTCCGCAGCTGGGGTTGATGCCGTCGTGCTCGTGCGTGGGGGCGTCCATCTCGTACTTGTAGTCGGGGTGCGAGTTGTGCTCCATAAATGTGGTGGAGGTGTACAGATTACCCATTGAACGTGCTCCAAACGTGATGCAGGCCTGCGATGAACTTGTCGATGTCGGCCTTGTCGTTGTAGAAGGCCACGCTGGCGCGGCAGCAGGCAAGATTCTCGACGCCCAGCCAGGTGAGCAGCGGCTGCGCGCAGTGGTGGCCGGCGCGAATGCAGACGCCGTCCATGTCCATGATGCTCGCGACGTCGTGCGGGTGGATGCCCTTGACGTTAAAGCTCACGACGCCGTGGTGGTTATCCCAATAGATGGAGCCGATGATCTGGACAAAGTCGAGCTGCATGAGTTCGCCCATCAGATAGTGGACGAGTGCCTGCTCGCGGGCCTGGATGTTCTCGTAACCCACCGTGTTGACCAGGTAGTCGAGTGCTGCACCCGTGGCGAAGATACCGGCGGCGTCCTGCGTACCCGCCTCGAACTTCTCGGGGACAGGAGCCCAGACGGCGTCCTGCTCGGTGACCGAATCGATCATCTCGCCGCCGGTGAGCATGGGCGGCATGGCGTTGAGCAGGTCCATCTTGCCCCACAGCACGCCGATGCCCATGGGGCCCATGGCCTTGTGCGCGCTAAAGGCAAAGAAGTCGGCGCCCAGGTCGGCCACATCGACCGGCATGTGTGGCAGCGACTGCGCACCGTCGACGACCAGGTAGCCGCCGTACTTGTGCACGAGCTTGCCGAGGTTCTTGACCGGGTTCTCGACGCCCAGCACGTTGGAGACCTGTCCCACGGCCAGGATCTTGGTCTTGGGACCCACCTTTGCAAGAACCTCCTCGGTGGTGAGCTGGCCGGTCTTGGTGGGGTAGAGGTAGACGAGCTTGGCGCCGGTCTCGCGGCAGACCTGCTGCCACGGAATCAGGTTGGAGTGGTGCTCCATGATGGTGATGACGACCTCGTCGCCCGGTTCGAGCACTGTGGGCGCAAAGCTCTTGGCGACCAGGTTGAGCGACTCGCTCGTGTTGCGGGTGAAAACGACCTCGTTGGCCTGTGAGGCGCCGATGAGGTCGGCGATTTGCTGGCGGACCTTCGCGATGGCCTCGGTGGCCTCGACGGACAGCGAGTACAGTCCGCGCAGGGGGTTTGCGTTCATGCGCTGATAGAAGTCGCGCTCGGCGTCGAGCACGCAGACAGGGCGCTGCGCGGTGGCGGCGCTATCGAGGAAGGCGATCTCGGGGTGCTGCTGAAACAGCGGGAACTGGCCCTTGTAGGGGTTGGTCTCGATATCCACGGTGGGCCAGCCGCGCGAAGCCTCGTCGCTGGCGTCGAGCTCCATGGGCTCGGGGGCGGTACAGGTGTCGCATTTAACGTGCTCGGTGTCGATCATGCGAGCTCCTCTTCAAAGTTGTCGATCAGGTTGTTGCCCAGGCGGACGACGGCTGCGCGGGTGCGCTCGTCGGTGGTGGAAAGCGCGGCGTCCTCCAGCTTGGCGCGGATGAACAGGTCCTCGGCGGCGTTTTGGTCAAGGCCGCGGCAGGCGAGGTAGAACAGCTGCTCGTCGCGGACGTGACCGATGGTGGCGCCGTGGTTGCCGGCGACGTCGTCCTCGTCGCAGAGAATGACGGGAACGGTCTTGTTGTCGACGCCCTTGTTGGCCAAAAGCACCGTCTCGCGCTCGGTGCCGGTTGCACCCTTGCAGCCGTGCACGAGGTCGATGGTGCCGCGGTAGACCTTCTTGGACGTGCCGGTCAGCACGCCGTTGGCGTCGATCTTGCACTCGGTCTTGCGACCGCGGTGGCGCAGCTCGTAGTTAAAGTCGCGCACCTGCTCGCGGGCGCCCAGGTAATCGGTATCGATGGTCACCTTGGCGGTGTCGCCCAGCAGGTCGCCGGCAAGGCCGGTGGCGCTGGCGCCGGCGCCCAGGACGGTGTGCTGCACGTTGACGCGCGCGCCCTCGTCCAGGAACAGGCCGGTGTCGTCGAGTGCGATCCAGCTGTCGTCGAGTGTCTGCGTGCAGGTCACGTTGACGGTGACGTATTCGTGGGCACACACACGCAGCACGGAGCCCACGACACCTTCGCCGGCAACGGGGGAGTCCAGGGCAATCTGCAGGTTGAGCGTTGCCTGCGGGCGGGCGACGACGTCGATGGCGGCAATGGCCGCGGTAGCGTCGACGCCACTCACGCGCACGGTAACGGCGGCGTGCTGGTAGGCGGGAACATCGATGACGATGCGCTTGGTGGCGTGCTCGGCCAAGTAGGCGTAGGCAGCCTCGCCCATGCCGGTCTCGAAGGCCTCGGCGGGGGAGAGCTCCTCCTCGAGCTTGATGGCACCGGCCTGGTAGACAGAGGTGGCGGGCACGTCGAGCTCGGTCTCGGGCGTGATACGGGCGCGGTCGGCGGCATCGCCAGGGGCGGAGGCGCGGCGCTCGGGGAAGCGCTCGGCCATGGCGTCCATGGCGGTATCGAAGGCGTCGGCCGTGCCAGCAAACTGCTCATCCAAGCCCTCAACCTCAATGGTCTCGGCGGGAGCGGCAGCAAGCTCGTCAGAGAGCTCGAGCTTGGTCTGGTTCATCTTGAGCCAGCCCCAAGTGGCAGCCGGCATCGCGTTGACCTGCTCGAGTGTGGTAGCAGCGGTGTTGGTTTCCTGTTTCATTATCCGATCGCTCCTTCCATCTCGAGCTTGATCAGGTTGTTCATCTCGACGGCATACTCCAGCGGCAGCTCCTTGGAGACCGGGTTGGCAAAGCCGTTGACGATCATGGTGCGGGCCTCTTCCTCCGAGATGCCGCGGCTCATCAGGTAGAACACCTTGTCGTCGCCGATGCGGCCGATGGTAGCCTCGTGGCCGATGTCGACGTTCTTGGCGCGGATGTCCATGGCCGGTATAGTGTCGGAGCGGCTCTGGTCATCGAGCATCAGCGACTGGCAGCTCACGGTTGCCTTGGAACCCTCGGCCTTGGGCGTGGCCACGATGGAGCTGCGGAAGGTCTGGATGCCGCCGCTCTTGGAGATGCCCTTGGTCTCGACGGTTGCCGAGGTATCGGGCGCGTTGAGCACGACCTTGCAGCCGGTGTCGAGGTTCTGGCCGGCACCGGCAAAGGTGATGCCGGTAAAGCTCGAGCGGGCGCGGCGGCCGTTGAGCACGCTCATGGGGTAGAGGTAGCCCACGTGGCTGCCGAAGGAGCCACTGATCCACTCGATGTCGCCATCCTCGTCCACGCGCGCACGCTTGGTGTTGAGGTTGTACATGTTTTTGGACCAGTTCTCGATGGTCGAGTAGCGCAGGTGCGCACGCTTGCCCACAAAGAGCTCGACGGCGCCGGCGTGGAGGTTGGCCACGTTGTACTTGGGCGCTGAGCAACCCTCAATGAAGTGCAGGTCGGCATCGTCCTCGACGATGATGAGCGTGTGCTCAAACTGGCCGGCGCCCTTGGCGTTAAGGCGGAAGTAGCTCTGCAGCGGGAAGTCCAACTTGGTGCCCTTGGGCACGTAGACAAACGAGCCGCCCGACCATACGGCGCCGTGCAAGGCCGCAAACTTGTGGTCGGTGGGCGGGATGAGCGTCATAAACTTCTCGTGGATGAGCGGTTCCCACTGTGGATCGTGCAGGGCTTCTTCAATACCGGAGTAGACGATGCCCATCTTGGACGCCGTGTCCTGCATGTTGTGGTAGACCAGCTCGGAGTCGTACTGCGCGCCGACGCCTGCCAGGTAGCTGCGCTCGGCGTCGGGGATGCCCAAGCGCTCAAAGGTGTTCTTGATGTCGTCGGGCACCGACTCCCAGTCGTGCTTTTGGTCGGTGTTGGGCTTGACGTAGGTGACGATGTTGTCCATGTCCAGGCCCTCGATCGAGGGGCCCCACGTCGGGTCGGGGAAGCGGTTGAAGATCTCGAGGGACTTTAAGCGCAGATCGAGCATCCACTGTGGCTCGTCCTTCTTGGCGCTGATCTCGCGCACGATGTCGGGCGTGATGCCGGCGTCGAGGCGCTCGAATCCCTCCTCGCCGTAGGTGAAGTCGTAGAGGCTGCGGTCGATGTCCGCGACCTCGGTGCGGTTCTTGGTCATTGCGTCGCCCCTTTACGCCTGCTGCTCGGCAGCGGCGGCCTCGGCCTGGGCGCGCTGCTCGGCGGCCTCGCGCTCGAAGGTCTCAAAGCCGTTCTTGTCGATCCAGGGGATCAGCGAGGCATCGTCCTCGCGCATGATGTGGCCCTTGACCATAACGTGGACACGGTCGACATCCAGGTGCTCCAGGATGCGCGTGTTGTGCGTGATGATGAGCATGGAGCCGTCGCAGCTCTTGCGGTAGGCGTCCATGCCGTGGCTGACGGTGGAAAGCGCATCGACGTCCAAGCCTGAGTCGGTCTCGTCGAGGATGGCGAGCTTGGGTTGCAGCAGCAGGAGCTGGAGCATCTCGACCTTCTTCTTCTCGCCGCCCGAGAAGCCTACGCCCAGCTCGCGGTTGAGATAGGCGGTGTCCATGTTGAGCTCGGCCGCGAGCTCCTTGACGCGACGGCGGAACTCCTTGCCCTTCATCTCCAGGCCGGGGCGGCCGGCGATGCTGGCGCGCAAAAAGCTCGACAGCGGCACGCCTGGGATTTCGACCGGAGCCTGGAAGCTCAGAAACAGGCCTGCGCGGGAGCGCTTGTCGGTGGTGAGCTCGGTGATGTCCTGGCCGTCAAAGACGATACGTCCGTCGTTGACCGTGTAGACGGGGTCGCCCATGACCAGGTGGCCGAGGGTGGACTTGCCGGCGCCGTTGGGTCCCATCAGCACGTGGGTCTCGCCGGCGGCGACGTTGAGGTTGACGTTGTGGAGGATGGTCTTCTCGTCCACGGAGGCGGTCAGACCTTCGATGGAAAGCAGCGGATTTGCGCTCATGCTGTCCCTCTCTGTGTATGGTGTACTCATGGGTGTACGAAACCCTAGGAATCTTCTCGGAATAAAGTTACTATGGGTTCGGCGTTAGTCAAGGGAAAACCCGACTAATCCACTCGACTTTTCTAGATGTGGGACAAAATAACCTGTTGTGTTTGTCCCACTTACTTAAGATTTGGGACAAACAAACCTGGTTATGTTGTCCCAGATGCGATGGGAGGGTAGGTATGCTCATTTCTTCTAAGGGCCGCTATGCCCTCCGACTGATGATCTATATCGCGGCGCTGGGCGACGCCGAGGGCAAAATTGCCCTGCGCGAGGTCGCCGACCGCGAACATATCTCGCAAAAGTATTTGGAGCAGCTGGTTCGTCCGCTTATGAAGGCGGGCCTACTTAAGAGCGTGCGCGGCAAGGGCGGCGGCTACATGATGGCCAAGGACCCGGTCGAGGTGCGTGCTGGCGACATCCTGCGCGCTGTCGAGGGCAGCACGGCGCCCGTGGCGTGCGACGGCATCGACAACAGCTGCGCCCGCAGCGATCTTTGCTCGACCGTCAAGTTCTGGCGCGGTCTGGACGACGTGATCGAAAAGTACGTCGACGGCGTGACGTTGGCCGACCTTGCTGCCGTCCCCGAGATTAACTTTGACATTAAGCTGTAGGTTGAACGCAATTCCTTAAGATTTCGCGGAGGGTTGTTGCCGTTTACCGAGGGGTTGTTGTGCAACAACGGGCGAGCTGCAATACTTACTCTTATCTTTGCAAACTGCACTTTAACTACACCAATGCAGGGAGGATCTTATGCAGCCCAAGCATTCTGCGATTGTCGCGGGCCTGACGCTGGCGCTTTCGTTTGGCGCCGTTTCCGCGCCGGCACCCGCCGCTGCCGAGGAGCCCACGCCGGGCGTTGCCTCGGATGCCACCGATATCGATAAGGGTCTCTATACCCAGCAGTCCTTCTCGGGCGTGCTGAGGTCGGTCCAGGGCGTTTCGTTTGTTAACGTGACCCCCGAGATGAAGTACTTTACCAAGTACGAGAGCCATGGCAACTATAACCAGGGCTTTTCGTATGGCGACGGCTATAACGCGCTGGGTTATTACCAGTTCGACCGTCGATGGTCGCTCATTCCGTTTATGAAGCAGGCCTACAACTACAACCCCGAAAAATACAGTATGCTCAAGGATGCGATTGATCGCGGCAGTGAGATTTCCAACACGAGCAATGCCATGTACGAGAACGGCCAGCTCACCGAGTTAGGCCGTATTGCGCAGGAGGCCTTCCAGGGCGCTTATAACACCGACCCTGCTGAGTTTTCGGCTCTGCAGGATGCGTATGCGTACAACTCGTACTATGCGGTGACCGAGGCGTGGCTCAAGAGCGGCTTGGGCATTGATATTTCGGGCCGCGCCGATTGCGTCAAGGGCATGGTGTGGAGCATCACCAACATGTGCGGCACCGGTGGCTGCAGGGACTTCTTCCGTTGGGCGAATCTCTCCAACGATATGTCCGACCGCGAGTTTGTGACGGCGCTCTCCAATAGCGTGGTCAATAACGTCGCTACCAAGTATTCGAGCCAGCCCCAGTATCATGAGGGCTGGAAGAACCGCTACCGCAACGAGCTGAAGGACTGCTTGGTTTATATCGCCGAGGACGAGGCCGCTGCCGCTGCGACGCCCGTGCAGCCCGAGCCCACGCCGGCGCCCTCGCCGACACCTGATTCGAATGACGACTCGAGTGACGATGTCAATGATGACAGGATGGATGCGCCCACGACCGATGCTGGCGGTGATGGCTCTGCTGGTGGCACTACCAACAACGGCTCTACTTCGAACGGCTCCGATTCAAACGGCTCTGCTGCGGGCGATTCGTCTTCAAGCTCTGCCGGCAATACGGACAGCGCCGCCTCTGGTTCGACCGACGCTGGTTCCTCTGACTCTTCCACCGGCTCGAGCGATTCGTCCGTTGGCACCGGCTCTAACAACGGCTCCGGCTCTAACGCAACCCTTGGTTCCGATGCTTCCAAGGATGACTCGAATAAGGCGCCGGACGCTCCCGTTGCTTCGCCGGACAAGAAGCCTTCTTTCTCCGTGCAGCTTGGTTCTACGCTGGGCTCTTCGCTGATGGCTGGCGTCAATAACGGCTCGACTCCGAACAAGGACAACTCTGATCAGGTTTCCATGGAAAAGACCGAAGCCGCAAAGGGCGACTCCAAGGACAAGGCTTCCGAGAAGACCGAATCCGATAAGGGTTCTAGCTCTGAGGAGAAGAGCGACAAGTCCGAACAGAAGAAGGACGAGGACGAGAGCAAGACCGAGGGCGGAAAGCAGCAGGGCGAGAACAGCGGTAAGGGCAACACCGATGACCAGGTCCAGGAGCAAAATGGCTCCAAAACGGTGACCACCACGACCACGACGACTACAACTACCAAGTCTTCGGGCGGTAACATGCCCAAGACGGGCGATCTGATTGTGATGGCGAGCCTTGCCAGTGCTAGCTTGGCCACGCTGGGCGCTACGTCTATCGTAAGTGGTAAGCATAAGCTCGATCAGCAGAAGAAGGCTTCTGGGGAGGACGGCTTGGAGGAGTAATCTTCCAGATCGTTTTCTATAAGAGTTTGGGACGGGGTCCGGTGCGGCGGCATCGGGCCCCGTTTTTGTTGTGCAACGATTTGTTATGCCCCCTCGGGGATCTGTTGCTACCGTTGCCCGAAACGTTTGCATGTCGATATTGTTGCGCTTTACCCGCTCGCTACAATGGGCATCGTGCTGCGTTAGAGGGAGAGTTTACGGTGTCTGAACAGGTGAATTGTGGTTTTACTCATGCGTTTGGTGCACGGTTGCTCAGTTATGCGGATAACGCAGCTCTGCCGGTTGATATACACGACTTTTCCGATGCAATCAATCGGTGTTTACTCGTCGATAAGACTATGTTTATTGCCGATATATTGGGCAGCGAAGCGCCTGTTGCGCTTTGTTGTCGGCCCAAGGGTTTTGGCAAGAGCATGAACCTATCGATGCTCAAATGCTATTTGGAACGACCTGATCAACGGCCGGATCGAAGCCCGTTCGTCGGCACCCAGATTTGGCAGGCGGGCGGCGGTCGCTATCGTGATGAGCATGCGTGTTATCCGGTCATCACACTTGACTTTTCAACTGCCGCTGTGAGGCGCGACGCTGATGCTGCGGCGGCTATTCGCAGCGCTGTTACGCACGAGTGCGCCCGATTGCTGCCGCTGCTTGCCGCGCCTGATCTGTCAAGACGTGAGGTCCGTCTTATCGAGAGGGCGGCGCGTGGGGTGGCCAGCGATAATGAGACCGATGCGGCGCTTGGCGTGCTTATTAAACTGCTCCAGACAGCTTTCGATGAGCAGGTTGTTCTTCTGATTGACGACTACGACGCGGTATGTCCAAAGTGTTTGGACGCTAAGGACGACGGTAGCGTGGATTCTCTAGAGTTGCTCAGCCGGATGTTGTTCGACACCATTGCCGACGCCGGCGACTCGTTACGATTGACGTGTCTGATGGGCGAGCACCCTGGTCCTGCCGAGCTTGCGTTGTCCCAGCGCGGGGCTTCCTATCGGTCGGCGACACCGTTGTCGAG
>CABRZN010000039.1 GCA_902475445.1 uncultured Collinsella sp.
GCCTGGTTCTTCCCGAGCTCAACGGTAAGCTCATCGGTGCCGCCCAGCGCGTCCCGACGCCGACCGGCTCCATCACCAACCTCTACGCTGTCGTTGACAAGAAGGTCACCGTCGACGAGGTCAACGCTGCTATGAAGGCCTACGCTGCCACCATCTCCGAGACCTTCGGTTACAACGAGGACGACATCGTCTCCACCGACATCATCGGCGAGACCCACGGCTCCATCTTCGACGCCACTCAGACCATGTGCTCTGACCTCGGCAACGGCCAGACCCTCGTTCAGGTCACCTCTTGGTACGACAACGAGAACTCCTACACCTCTCAGATGGTCCGCACCATCAAGTACTTCGAGAAGTTCGTTGCTTAATTTAGCTTTTAACGAATAGCTCGTTGAGCGTCTAAAGAAGGGCGCGGCCTTATAGGGCTTACACCCTAGGGTCGCGCCCTTTTTATAAGAAATCGTCTGCCGTAATGGGAGGCAGACACGTACGAAAGGTAGAAGCAAACATGGCCTTTACCAAGAAGACCGTCCGCGACATCGATGTCGACGGCAAGCGCGTTCTCGTCCGCGTTGACTTTAACGTGCCTATCAAGGATGGCGTCGTTGGCGACACCACCCGTATCAAGGCTGCCCTGCCCACCATCAACTATCTCGTTGAGCACAACGCTCGCGTCATCCTCATGAGCCACCTCGGCCGTCCCGAGGGCACCGGCTTCCAGCCCGAGCTGTCTCTCGAGCCCGTCGCCAAGAAGCTCGCTGAGCTCTCTGGTCTCGACGTTGCCTTTGTCGCCGACACCTACGGCGAGAAGGCTGCTGAGGCTGTCGCTGCCGTCGAGCCGGGCAAGGTTCTCGTTCTCGAGAACGTCCGCTTCGATAAGCGTGAGAAGAAGAACGATCCCGAGATCGCCAAGAAGCTCGCTTCCTATGGTGACGTCTTCGTTCTCGATGCCTTCGGCACCGCTCACCGCGCCCAGGGTTCCGTCGTGGGCCCCGCCGCTTACCTGCCTGCCGTCGCCGGCTTCCTGCTCGAGAAGGAGGTCGACACGCTGACCGGCATCTTCGCCGAGCCCGAGCGCCCCTTCGTCGCCATCGTCGGCGGTTCCAAGGTTTCCTCCAAGATCGGCGTTCTCGATCACCTCATCGACTCTGCTGACACCCTGATCATCGGTGGCGGTATGGCCTACACCTTCTTCCTGGCTCAGGGCCTGTCCGTCGGTCAGTCCCTCAAGGAAGAGGACTGGGTCGAGCGCGCTGGCGAGATGCTCAAGAAGGCCGAGGAGAAGGGCGTCAAGATCCTGCTCCCCATCGACAACCGCGTTGCCGATCACTTTGGCGAGGACGCTGTCCCCGAGGTTGTCGCTTCCGACGCTATCCCCGACGATCGTGAGGGCATGGACATCGGCCCCAAGACCGAGGAACTTTACGCCGAGGCCGTCAAGGGTGCCAAGACCGTGTTCTGGAACGGCCCCATGGGTGTCTTCGAGTTCGACAACTTCGCTCACGGCACCCAGGCTATCGCCGAGGCCGTCGCCGAGGCCGACTGCACCTCGATCATCGGCGGTGGCGACTCTGTCGCGGCTGTCAACAAGTTCAACCTGGCCGACAAGATGAGCTGGATCTCCACCGGTGGTGGCGCTTCCATGGAGCTCGTCGAGGGTAAGGCCCTGCCCGGAGTGGAGGCGCTTCTCGATGCCTAATCGCACCCTTCTTATCGCTGGTAACTGGAAGATGAACAACGACGTCGCTGAGGCCGCCAAGCTCGCCGACGAGCTGGCTCAGGCTCTGCCCGAGGTTCCGGCTGGCGTCGAGGTGCTCGTCTGCCCTCCGACCATTGACATCACCACGGTTCATGACCGCATTCAGGCTGCCCCCATCGCCCTCGGTGCACAGAACGTGTACTGGGAGGCCAAGGGTGCCTTCACCGGTGAGTCTTCTTGCAACATGCTCAAGTCCGCTGGCTGCACCTACTGCATCATCGGTCACTCCGAGCGTCGCGACTACTTCCACGAGACCGACGAGGACCAGAACAAGAAGGCCAAGGCCCTCGTTGCCGCCGGTCTTGTTCCCGTCTTCTGCTGCGGCGAGTCCCTCGAGGTCCGCGAGGCTGGTACCTATGTCGAGCACGTCGTGAACCAGGTCAAGGCTGGCCTTGCTGGTCTTGAGATCACCTGCCCCAAGCAGGTCGTCGTCGCCTACGAGCCCATCTGGGCCATCGGCACCGGAAAGACCGCTACCGCTGAGGACGCCCAGGAGGTCTGCGGCGCTATCCGTGAGACCCTCAAGGAGATGTTTGGCGAGGAGCTCGCCGACGGTATCCGCGTCCTGTACGGTGGTTCCGCTAAGCCCGGCAACATTGCCGAGCTCGTCGCCAAGCCCGACGTTGACGGCGCCCTCGTGGGCGGCGCTTCGCTCAAGGCTGCCGACTTCGCCTCTATGGTCGTCAAGGCAGGCGAGTAGGACATATGGCACAGCGTCATCTTCCTGCACTCCTGATCATCATGGATGGCTGCGGCCTTGCTCCGGCCGATGGCGAGAACGCCGTCGCCGCTGCCAAGACGCCCTTCCTTGATAGCCTGTACGAGAAGTATCCTCACACCACGCTCGGTGCTTCGGGCGAGGACGTGGGGCTTCCCGACGGCCAGATGGGCAACTCCGAGGTGGGTCACCTCAACATCGGTGCCGGCCGCATCGTGTTCCAGGAGCTTTCGCGCATCAACAACGCCATCAAGGACGGCTCCATCGCCAAGAACGAGGTCTTCGTCAAGGCTATGGACGACGTCAAGGCCGAAGGCAAGACCCTGCACCTCATGGGCCTTATGAGCCCTGGCGGTGTTCACTCTCACATGAACCACGTCGAGGCTCTGGTCAAGATGGCTGCCCAGCATGGCGTCAAGACCGTTCGCGTCCACGCCTTCATGGATGGCCGCGACGTCGACCCGCAATCCGGTGCCGGCTACATGAGCGAGTTCTGCGCTTTCCTGGCTAAGATCTCCGAGGAGACCGGTTGCGACGCTCGCGTTGCCACCGTTTCGGGCCGCTATTGGGCCATGGACCGCGACAACCGCTGGGAGCGCATCCAGCGTGCCTACGACGTCATGGTCAACGCGTCCGATGCCGATACCGACCCCGTTGCCGGTATCAAGGCCTACTACGAGAAGGATCCGCGCGGCGACGAGTTCGTCGAGCCCTTCGCTGCCCACAACGAGGGCATTCACGAGGGCGACGCGGCCATCTTCTTCAACTTCCGTCCCGACCGCGCTCGTCAGATGACTCGCGTGTTCACGGACAAGGAGTTCGACGGCTTTGAGCGCGAGCAGATTAAGCTTTCGCACTTTGTGACGATGACCGAGTACGATCCGACGTTTGACGTCGAGGTCGCCTTCCCCAAGACGTTCCCCGAGAACGTCCTGGCCGACGTTATCGCTGCCAATGGCCTGAAGCAGCTGCATACCGCCGAGACCGAGAAGTACGCCCACGTGACGTTCTTCCTCAACGGCGGCATCGAGGAGCCCAAGGAGGGCGAGGAGCGCGTGCTCGTCGCTTCCCCCAAGGTCGCTACCTACGATCTGCAGCCCGAGATGAGCGCTCCCGAGGTTACCGAGAAGCTTGTCGCCGCTATCAACGAGGATCGCGCTGATTTCTACATCGTGAACTTCGCAAATTGCGACATGGTTGGTCACACCGGTGTCTTCGACGCTGCCGTTAAGGCCGTCGAGGCTGTTGACGATGCCCTGTCCAAGGTTGTCCCGGCGATTCTCGCTAAGGGCGGCTTTGCGCTGATTACCGCCGATCACGGCAACGCCGATCACATGTTTGACGTTGCTTCCGACGGTTCCAAGCATCCGTTTACGGCTCACACCACCAACCGTGTGCCGTTCATCATCGTTGATGAGAAGGCGCAGCTCACCGGTATTGAGGACGGCCGTCTTTCCGATATCGCTCCGACCATGCTCACCATGGCTGGCATTGAGCCTTCCGCCGAGATGACGGGTCGCGTACTCGCCACCGAGGCCTAATAGAAAACAAATACCGTTTTCTAGTAAGGGGGCTGTCCACAACCGGACGACCCCCTTTTTGGTATTTCTGCCATTTCTACCCCGTCCCCAAATGGCAGGTGGGGGAGTGCTGGGGGTTGTGGTACAGTACTGGAGTTTGAATTGTTCTATTAAGGAGCTTATCTATGGGTCCGTTTCAGATTCTTCTGTTTGTCGTTTGGGCTGTCTCTGCCGTGGCGTTGACGATTCTCGTTCTGATGCATTCCGGTAAGGGCACCGGCGTTTCGGATATGATCGCTAGCTCGCTGTATAACTCCAGCTCTGCCACGGGCGTCATGGAGCAGAACCTCGATCGCCTGACCGTCATCATGGCTGTCGTATTTGCCGTGTGTGTCGTTCTGTGCATGTTCTTCTTCCCGCAGGGCATCGTCGGCTACTAAGCATCGGCGTATATACGTTTGTAAAGGGTCCTGCATGTGCGGGGCCCTTTTTGTTTACAGACTTGTAACAGAGTCAAAATATCCCCACATACTTCGCCCAACTAAAGAAATTCTCGACCGTTAACCGGAATTAGCCCCAAATCGTGAATAAAATGCGCTACTGTATTGCAAAACGTTGGCCTGTTGTGCATAACCAGCCATAGCAGCGGGCGGCGTTTTGATGGTTCGGATCGGATTGTCTCGACATATGTCCGACTGAACATTTCTTTGTCCTATCTCATAAGGAGGATGGCATGGCTGATTCTATGTTCCACCAGCCCGTTATGGGTCGTCGCGCCTTTGTCGGCGGTACCCTTGCTGCGAGCTCCATGGCTTTTCTTGCCGCATGCGGCAAGAAGGGCGGCGACGCTTCCGGTTCTGAGTCCGGTTCGACGCTGAACTTCTACATCAACAACCCGGTCTGCATCGACCCCTACAACGTCCAGGAGGATCAGGGCACTCAGGTCGAGTACCAGCTGTTCGATGCTCTGACCTCTTACGACGCCGAGAAGGGCAAGATCGTCCCGCTGGCTTGCGAGTCCTTCGAGGCCAACGACGACGCCACCGAGTTCACCTTCAAGATCAAGAAGGCCAAGTTCCACAACGGTGACGACGTTACCTCCAAGTCCTTCAAGCTCGCTTGGGAGCGTCTGGTCAACACCAAGTCGGCCATCGCTACCGAGTACGGTCCTTCCGAGGTCTCCTATCACCTTTCCATGGTCGAGGGCTATGATGACCTGCTTGCCGGTAACGCTACCGAGCTCAGCGGTGTTACTTGCCCCGACGATGAGACCCTCGTCGTTAAGCTGTCTTCCGCTTACGCCGACTTCCCCTTCGTCGCCTCTCACCCGGCTCTGTCCCCGGTTCCCGAGTGCGCCGAGTCCGATGTTAAGAGCTTCTACCTTGCCCCGATCGGTAACGGCCCGTTCATGATGGACGGCAAGTGGGAGGATGGTCAGGAGATCAACCTCAAGAAGTTCGACGATTACTATGGCGACAAGGCCAAGATCGATGGCATCCACTTCCAGGTCATCAAGGACATGGAGACCGCCTACAAGGAGTTCCAGGCCGGTAACCTCGATATCTGCGACGTTCCCGTTGCTCAGATCGACGCTGCCAAGAAGGATCGCGGCGTGTCCAAGGACGGCTACACCATGGGTGACGGCGAGCGCATGCTGCTCGGCGCCGAGCCTTCCACCTACTACCTGACCTGCAACACCACGGCTGAGCCGTTCAACAACGCCGACCTGCGCAGGGGTATCTCCCTGGCCATTAACCGTGAGGCCATCTGCAAGACCATCTTCAAGGGTACCCGTACCCCCGCCGACGGCATTGTTCCTCCGGGCATCGATGGCTACAAGGAGGGCGCATGGGAGTTCTGCGCCTACGATGTCGACAAGGCTAACGAGTACCTCGACAAGGTCGCTCCTGCCGGCGCCAACGGTGACCGTGGCATTAACGTGACGCTGTCCTACAACCAGGACGGTGGCCACAAGGAGATCATGGAGTCCATCATCGGCGACCTCGCCAAGGTCGGCGTTACCGCTGTCTCCGATACCCCTGAGTGGTCTGCGCTGCTCGAGCAGTACCAGAACTTCAACTATCAGTTCGGTCGTCTGGGCTGGATTGCCGACTACCCGATCATGGACAACTTCCTGTATCCGCTGTTCCACTCCGACTCCCTCGGTGGCGACAACCGCTCCGGTTACAACAACCCCGAGTTCGACGCCAAGGTCGACGAGGCCCGTACCACGGTTGACGACGAAGAGCGCGTCGCTAAGATGCAGGAGGCCGACGCAATGGTCGCTGCCGACTGCCCGGTCATCCCGGTGATGTTCTACACGCACACCATCGCCGGCTCCGATCGCATCAAGCACCTCTATGTCGATCCGCAGAAGCACGCCGAGCTGGGTACCGCTGAGCTCGCCTAAGAGTTTGCAGCTTCCGTGAGGGTCAAGTATTTACGTAGACCTCATGGGAAACATACAGTTCCCCCTAACCTGGGGTAAACTGGCTGATGGTAATTTTGGGATGCCGGTCTGGCGATCGGCATCCCATTTAGGTTAATCCCTAGATAGGGGAGTGGTATGGGTAAGTACATCGTTAAACGTGTGCTTCAGTTCATCCCGGTGTTTTTGGGCGTTACGCTGATTCTGTTCGCCCTCCAGAATATCGTGCCGGGAGATCCGATCAAGCTGATCGGTGGAGACAAGGCTCTGTCCCCCGAGGTGGAGCTTCAGCTTCGCGTTCGCTATCACCTGGTCCAGACGGACGAGGACGGCAACGCGATTCTTGACGAGAACGGCGACCCCGTTCAAACGTCGCTCGTGGACCGTTACTTGTATTACATGAACGGCCTGCTTCATGGCGATCTGGGCAATTCGTATCAGCGCAAGCTGCCGGTTACGGAGATCTTTGCCCAGAAGTATCCGTATACGGTCAAACTTGCCGCGTGCGCCATCGTGCTCGAGGCAATCATGGGTATCGGTGCGGGTATCATTTCGGCGGTAAAGCGTTATTCCTTCTGGGATATTTTGGTAACGCTCACCACCTCGATCCTCGTTGCCGTCCCGGCCTTCTGGCTCGGTATGTTGCTGCAGCTGTTCTTTGGCGTCATTCTCAAGGACGCCACGGGCGGTGCATTCTCCATGCCGATCTCGGGTGCCGGCGGTGCCAGCTCTCAGTATCAGGATTGGATGCACTATGTGCTTCCGACCATTACGCTGGCTTCGGTTTCGACCGCCTATGCTGCCCGCATTATGCGCTCGCAGCTGCTTGACGTCATGAACCAGGATTACATCCGTACGGCCAAGGCCAAGGGTCTCTCCAATCGCGCGATCATCATCAAGCATGCGCTTAAGAATGCACTCATCCCCGTCGTTACCTATATTGGTGTCGACTTTGGCGGCATGCTTTCGGGTGCCATCCTGACCGAAACGGTCTTTAACTGGCCCGGTATCGGCTATGAGGTCTATCGCGCTATTAGCATGCGTGACTGGCCCATCGTTATGGGCGGCGTTACGCTCATCGTTGTCGTCGTCATGGTGATCAACCTGCTCGTCGACATTAGCTATGCATTCCTCGACCCGCGCATCCGCCTTGGCGGTCCGTCGGATAAGGCCTAAGGGAGGTACGTCTCATGCAGGAAACTGATTCTCAGTCTCAGGAGCAGGCTACCGCCACCAAGGCCGCATCTGCTCCCGCCAAGTCCCGCACGCTGTGGGGCGACGCTTTTAAGCGTCTTCGTAAGAACAAGCTCGCCGTTATCGGTGTCTGCTGGATCATCATCGTCGTTGTGGTTGCCCTGACCGCAGATCTGTGGGCTAAGCCCTGGCTCGGTTCGCCGACGGCTTCGGACTCGACCACCATGGCCCAGACGTCGCTGCTGGCTCCGTGTGCAGAGCACCCGTTTGGCACCGACGCCCTTGGTCGCGACATTCTCGTCCGCGTTATCTACGGTGCACGCGTTTCGCTTTCCGTCGGTATTATGGCTACTGCGATCTCCACGCTGATTGGTCTGGTCATGGGTGCTCTGGCCGGTTTCTACGGCGGCATCTGGGATACGATCATCATGCGCTGCGCGGATATCTTCCTGGCGTTCCCGTACGTGCTGTTCGTCGTCGCCATGATTGCCGTTATCGGCCGTGGTCTTCAGAACGTCTTTATCGCCATCGGCATTCTCGGATGGCCTTCGATTGCGCGCGTCTTCCGCTCTGCAATCTTGACGGTCAAGGAAAACGACTATGTTGACGCTGCGCGCGCGATGGGTGCATCTGATGCTCGTATCGTCGTGCGTCACATCTTCCCGAACTCCGTCGCCTCCATCGTGGTCTATGCGACCATGAACATTGGTGGCGCCATTCTGACCGAGTCCGCTCTGTCCTTCCTCGGCATGGGCGTTATTCCGCCTACGCCTTCGTGGGGCTCCATGATTCAGGACGGTCAGCAGTATCTTCTGACTGCTCCCTGGATGATGATCATGCCCGGTCTGGCAATTCTCTCGACGGTGCTCGCCTTCACCCTGCTGGGTGACGGTCTGCGCGACGCCCTCGACGTCAAGATGAAGGACGCATAAGGATGAAGAAGAACAAGAACTATGTGGACCTGAAGGACCAGCCGGTTCCCGAGGGCCAGCATCTGCTCGAGGTCGATGACCTTAAGATGTATTTCCATACCGAGGATGGCGTCGTTCGCGCTGTCGACGGTGTCTCCTACACGCTCGATCGCGGCGAGACCCTGGGCGTCGTCGGTGAGTCCGGCTCCGGTAAGTCCGTGACCGCCATGACCATTATGGGCCTCATCTCGATGCCTCCGGGAAAGATTGAGGGCGGCGACGTTCGCTATCGCGGTCGTTCTATCCTCGAGATGACCGAAGAAGAGATGCAGCACATTCGCGGTAACGATATCGCGATGATCTTCCAGGATCCTATGACCTCCTTGAACCCGGTCTATAAGATCGGCAAGCAGGTGGGCGAGGGCCTTCGTCTGCACCGTGGCTACTCCAAGCAGGAGGCACTCAAGCGCGCCACCGAGCTTTTGGACCTCGTTGGCATTCCTGAGCCCGAGAAGCGCGTCAATGAGTATCCGCACCAGTTCTCCGGCGGTATGCGTCAGCGCGTCATGATTGCCATGGCTCTTGCCTGCGATCCCGATATTCTGATTGCCGACGAGCCCACGACGGCTCTGGACGTTACCATTCAGGCTCAGATTATCGAGCTCATGCAGGAGATGCAGGAGAAGAACGGCAACGCTATCATCATGATTACCCATGACCTGGGCGTCGTCGCCGATATGGCCGATAAGATCATGGTTATGTACGCCGGCCGTCCCGTCGAGTTCGGTACTGCTGAGGAAATCTTCTACGAGAGCCGCCACCCCTACACCTGGGGCCTTATCCGCTCCATCCCGGAGCAGGCCATCGAAGAGAAGAAGCCGCTCACGCCGATTCACGGCAACCCGCCATCGCTCATGAACCTGCCTGAGGGCTGCGTCTTCTCTCCTCGCTGCCCCTATGCGACCGATAAGTGCCGCAAGCAGCGCCCCGAGCGCGTTGTCACCGAGTCTGGTCATTACTCTGCGTGCCACTACTCCGGTGACCCCGAGTTCCTCAAGAACGCTCCTGAGACGTCCCGTACGCGCAAGGATTCCAAGAAGGGAGGCGAGGCGTAATGGTAGATACCAACGAGCGTACTCCGCTGCTGAAGGTCGAGCACCTCTCTAAGGAGTTTCCCGCTGAGTCCGGCATGTTCGCCAAGCGCTTCTCCAAGCGTGTCGTCTCTGCTGTGAATGACATTTCGTTCGAGATTTATCCGGGCGAGACCTTTGGCCTGGTCGGCGAGTCTGGTTGCGGTAAGTCCACCACGGGCCGCACCATCATGCGTCTGACCAAGCCGACTGCCGGTAAGGTGTTCTTCCAGGGCAAAGATGTTGCCGAGATGAGCAAGCATGAGATCAAGGACATGCGTCGTGAGATGCAGTTTATCTTCCAGGATCCTTATGCTTCGCTCAATCCTCGTATGACCATCGGCGAGATCGTCTCCGAGCCCATGACCATTCACGGCGTGGGCACCAAGGAGGAGCGCATTGAGCGTGTCCGCGAGCTTCTCGACGTTGTCGGACTGAACCCCGAGCACATTAACCGCTATCCTCATGAGTTCTCCGGCGGTCAGCGCCAGCGTGTCGGCATTGCCCGCGCATTTGCGTTGAAGCCCAAGCTGATTATCTGCGACGAGCCGGTTTCCGCTCTGGATGTGTCCATTCAGGCCCAGGTTCTGAACCTGCTCAAGGAACTCCAGGACAAGTTCGGTACCGCATATCTGTTTATTGCCCACGACCTGTCCGTCGTGCAGCACATCTCCGATCGCGTCGCAGTTATGTATCTGGGTAAGATGGTCGAGGTTTCGGACTGGAAGACGCTCTACAGTGAGCCGCACCACCCGTACACGCAGTCGCTGCTGTCTGCTGTGCCGGTGCCCGATCCTGATATCCAGAAGACCCGTAAGCGCATCATCCTTGCTGGCGACCCGCCGTCACCGCTGGATCCGCCGACCGGTTGCCGTTTCCACACCCGCTGCCCGATCGCGCAGGGCATCTGCTCCGAGAAGCTTCCCGAGTTTAAGGAAGTTGCCCCGGGCCACTGCTGCGCCTGCCACTTCGCCGAGCCGTTCCCGATCAAGGAATCGCACATCGACCTGTAGTCGGTTGTTTGTCCGGGCCCGTGCTGGACTTAGTTTTCAGAACGTCCTCGACCATGGAAACCCCCTTATCCTGCTCCTTCGGAGCTGTGGATAAGGGGGTTTCCTGGTCTGCGGAATGTTCTGAAAACTAAGTCCAGCACGGGCCCTGTGTTACCACTGTAGAGGGGTGAGATTCCTTGATCGCTCACTTAATCTAATAGGAAATTGAGCGAGGCCGGAGCTTTAGCTCCGGCCTCCCCATATAAGGGCTCGGCAAAGCCGAGCCACCAAATTTGCATCAGCCCCAGAACATGTTTGAGAACTGTGCCTGGAGTATGTGTTGGTAGGCCCCGTATCGGTGCTGCCTCCCGGCGCATTCCGCAGGGGGAGCGATATTTTGCAGCACGAAGTGCGCAGCAAAATATCGCTCATGCCCGAGGACGCGCCGGGAGGCAGCACCGATTCGGGGCCGGACATGCGGATCTACCTGCGCAATTACAAATTCGTAAACTTTTTTGAAAAAAGTGCTTGCACAGTTCTCGAATCATAGGTTATTATCTTCCTCGTTGAACGCGCGGGTCCAACAAAACGAACCGCAAATCAACAACATAGCATGTCGGAGTGGCGGAATTGGCAGACGCGCTAGCTTGAGGTGCTAGTGACCGCTTTTTGGTCATGCGGGTTCAAGTCCCGCCTCCGACACCATCGCATTTGAGAAGCCCTCTTCGGAGGCTTTTTTGTTACCGATAGACGGTGGGGTCCACGATGGAAACGCTTGAGCGCAACGAGTGGGCAGACGTTGCCCAACTGGTCGAGATCACGAGCGATGCTGTCATCATTTGTGAGCTCGACGGAACCATTCTGCATGTGAATAATCGCTTACTTGGTTTGATGTGCGAGGAACGCGCCGATGTCATCGGTGGAGATGTTAAAGATGTCCTGTACTCGTCCGCTTTTGAACGTGCGACGGAACATCGTCTGCCATTTGAAACTGATGGCTCCGAGAACGAACTGATGCTCAAGTTGAGTGACGGCTCTTTTATTCCCGTCTTGGTTCGTGCGGGCTCCGTAACGCCTCCACGCATCTTTGGGCGCCGCGCACCACGCGTTCTGGTGGCGCTTCACAGTATCGAGGAACAGTATTCTCACGACCGGCAACTCAAGCGTGCGTTATCGGAGCTTAGGGTGGCGAACAAGCGTCTCTCTGGCACGCTCTCGGTCATTATGAGCACTGTGGGCTCCGATGAGTTACCCAGCCTGCTTGATACCGTTTTGAACCAGCTTGTAGGAACGCTCGATGCTTCGGGTGCCGCTATCTATTTTTCTGAGAGCGGCGGCTTTAAGCTTCGCGGTGTTTCCAAGGAGCTGTACGACAGCTACCTGCCCGAGTTTTTGCCGTATGGCGCTGGCATTCCGACGTATGTTCTTCGCGAGTCGCGTGCTTGTCGCTTGTCGATTCAACAGGATCTTGAGGGCGATAAGGCCGCCTCCGGTATGTTCATGGACCTGGATAATCGTTCTAAGCACCTGTTGCGCATGCAGGATATGCCTCCGTACCGCAGTGAAATCTGTCTTCCCGTTTTTTACGGTACGCAGATCCTTGGCGTGCTGGAAGTTGGTTGGAAACGCCCCCAGGCACCGCTCGCCTATGACGTTAATGTGCTCGAGGTCATTTGCGATTACCTGTCTATCCAGCTGGTCGGCATGGCATCGAGCCTTCGCTCCCGTCGCACGGCCGAGCTTGGCCGCTCGCTCAATGTCTTGCGGGATGAGTTGTTTACCTTTCTAGACGATTCCGCCGCGGCTACCCAGGCGGTATCGTCCGAGATCTGCAATATGCTCAACTGCCATTTTTGCCCTATTGAGTATGACGCCAGTCTGGATTCCTACGTCATAGATTTTGAAGGCGGCAGTCGCGTTGCTTTGCCGGACGATCCCGAGAAGCTTTTCTTTTCCACGACGGCGCCAGCGGCACGTTTGGGGGCTGCCCCCGATGGCTTTGAGGCATCTGTTTTGGGCGGCACGAGTGCCGAGGACCTTAAACACGTCCGTATAACTCGCGTTGACGAATCGATGCCTATGGGAGGCTGGCTTAGGGCACATGGCCTGCCTTGCCAGGGTCTCTACGTCGACGCCGGCATCGAGGCGGGGCGCCCGCGCTCTGAGGGCGATGGCAAGCACAGTAACGACGCGATCGTTCCTGCTTCTGTTGCGAAGGGCCCGACGACGCGCGCGCTGCTGCTTCGTGATGGTAACCAAGAGCCGATTGATGACCTTGAATATGACTACTTGGTGCACTTGGCTCATGACTTTGAACTGATCTATGAAGGCGAATCTCAAAAGCGTGAGGAGCGCCATATCGCTCAGACCCTCCAGATTGGCATGAGAAATTCATTGGGGGATGTTCCGGGTATCGCAACCGATTCGGTGTACCTGTCGGCCACGAACTCGGCGTTGGTCGGCGGCGATTTCTATACGCTCATCCGTCTTCCCGACGATTGCGCCGTCATGATTCTGGGCGATGTGTCTGGCAAAGGCATTGAGGCTGCATCGATGTCCGCGCTCGTCAAGACGGCCCTGACGGCATATGCCTGGGAGGGCGCTGGACCGGCCCGCATGGCACGCTCCCTTAACAGCATGCTCATGGGCTTTTCGAGGGTCGAGACGTTTGTGACGGCCTTTATCGCCAAGATTGACCTTAAAGCCGGACGCGCAACGTATTGTTCGGCGGGCCATCCTCCGACCATGGTCATCAGGCCAGAGTCGATGCCGCTGGGTGGCGACGAGACTCGTGGGGGAGAGGTCGAGCTGCTTGGATGCCAATCGGGGGTAATCGGTGCCTTTGAGAGCATGGTGTACGAGACAGGCGTGTTTACGTTCGCTCCTGGTGACATGCTATTTATGTACACCGACGGAACAATCGAAGCACGTGACCGCTCGGGTGCTTTCTTTGGCGAGCAGCGCCTTCGTGACCTTCTGCTCTCTGTCTCGGGTGAGGGCGTATCGGGAATCTGCGGCAAGGTCTTGGGCGAGCTCGACCGATTTACCGAATCAGCGCTGGACGATGACATTGCATTGGTGTCCCTTGAGTTTTTACGGGGTCGTTCATAGACGACGCTGGACGGGCTGAATCCGTACGGTTGGGGAAACGAATGCATCGAGTGGGCTTTTTTGGGGAACCATGGTCGTATGAATGAGTGGAATGACATAGCGGTTTTGACGCCACCAGGCGATATCGACATCGCCACGGTGCCTGCGCTGCGTCGGCGGTTGGATGCTTTGATTGGCCGCGGCGTGCGTCGTGTCGTCATCAACTGTCAGGCTGTTAGCTTTATCGATTCGACGGGCTTGGCATTCCTGCTTACGCGCGCTCGTGAGCTCATGAGGCGAGAAGGCCTGCTTTCGCTCGTCAATGCATCAGGTGAAGTTGTTCGCTTTTTGGAGATTGCTCGTCTTGTCGATATTCTTCATGTCGCGGGGCCGGCACGGGAGTCTATTCCCGCCATTCCGGTGGGGGAGCTGCCTCGCTGGAGTAAGAGCGTCGAGGTCCGTCAGGGTATCGAGAATCTTCCATACTACCGACATCGCATCGCCGAACTCCTTGAATCGCTTCCGTTGCGCCGTGACGAGCGCTACGATGTCGCATTGGCGTCGGGGGAGGCGCTGGGTAATGCCTATGACCATGCGGGCGGTATCGGGTGCGTCCTGACGGTTCAGGCCTATGGCGATCGCGTTGTGGTTGAGGTGCTTGATCGAGGTGCCGGCTATTCTATCGATGAAACGAGCGAACCGGTCGCATCAGAGGAGCGCGGCCGTGGTATCAAGCTTATGCGTATGCTCGTCGATAACGTGGAGGTTGCTCGTCGTACGGACGGCGCCGGCACGCGCGTGCAGATGGTGAAGCTGTTTAGCGGAGCGCTGGAATCGTGTGCCTAGCCAATCGCTTTAGCGCGTTTAGCTACTAAGAACATGCGGCAGACAAGTTTTTTGAAAAAAGTACTTGCGTCTTTTGGACAACTCGCGTAAATTAATAACCCGCAAGCGGACATGGCTCAGTTGGTAGAGCACAACCTTGCCAAGGTTGGGGTCGCGGGTTCGAGCCCCGTTGTCCGCTCCA
>CABRZN010000040.1 GCA_902475445.1 uncultured Collinsella sp.
GGCGCCCCCCCCTCTTTGCGCTGGCGTGTCGGTTATGTCCTACAGCTCGTAGAGCGTGGTGAACTTGTCCTGCAGGTAGCTGCAGTAGTAGCGGGCATCGAACGCCATGCCGCATGCGCCCTTGATGAGCTCCGGCGCGTCCTTGGCACGGCCCCACTGCCAAATGTGCTCGCCCAGCCAGGCGCGGACGGGCGCCAGGTCGCCGCTCGCGCAGGCGCCGGTAAGGTCGACGCCGTCGCGGCACATGGCCGGCACAAGCATGGCGTCGTAGGCGCTACCCAGCGCATAGGTGGGGAAGTAACCAAACGACCCACCGCTCCAGTGCGTATCCTGCAGGCAGCCGCGCGTGTCGTCGGGAACCGGAATGCCAAGGTACTCGTCCATAAAGCGGTTCCAAAGCGCGGGGATGTCCTTGGCCGTGGCCTCGCCGGCAAACAGCATGCGCTCGATCTCGTAGCGCACCATAACGTGCAGCGGATAGGTGAGCTCGTCGGCCTCGGTGCGGATCAGCGACGGCTGTGCGATGTTCACGGCGCGGTAGAGCGTGTCCTCGTCGACGTCGCCGTAGACCTCGGGTGCGTGGCGGCGCAGCACCTCGAGCAGCGGTCCCATAAAGGCGCGGCTGCGACCCACGGTGTTCTCGAAAAAGCGGCTCTGGCTCTCGTGGATGCCCATGGAGGTGCCGCCCTCCAGGCACGTGCGCGCATAGGCGGGATTGACGCCCAGCTCGTACATGGCGTGTCCCGCCTCGTGGATGATGCTGTAGACGTTGGAGATGCAATCGTCCTCGTAGATGTGTGTCGCGATGCGCGCGTCACCCACGGCAAAGCCCTCGCTAAACGGATGCTCGGTAAAGGCAAGTGTGGTGTCGTCCAGGTCCAGGCCGACAAGCTTCATCAGGTCAAAGCTCATGGCACGCTGGGCAGCCTCGGGCACATGCGCGTGCAAAAAGTCGGCTGCGGGCTGCTGGCCGCGCTCACCGATGGCATGCACGAGCGGCACGACGGTGGCCTTGACCTCATCGCAAAACGCGTCGAAGCTCTCGGTGGAAAGGCCACGCTCGTACTGGTCGAGCCATACATCGTACGGGTCGCGCTTGGGGTCCATGAGCTCGGCCTGATGCTTGAGCTGGCCGACGATTCTATCCACATAGGGCTCAAAGCTCGCCCAGTCGTTGGCCGCCTTGGCCTTGTGCCACACGGCATCGGCCTCGCAGGTGAGTCTGGTCCAGGCCTCGGCTTCCTCGGTGGGGATGGCGCTGGCTTCGCGCTGGTCGCGGCCGAGCACGCGGATCTCGTCGAGCAGCTGCGGGTCGTCGATTTTGCCGCCCGCAACCGTCTCGCGCGCCAGCGAGCGCACGAGCTCAACGGACTTTTCGCTGGTCAGGAGTTTGTGATGCTCGCCAGCGAGCGTGCCCATGGCATCGGCACGGGCGGCAGCGCCGTTGGCGGGGGCGATGGTCGCGCCGTCAAACTCAGCGATCTTGAGCAGGTACTCGCGGGTCCACAGCTTGCCCTCGAGCTTGCGGAATTTCTTGACGGCCTTTTCGGCCTTGATGCCCTTGGCGGCTTTTGCCACGGCGGCCTTGGCCTTCTTATCGAGTTTCTTCCCCATACCATATCCTTGATCTCGCAGGCCGCCCGTCGCACGCGTCGGCGCGGCCAGTTTGCACAGCTATCTGCCTTGTACCCAGCGCGAACAAAACGGAACGCGACGATACGCGCGCAGAATGTGCTATCCTATAGCCCAATGCGTTGACGGAGAGGGTTTTGCCCGCCGCGTCGCCGGCAAGAGAGGGAAGGTCATAGGCTGCAAGCCTTCCTGCGGTGGCAAGGGCCAAGCGTTCACTCCCGAGCAGCGACCTCAACGGGCGCGCGGCCAGCGGCGGCGAAGCCCCAGTAGGGAAGCCGTGAGCCTCGCGACAAGGGGCGCAGAGTGGGCACGGCGGGCCAGACATCCGCCGGGCCAAACAAGGTGGTACCGCGGAATTCAACCGTCCTTGGGCAATGCACATGCCCGAGGACGGTTTTTTGTTACCGAACCGGGCCGCACATCCACAGCGTCGCGTGGCTCCGGCCGCCGCGGCAAGTGGATGCGCGAGAGACGAAAGGGAAGACATGAGTCTGATTGATGATCTGGTCAAACTCGAGGAAGAGGCCAAGGAGCTCGTCGCCGGCGCCGACGACGCCGCCAAGCTCGAGGCCGCACGCATTGAGCTGCTCGGCCGCAAGGGTCGTATTACCGGCCTGATGCGCATGATGGGCAAGCTCGCCCCCGAGGATCGCCCTGTCATGGGCAAGCGCGCCAACGAGATGCGCCAGCTGATCGAGGGCATGCTCGACGAGCGCACGACCGAGATGAAGGCCGCCGCACTTAAGCACGCGCTCGAGCACGAGGCCGTCGATATCACGCTGCCGGGCATTCGCCCGCAGATCGGTCACCAGCACCTGATTAAGCAGATCATCGAGGAGGCCGAGGACATCTTCTGCGGCATCGGCTACACCGTCGAGTCCGGCCCCATGGTCGACACCTCCTACTACAACTTCACCGCGCTCAACGCGCCCATGGATCACCCGAGCCGCTCGGCCCGCGACACCTTCTACGTGGTCGACAACAACCCCGGCAGCGTCGCTCATCCCGAGGCACACGCCCACGGCGAGTCCGACGTGCTGCTGCGCACCCAGACCTCGGGCGTGCAGATCCACACCATGGAGTCGCAAAAGCCGCCCATCTACATGATCTGCCCGGGCACCGTCTACCGTCCCGACACGGCCGATGCCTGCCACCTTCCGCAGTTCAACCAGATCGAGGGTCTGGTCGTCGACGAGGGCATTACCTTTGGCGACCTTAAGGGCACGCTCGACTACTTTGTTAAGTGCATGTTTGGCGAGGACCGCAAGACGCGCTACCGCCCACACTTCTTCCCCTTCACCGAGCCCAGCTGCGAGGTGGACGTGAGCTGCCACGTGTGCGGCGGCAAGGGCTGCAACTTTTGCAAGCACAGCGGCTGGATCGAGATTTTGGGCTGCGGCATGGTCGACCCCAACGTCCTGATCAACTGCGGCATCGACCCCGAGAAGTACACCGGCTTCGCCTTTGGTATTGGCGCCGAGCGCGTCGCGGCCCTGCGCTACGACCTGCCGGACCTGCGAACCCTGATGACTGGCGATATGCGCTTCTTGAACCAATTTTAGGCTTGCCCAGGCACCCCATCTTGGCGTTCAAACCGTCGCTCGCGTACCTTTAGTACGCGTCGCTCCTCTTTCACGCCAACCTGGGGCACCTGGACAACCCTAAGGCGAACGTCTTCATTTGATATTTCCTCCCTATGCGGAGATTAAGAACTAGGAGAGCTACATGCGCGTTTCTTACGACTGGCTCAAGACCATGATCGATATTCCGGAGGATCCCAAGACCCTTTCGGACGAATATATCCGTACCGGCACCGAGGTCGAGGCGATTGACACTGTGGGAGAATCCTTCGACCACGTGGTGACCGCCAAGGTGCTCACCAAGACCCCGCACCCCGATAGCGACCACATGTATGTGTGCTCGGTCGATGTGGGCGACAAGAATCTCGACGCTGACGGTAACCCCGCTCCGCTGCAGATCGTCTGCGGCGCGCAGAACTTCGAGGCCGGCGACCACATCGTCACGGCCATGATCGGCGCGGTTCTGCCCGGCGACGTCAAGATCAAGAAGAGCAAGCTTCGCGGCGTCGTGTCCATGGGCATGAACTGCTCCGCGCGCGAGCTCGGCCTGGGCGGCGACCACTCCGGCATTATGATCCTGCCCGAAGATACGCCCTGCGGCATGCCGTTTGCCGAGTACGTGGGCTCGAGCGACACCGTGCTCGACTGCGAGATCACGCCCAACCGTCCCGATTGCCTGTCCATGATCGGCATGGCCCGCGAGACCGGCGCCATCTTCGACCGCGATTTCCACGTTGAGCTGCCTGCCATCAAGGCCGAGACCGGCCGCGCGACCGATGACGAGCTTTCGGTCGAGATTGCCGACGAGGGCCTGTGCGACCGCTACGTTGCCCGTGTCGTGCGCAACGTGAAGGTCGGCCCGTCGCCCGACTGGATGGTCAAGCGCCTCAACGCCCTGGGCGTGCGCCCGCACAACAACATCGTCGACATCACCAACTACGTGATGATGCTCACCGGTCAGCCGCTGCACGCCTTTGACCTGGACACCTTTGCCGAGCGCGATGGTCATCGCCGCGTGGTGGTTCGCGCCGCCCAGCAGGACGAGAAGTTCACGACGCTCGACGGCGAGGAGCGCACGCTCGACGCCGGCATGGGCCTCATCACCGACGGCGAGCGCCCCGTGGCGTTGGCCGGCGTTATGGGCGGCATGGATTCCGAGATCGAGGACGACACCGTCGACGTGATGGTCGAGAGTGCCTGCTTCAACGCCGGTCGCACCTCGCACACCAGCCGCGATCTGTCGCTGATCTCCGACGCCTCCATTCGCTTTGAGCGCCAGGTCGATGAGACCGGCTGCGTGGATGTCGCCAACGTTACCTGCGCGCTCATCGAGGAGATCGCCGGCGGCGAGGTTGCTCCCGGCTATGTCGATGTGTTCCCCGCGCCCAAGACCATCGACAGCATTAAGCTGCGCCTGGCCCGCGTGCACGCCATCTGCGGTGCCGATATCGAGCCCGACTTTATCGAGCGTTCGCTCACCCGTCTGGGCTGCACCGTCGAGCGCGACGGCGAGGACTTTATGGTTACCCCGCCGAGCTTCCGTCCCGACCTGCCGCGCGAGATCGACCTGATCGAGGAGGTCCTGCGCCTGTGGGGCATGGGCCGTGTGACGGCGACCATCCCGGCTGCCAAGAACCACATCGGCGGCCTGACCCGCGAGCAGAAGCTCACCCGCAAGGTCGGCGAGATCCTGCGCGCCTGCGGCCTCAACGAGACCACGACCTTTGGCTTTGCCGCCCCGGGCGACCTGGAGAAGATCGGTATGTCCACCGAGGGCCGCGGTTGCCCCGTGGTTCTCATGAATCCGCTGGTAGCCGAGCAGACCGAGATGCGTCGTTCGCTGCTGCCGGGCCTGCTGCAGTCCGTGGCCTACAACGAGGCCCACGGCACGCCCAACGTGCACCTGTACGAGGTCGGCAGCCTGTTCCACGGTCGCGAGAACGCCAGTCTGCCCAAGGAGACCAAGTCCGTGGCGGGCGTGCTCTCGGGCCAGTGGAGCGAGCAGTCCTGGAACATGAAGTACCGCAAGCTGCGCTTCTTCTTTGGCAAGGGCATTGTCGAGGAGCTGCTCGCCCAGCTGCGCATCGAGAAGGTTCGCTTCCGTCCCGTCGAGGGCGAGGGCTACGCTTTCTTGCAGCCGGGTCGTGCGGCCGAGGTTTTGTCCGGCGGAACCGTGCTGGGCTGGGTCGGCGAGATTCACCCCGAGGCGCGCGAGGCGATGGGCATCGATGAGGTCGTCGTTGCCTTTGAGCTCGACCTGGACAAGCTGATCAAGGGCGCCCGCAACCAGGAGAACTACCGCGAGTTCTCGCAGTACCCGGCTGTTGAGCACGACCTGGCTATCGTGGTCGACAACTCCGTGACCTGCGAGGATCTTGAGCGCCGCATTACCAGCGCCGGCGGCAAGCTGCTCGAGGGCGTGCGCCTGTTCGACGTCTACCGCGATCCCATCCGCATCGGAGCGGGCAAGAAGTCCATGGCCTTTGCGCTCACGTATCGCTCGGACGACCACACGCTCACCAGTGAAGAGGTCGAGAAGGCGCACCAGAAGATCGTCACCAAGGTGTGCAAGGGCGTAAACGGCGAGGTCCGCTCGTAATCTTTGCCGTTCGGAACCCGCCCCCTGCGGGGTTTCACGGCAACGTCCTCGCCGCTTCGCGGCTGCGGGATGTTGCCTTAGAAAACCCTCTCGGGGGCGGGTTCCTGCGTTAACCTTGTTGCGAGCGGACCGCACCTTCTTCCGGGTGACCGGAAAGTTGGGAGTGCATGGGCCCTTTATTGGGCGGTGCGTGGACCTGGGTTAATAACGTACGTATTGCAAGGGCGTGCTGCGTTGTGGGCGGTGCGCCTTTTTGTTAGTATGCAGAGTCGGTGTTACGGATTGTTGGAAACGTAACACGAAACGTTCTGATTGAGAGGGCTCATGCATATTCCCGATAATTATCTGTCCCCGCAGACCGATGCCGTTATGGCGGTGGCGATGGTGCCCGTATGGGTTCACTGCATCAAAAAGGTGCGCGCCACGCTCGATCGCGAGCATATGGCGTTCCTGGGCATTTGCGCCGCGTTCTCCTTCTTGCTCATGATGTTCAACGTGCCGCTGCCCGGCGGCACCACGGGTCACGCCGTCGGCGGTGCCCTCATTACGTTGCTGCTAGGCCCCGAGGCCGCGGCTATCGCTGTCTCGGTCGCGCTGGCGCTGCAGGCGCTGCTGTTTGGCGACGGCGGCATCCTGTCCTTTGGCGCCAACTGCTTTAACATGGCTTTCGTGCTGCCGTTTGCCGCTGCTATCGTGTTCCGTGCGCTCAACAGCCGTTTGCACGACAAGAGCTGGGGCACCTCGGTTTCTGCCATCGTGAGCGGTTGGGTCGGCCTGTGCCTGGCGGCCCTGTGCGCGGCGGTCGAGTTTGGTATTCAGCCCATGCTCTTTACTAACGCTTCGGGCGCGCCGCTGTACTGCCCCTTCCCGCTGTCCATTGCCATTCCGGCCATGATGATTCCGCATATGTTGGTTGCCGGCGTGGTCGAGGGCGTGGCGACTGCCGCGATCTACGGCTTTATCAAGAAGACGGCGCCGAGCGTTATCGTCGGGCCCGAGGCCGTCGATGGCCAGCTTGCTGCCGAGGACACAACCGCCAAGAAGACCTCGCTGGTCCCCACGCTCATCCTGGTCGCCGTGCTTGTTGTGGCCACGCCGCTGGGCCTGCTGGCCACGGGTGACGCATGGGGCGAGTGGGACGCCGAGGGCGCCGCGACTGCCGTTCAGGAGGCTGGTGACGACAGTCTGCAGGCTTCGGTCGGCCTCGATACCCCGACCTTTGCCGACGCTCTGCCTACGGGCGATTACCTGCAGGCCTATTCCGAGGAGCAGGGTCTTGGCTTTGCCGGCCAGGCTGCTATGTATATCCTTTCGGGCGTGATTGGCGTGGCAGTGCTTACCATCGCATTCCGTCTGATCTCGCTGACGGTCAAGGAAAGCGGTGCTCATGGCAATAGCCGAGCTGCCTAGCTGGCTTGCGGCCGAGGAGCGATACGAGCCCGCGGGGGCTCGGCATCGTGTGATGCAAAAGAACGTCCTGCACCTGGCGAGCCTGCTTGAGCGGGTTCGCCTGGGTGGAGGCGCGCACGAGGGCGGGTCGATGGTCGACCGCGCCCTTTCTTGCGTTTCGGCTCCGGTGCGCCTGGTGGGGATGTTCGTCTGCGTCCTGTGCGTGTGTCTGACACAGAGCCCGCTGTACCTGATGCTGATGGCGGCTATCACGCTGGTGCTGGTCGCGGTGCGCCCCGCACGCGGGCTGCGTGCGACCTTTGTACCGGCGCTCGGTGCTGCGGGGCTCGCAGTGGTTTTGGCACTGCCCGCCCTGCTGCTGGGCGCTTCCGCTACGGGCGCCATGCTCAAGATCGCGCTCAAGACCTTCATTAATGTGTCGCTGGTGCTGGGCGTTTCGTGGACGCTTACCTGGAGCCGCATGTCGGCGGCGCTTAAGATGTTGCGCCTGCCCGACGAGGTTATCTTTACGTTTGATATGGCACTCAAGCATATCGAGGTGCTGGGCCGAACGGCGCACGATCTGACCGAATCGGTCATGCTGCGCAGTGTGGGCCGCGCGCCTGCGGGGTTTTCGCGCACCGACTCGGTCGCGGGTATCATGGGCATGACGTTTATCAAGGCGATGGAATGCAGCCGTGCGATGGACGAGGCCATGCTGTGCCGCGGCTTTGCCGGCGTGTATCCGGCGCCTGCACGGAGCGGCTTTGGCTGGCGCGATGCGGTTTACGCGGCCGTTGTGGCGTTACTCGCCGTGTTGTGCGCGGTGTTGTAGCGCGGACGGTCGAACCGTCGATGTGAGTAGGGAAGGGCGACGTTTTGGCAAACGATACGAATAACGCGATGGGTGCGAGCGGTGCTGCCGGCGCTGAGACCACGCCGCTCATCGAGTTTCGCGACGTGGTGTTCTCCTATGCGGGGCATACGGTTGTCGATGGTGTGTCGCTGCAGGTCGATCGTGGTGAACTCGTTGCCCTGCTCGGTCCCAACGGCTGCGGCAAGACGACGATCATGCGCCTTATTAACGGCCTTGAGCTCACGGACGCGGGTGCGTACCTGTTTGACGGACATGCGGTCGATGCGGCATATCTCAAGGATTCCGCGACGGCCCAGCGGTTCCATCAGCGCGTGGGCTTTGTGTTCCAGAATGCCGATGCACAGCTCTTTTGCGCCACGGTGGGCGAGGAAGTTGCTTTTGGTCCCGCGCAGATGGGGCTGCCGGCAGACGAGCTCGAGCGCCGCGTGCGCGATGCCATGGGGCTGTTCCAGGTTGCCGACCTTGCCGGCGCCTCTCCCTATCAGCTCTCGGGCGGGCAAAAGAAGCGCGTTGCGCTGGCTGCGGTGGTGTCGATGAACCCGGATATCTTGGTTCTCGACGAGCCTACCAATGGGCTCGACGAGGATTCATGCGACATCGTGGTCAATTTTTTGCTGGCCTACGTCGCGGCAGGCAAGACGGTCTTGATGAGCACGCATCACCAGGATTTGGTGCGACGCCTGGGTGCCCGTGCAATCTATATCGATCGATATCACCATGTGGTCGAGGCGCCGGTGTCGTCGTATGGTACCGAGAGCGGCGCTGCGGAATAGTTGCTGCGTAGAGCGTGCGTAGCCGCCCGCGCGGCTTTGCCGTGATGGTATAGTTATCCAGGTTTTTTATGGGGGTGGCTATGCCAAGCTGGAACATTCATATCGCTCAGACGGAGCGTTTGCTGGAGCGCACCGGTGCGCTTGCCAATAGCGTGCGCGACCGCAATGCCTTTTTGTTTGGCTGCGTGGTTCCGGATATCTTCGTGGGCTATATGGTCCCTGGCATCGCCGATCCCATCCCGTACCGCATTACGCACTTTGCCAAGCCTGAACCCATCCCTAAGCCTCGTGAGCATGAGTTCTGGGATACCTATGTGGCACCGTTGCTTAAAAGTTCGCCCACCGGTGCGCCAGCCGCGGCAACCTCGATTATCGAGGAGCGCGAGCGACTGAATCGCGTGCACTATCCCCAGCGCTACAGGGATGCTGAGCCGGTTGTCGGTCCCGGCGCTCGTGAGTTTTCGCTTGCGTCCGAGGACGTGGCGCAGTCGTTGCTCGATTTGACACTGGGTGTCTGGTCGCATCTGGTGGCCGATACCGTATGGAATACGCGCGTGAATCAGTACTTGGAGGCGCACGGCGGCAAGCCGTGCGAGGAGTTCCGCATTAAAAAGCAAGGCGACTTTGACTGGTTTGGCAAGACGCTCGGCATCGTTTCGATTCCGCGCGCGACCGATCGCCTGTATACCGCTGCGACGCGTTTTGGGCAGTATCCCATCCATAAGGAGTATGTGCTCAAGACCATCGGAGTTATGCACGAGATCGTGCGCGAAAACCCCGGTGAGCCCGATCATCCGCCATACCGCCTTCTGACCGAGGAGTTCTTCGACGCAACGTTTACCGAGGTCATCGAGCTGACCGAGGCGGGCTTTGCGGCTCGCGTTGCCGCTTCTGACGTTCCCGCAGTCCCTCTGATCGTTAGCTGCTAGCCGGCCGGCTTAACGGTGAACAGTTCATCCCAATTGACCAACAGCTCCCGTCGCAGGGCGTCTTCGGTGGTGCGCTCGACATCGGAAAGGTTCGCGACTGAACACAAATCGATGAAGCGGCATATGAAGAAGGTCTTAAAAAAGGCCCGGAAGGCAAAACCTTCCGGGCCCTTTGCAATGCAAATCTGCTTGCAAGTGCGATTTAGCGCACCTGAGCGACGTAAGCGACGTTGGTCGAGGAGACCTTGTCCTCGAGCTGGACGCTCATGCGGGGATCGCCGGCGGTAGCGACGGTCAAATCGCCGGCCTCGACGTAGCCGAGCTCCTTAGCGGTCTCGATCGCCTTGACGATCGTGCCGTTGACGGTGCCCTGGGTAATCTCGGCCTGGTGCGGGATAACGCCCCAGTACATGATCATCTGCTGGACGGCCCACTCGTGGCGGGAGAACGCGCAGATCGGCATGTTAGGACGGAAGTGCGAGATCAGGCGTGCGGTACGACCGGTGGTCGTCGGCACGGTGATGCACTTGGCGCCAACGGTGGTAGCCATGTTCACAGCGGACATACCCACAACGTTGTTGACGACGCGGGTGCCGTGAGCGTCAGCCGGAACCTCGAGCGGAGCGTGGGCCGGGAGGTACTTCTCGGTCTCGAGAGCAATGCTGGCCTGCATCTTGACGGCCTCGACCGGGTACTTGCCGGCAGCGGACTCGCCAGAGAGCATGACGGCGTCGGTGCCGTCGTAGATGGCGTTAGCAACGTCGGCAACCTCGGCGCGCGTCGGGCGCGGGTTCTGCTGCATGGAGTCGAGCATCTGCGTAGCGGTGATAACGGGCTTGTAGGCCGCGTTGCACTTGGCGATGATCTCCTTCTGGATGTGCGGAACGAGCTCGGGCTTGATCTCGATGCCCAGGTCGCCACGGGCGACCATGATGCCGTCGGAAGCCTCGAGGATCTCGTCGAAGTTCTCGACGCCCAGGGCGCACTCGATCTTCGGGAAGATCGTCACGTGCTCGCCACCGTTCTCGCGGCAAAGCTCGCGGATGCCGCGGACGGACTCGCCGTCACGGATGAAGGAGGCGGCGATGTAGTCGATGTTCTCGGTCAGGCCAAAGAGGATGTCCTGACGATCGCGCTCGGTGATAGCGGGCAGCGAGATGTTGACGTTGGGCATGTTGACGCCCTTGCGCTCGCCGATCAGGCCGTCGTTCTTGACGACGCAGGTCATGTCCTGGCCGCTGACGGACTCGACCTCGAGGGCAACCAGGCCGTCGTCGATCAGGATAAGGGAACCCTTCTCGACCTCGGAGGGCAGAGCCAGATAGTCGAGGGAGATGTGCTCGGCGGTGCCGTGGAAATCCTCGGACGTGGGCTGAGCGGTGACGACGATCTTATCGCCGGTCTTGACGGCAACCTTCTTGCCATCGACCAGAAGGCCGGTGCGGACCTCGGGGCCCTTGGTGTCGAGCAGGATGCCGACGGGCAGACCGAGCTCCTTGGAAATACGACGGACGCGCTCGATGCGACCGTGGTGCTCGTCGTAGGATCCGTGCGAGAAGTTAAAACGGGCGACGTTCATGCCCGCCTTGATCATCTCGCGGATGGTCTCGTCGCTATCGCAGGCGGGACCCATGGTGCATACAATCTTGGTGCGCTTGTACATTCAGACCTCCATCTGACATCGTCTTGCGCTGATAGATAAACCATAAGAAATAAAACCGAGATGATTATAACGAAATGCCGACCGAATACCCCAAAAAATCGACCGTATGCCGAATTAGAAGTTCATTTTTTGCGGTAAAAACGGTATATGAAAAATCTTTACCAACCGTTCTGACCGCTGCTATCTGGGCGATATTTCAGTTTGACGATGCGCCGAAGAAAAAACGTTTTATCAATGTTGAGCATCACACGGTCTGCATCGTTGCACTCGAGCCGTGTTTCCAATTGGAATGTTTTGGCTAGACGCGCCGCTTTGGGGTACCATAGCTCCACTATCAACTGCCGCTCAGCACGGCAGCCTTGATGAGCCCTTGCCCTTCTCCTGGGAATTATGATCGGGCATCAATCTGCTGAGTGGCCCGAATCCCAGGAGGGGACTCTATATGCAAAAGGAATACCTGTCCGCCGCGGCGGAGGTACTCAGCGACCAAGGTGTCGATGAGAACCTCGGCCTGAGCAACGACGAGGCGTCGTCGCGCCTCGCCAAGACAGGCCCTAACAAGCTCGATGAAGCCGAGAAGACGCCGTTGTGGAAGCGCTTCTTTGAGCAGATGGCCGACCCCATGGTTATCATGCTGATCGTTGCCGCCGTCATCAGTGCACTCACGGGCATGGTCAAGGGTGAGGCGGACTTTGCCGACGTCGCCATCATCATGTTCGTCGTTATCGTCAACTCGGTGCTGGGCGTGGTTCAGGAGGCCAAGAGCGAGGAAGCTCTCGAGGCATTGCAGGAGATGAGCGCCGCGCAGTCCAAGGTGCTGCGCGACGGCAAGCTCGTGCACCTGCCGAGCGCCGAGCTCGTGCCCGGCGATGTGATCATGCTCGAGGCGGGCGACTCCGTCCCGGCCGACTGCCGCGTGCTCGAGAGCGCCACGATGAAGATCGAGGAGGCCGCCCTTACCGGCGAGTCCGTGCCCGTAGAGAAGCACGCCAACGTGATCGAGCTTGCCGCGGGCACCGATGACGTGCCGCTCGGCGACCGCAAGAACATGTGCTACATGGGCTCCACCGTGGTGTACGGTCGCGGCCGCGCCGTCGTGGTCGGCACCGGCATGAACACCGAGATGGGAAAGATTGCCGGCGCCCTGGCCGAGGCCAAGGAAGAGCTCACGCCGCTGCAGGTGAAGCTTGCCGAGCTCAGCCGCATCCTCACCATCATGGTGATTATCATCTGCGTCGTGATCTTTGGCGTTGACATCCTCCGCCACGGCGTGGGCAACGTCCTTACCGATCCGACTGCCTTGCTCGACACCTTTATGGTCGCTGTCTCGCTCGCCGTCGCTGCCATCCCCGAGGGTCTGGTCGCCGTCGTGACCATCGTGCTGTCGCTTGGCGTGACCAAGATGGCCAAGCGCCAGGCGATTATCCGCAAGCTCTCTGCCGTCGAGACCCTTGGCTGCACGCAGACCATCTGCTCCGACAAGACCGGCACCCTTACCCAAAACAAGATGACCGTCGTCAAGCACGAGCTCGCTGCGCCCAAGGAGAAGTTCCTGGCCGGCATGGCGCTGTGCTCCGATGCTCAGTGGGACGAGGAGCTGGGCGAGGCCGTGGGCGAGCCGACTGAGTGCGCGCTTGTCAACGATGCCGGCAAGGCGGGCCTCACTGGCCTGACTGCCGAGCATCCGCGCGTGGGCGAGGCCCCGTTTGACTCGGGCCGTAAGATGATGTCCGTGGTCGTCGAGACCCTGGACGGCGAGTATGAGCAGTACACCAAGGGCGCGCCCGATGTGGTGATCGGCCTGTGCACCCATATCTACGACGGCGACAAGGTCGTTCCACTGACCGAGGAGCGTCGTGCCGAGCTCGTGGCCGCCAACAAGGCCATGGCCGACGAGGCCCTGCGCGTGCTGGCGCTGGCAAGCCGCACCTACACCGAGGTCCCGGCCGACTGCAGCCCCGCCGCGCTCGAGCATGACCTGGTCTTTTGCGGCCTGTCCGGCATGATTGACCCGGTCCGCCCCGAGGTCGGCGACGCCATCCGCGAGGCGCACGACGCCGGTATCCGCACCGTCATGATCACGGGCGACCACATCGACACCGCCGTGGCCATCGCCAAGCAGCTGGGCATCGTCGCCGATCGCAGCCAGGCCATCACCGGTGCCGACCTCGATCGCATGAGCGACGAGGAGCTCGACGCGCACATCGAGGATTACGGCGTGTACGCCCGCGTCCAGCCCGAGCACAAGACCCGCATCGTCGAGGCTTGGAAGTCGCGCGACCAGATCGTGGCCATGACGGGCGACGGCGTCAACGACGCTCCGTCCATCAAGCGCGCCGACATCGGCGTGGGCATGGGCATCACCGGTACCGATGTCACCAAGAACGTCGCCGACATGGTGCTTGCCGACGACAACTTCGCCACCATCATCGGTGCCTGCGAAGAGGGCCGTCGCATCTACGACAACATCCGCAAGGTCATCCAGTTCCTGCTTTCGGCCAACCTTGCCGAGGTATTCTCGGTGTTTATCGCCACGCTCATCGGCTTTACCATCTTCCAGCCGGTGCAGCTGCTGTGGGTGAACCTGGTCACCGACTGCTTCCCCGCGCTCGCGCTGGGCATGGAGGATGCCGAGGGCGACATCATGAAGCGCAAGCCGCGCAACGCCAAGGACGGCGTCTTTGCCGGCAATATGGGTCTGGACTGTGTGGTCCAGGGCCTAATCATCACCGTGCTGGTGCTGGCGAGCTTCTTTGTGGGCGTGTACTTTGACATGGGCTACATCCACATCGCCGATATGATTGCCGGCAATGCCGACGAGGAAGGCGTGATGATGGCGTTCATCACGCTCAACATGGTCGAGATTTTCCACTGCTTCAATATGCGCAGCCGTCGTGCGTCGCTGTTCACCATGAAGAAGCAGAACAAGTGGCTGTGGGCTTCCGCCGCGCTGGCACTGGTGCTGACGGTGATCGTAACCGTGCAGCCGACGCTTGCCGAGATGTTCTTTGGCCCCGTGACGCTTGAGCTCAAGGGCGTTGTCGCTGCCCTGGGCCTGGCCTTCCTGATCATTCCGCTGATGGAGATCTACAAGGCGATCATGCGCGCGGTGGAGAAAGAGTAACGTACCTGTCCGGGCCCGCCCGACTGCGGGGTTTCCACGGGCACG
>CABRZN010000041.1 GCA_902475445.1 uncultured Collinsella sp.
GCGCCCAGGCCGCGGGTAAGGTCGGTGCCGATGTGCACCTTGATATCGGCATCAGAGATCGCGAGTGCCTGAGCATCGGTGTTGATGGCAACAAACTCGACGCCGCGGATTCCCTCTTCGATCATTCGATTGACCGCGTTGGTACCGCCGCCGCCGACGCCGACCACCTTAATGACGGCAAGGTAGTTGTTGATCTCTGTCTCGTGCATGTCGGTCCTCCGAACAAAGGTTATAGCCATAGCATGGGTCGACCCCTGCGCACATTAACCTTCAGGTTGAAAGTAAATGCAAAGGTAAACCGTATTATGTTTGCACATTATGAACGTATCAGTCAAATAATTGACCGTGAAAACCAAACAAACCAGATAAACGGCGTGGTATGGCCCCTCAACAAAGCATCAACCAGCGCTACGAGGTCGGAGCATTCCTAAATGTGTAGTTGCCCGGAGAGCGCACATTGATATACGTTACGCCCTCTACCTGCGAAAGCAACTTGGTGACTACGCGTTCCTTCTTGGCGATATCGTCCGAATCGCCCAGCGACACCTCAATGCCGTTATTGAGGTTAGCCGAGATGGCTTCGACCGAAGGCGTGGAAATATCCTTGACTTGTCCCAAGAACTCGCTCGAAAAACCACGCACATAATCCAGGCCGGCCTTAACGGCTTTGGAGTTAACCGCCTGGCCGGAAACCGGAGCGACATCCGCCGAGACATCAGTCAACAACACCGCGCCATAATGCTTGGCGAGCGCCAGCGCGGCATCGATTCCGGTCAAGGTATTTGAGCCCTGCCCTGTCGTGATGACGTTGCCCTGGTCGTCCACTTCGACCGACGTCGACAGTGGGGCGATCCAGGTGTCATCGTCTCCGATAGCCCAGGCAAGGTCGTCGGAGCTGATATACGCAATGGCGATAACTTTACGCTCCGTCGGCGTGATGATAAGCGTATGGGGAAACTGGCGCTGGACATCCACGCCCGAAACCCACGGGTTCTGCTTGAGATCCTCGGTAATCTGGTCGGGATCGACGTTAAAAAGCGACGTTCCCTCGGGCAAGTCGATCAGCTGGATAGCATCGTGCTTCGTCACATGCTCGCTGCCTTGAATCTGAATATCAGTGGCAGTAAACAGTCCAGAGTTGATCACCACGATGGCAACGACGACGAGCACGGCCAAGACGGCCAGAACGCCGCCCACGATTTTGCCTTTGCCTGTAACGACAGAAGCGGCGTCTGATGTTTTATTTGCCATCGCTCCAAGTGAAGATAACGGGTTGAAACCTTTTTTACTCGAAGGCTTCTTGGCGGTAGCCGGCACCGATGTCAGCGAGCGCGGTTTCGATGCGCCCAGCGTGCGACCTGGACGCGCCGCTTTAGTTCCCGTCGAGGGCTTGGGAGCTGCCATGGGACGGGCAGGCTTGGCGCCCATAACAGGCTTTGACGTCACCGAGGGACGCGAGGACTTTTTTGCGGCCGGACGATTACCGAGCTGCGAGCCGACGACCGGACGACTGGTCTGTCGAGCATGCCCGACAGACTTAGAGTGCGCGACGGTATTGCGTTGAGGTTTGGCAGGCGCGCCGGAACGCCCTCCGGCGCGGCGGAAGGTGGGTTTCGATGCTCTAGAAGCCGAGGAATTTAACTTCCGGTCTGAGCTCGATGCCATACGCCTCCCTCACCTTTCCGTGCACATGTCTAATAACCGCGGCAACGTCATCGGCCGAGGCAGTTCCGTTATTAACGATAAAATTAGCGTGAACGGGCGAAACTTCCGCGCCGCCAATCGAAAAACCCTTTAATCCACAATCCTCGATAAGCTTGCCCACACTCGCATCGGGCGGGTTGCGAAAGACAGACCCGCAGGATGCGCGACCCATGGGCTGCGTACGCTTGCGCCTTGTAAGGTACCGCTCCATGCGCTCGCGAATGTCGGCCTTGAGCGCCGGTTTAAGCTTGAGCACGCACTCGAGGATGATCTCATTGCGGGGAAGGCTACATTCGCGGTAGCCCCAAGTGATCTCGGACCCCGCATAATGCTTGATACCGGATGCCGGGTCAAACGTTACGACATCCTCAACCAGCGAGCCAATCCACTCGGTCCGTGTGCCGGCATTCATGGATATCGCACCGCCGACCGAACCAGGAATGCCAACGGCAAACTCAAGGCCCGAGAGGCTACGCGACAGGGCATCGTTGACCAGGCGCGCAAACATCACGCCCGCACCGACCGTCAGCGTACAACCGTCATCGGCAACAACCGTGCGCTGAAACTCACGTCCGAGCGAAATGACGGCACCGCGATAACCGCCATCGGCAACCAGCAGATTGGAGCCCTTGCCGATGATGACCCACGGCACCTGCTCGCGATCGAGCACCGCCACGGCGCGGCGGAGGGCATGATAGCTATGGCACGTCACAAAGAGGTCGGCCTTGCCGCCGATACGATAGCTCGTATGACGCGCAAGGCGCTCGTCCTCGATCACATCCGTGTCGATCATGCCCGAGAGCGCCATGACGGCGTTAAACAGACCCATTAGACTTAAGCGTCTTTCTTGGCAGTCAGATACTCAATGAACTCGGGACCGACGGTCGTAACGTCGCCGGCACCCATGGTGAGCAGCAGGTCGCCCTCGCCCACCATCTGCTCGAGCTCCTGATTGAGCTCAAGACGGCTGGAGCAGTACACGACCTCCTTGCCAGGATGCTTGGCGCGCACGGTATCGGCGAGCATCTTAGAGGTGACACCCGGAATGGGCATCTCACCAGCCGAGAACACATCAATCAGCAGCAGTTTATCGGCATTGGCAAATGCATCGGCAAAGTCGTCGCACAGGGCCTGCAGGCGCGAATAGCGGTGCGGCTGGAACACGACGTCGACGTGCTTGTAGCCCAGCGACGAAGCGGCGGCAAGCGTCGCCTTGATCTCGGTGGGGTGATGGCCGTAATCATCGACCACGGTGATGCCATCGATATCGCCCACGTGGGTAAAGCGACGGCGGACGCCCTCAAAGCTCGAGAGCGCCTTGGCGGCGGCGTCGATGTCAAGGCCCAGGACATGGGCGACGGTGAGCACGGCCGTGGCGTTGAGCATGTTGTGGCGACCGGGATTGCTCTTGATCTCCACAGCGTGCTCAGTGCCGTCCTCAAAGCGAACGATAAAGTCACTCTGGATGCCCTTGACATCCGGGTGCACGCAGACGATGTCGTTGCTCTCGGCAAAGCCGTAGGAAAGCACGTGACGGCCCGTCGACTTGGCGAGCTCGACCAGATGCGGGTCCTCGCCGCAGACGATGACGGTGCCGTCCTCGCCCACCAGGCTCATGAATTTGGCGAAAGTTGCCTCGATCTCCTCGATACCCGAGTAGTGATCGAGGTGGTCGGCCTCGACGTTGGTCACAATGACCACGTTGGGGTTCAGGAACAGGAAGGAGCTGTCGGACTCGTCGGCCTCGGCGACAAAGTAGTCTCCCGAGCCGTTCTTGCCGTTCGTGTCATAGCCCTCGACGATGCCGCCGATCAAGAAGCTCGGATCCAGACCCATGCGGTCGAGCATGGTGGCGCACATCGAAGACGTGGTGGTCTTGCCATGCGTGCCGGCAACAGCGACGGTAGTGTAGCCGTGGCCCAAAGCAGAGAGCATCTTGGCACGGGGCCACACGGGAATGCCCAGCTCGCGAGCGCGCACGAGCTCAGGGTTGGACTCCGGAATAGCGGTGGAGACAACAACCACGTCGGGCTTGACCTCGTCGATCGTGGCGGCCTCATGGCCCACATGCACCTTCACACCAGCGCGTGTAAGCTGGCGGATATAACGTGACGTCTTAAGGTCGGAGCCGGTAACGGCATAACCGCGCTCGTGCAGAACGAGGGCGATGCCGCTCATGCCGGCACCGCCGATACCGATAAAGTGGGCGCTCTTAAACTCGGGCGCGGAGGTTGCAGTCTGGGAATCAGCCATGTGCTCGTGTACTCCTTGCGTAAACACTGCCTGTAACCCGTTAACTGTACCGCACCTACCGCATCAGCGCGAGGGCGACCGACGATATCCCGTCTAACTAACGCAAACCCTCTACCGCATCCGCCAGAAGAGCGGCGGCCCTATCCTGAGCCAGACCACGCGCCGCCTGACGCATGACGTCGCGCTCTGCCGCGTCATCGACCAGGTGCAGCAGCTCATCGGCAAAGGCAGAACCGTCGATATCGGCATCGGCGCAGAGCACGCCGGCCCCGGCGTCGACCAGATAACGGGCATTGGTGGTTTGGTGGTCGGCCGTCGCATGCGGATACGGCACGAGTATCGAGGGCACGGCGAGCGCAGCGATCTCGGCCACGCTCGATGCACCCGAACGCGAGAGCACCAAATCGGCAGCAGCCAGCATATCGCCCATGTTGTCGATGTAAGGCTGGACGCGGTAACGCTTCGCCTCCTCGGGCGTCAGCGCCAAAGCGCGCTCGGTCTCCTCAAAGCCGTCGGCACCCGTCGAATGCAACACATAGAGGTTCTTGCGCGAAAGCAGCTCGTTTTTGAGCGAAGTCACGCGCTCGTTGAGGTGCTGGGCGCCAAGTGAACCGCCAAAGACGAGCAGCAGCGTAGCGTCCTCGGGAACGCCAAGTGCCTTGCGGCCGCGAGCGCGATCGCCCTCGATCACCGAGCGACGTACGGGGTTGCCGGTCATGAGCACGTGGTCAGGGTCACCTTCGCGCTCAAAGACCGAACGCGCTGCCGGCACCGAGATGCACACGCGGGCGGCGTGGGAGTTCATCATCTTGTTGGCCAGGCCCGGAACAGAGTTCTGCTCATGCAGCAGATACGGAACGCCTGCGCCCTTGCACCACCCCAGCAGCGGAACCTCGACATAGGCACCAAAACCGATGGCGGCATCGGGCTTGCCGACCTTTGAGAAATGACTGGCGAGCGCACGCTTGGCCTTGTTGACACGCCACAGCGAGGTCAGCGCCGTCCAGGGACGGGAGCGGTCGAAGCCCGTGACCGTAATGGGCACAAAATCAAACCCAGCCTCGGGGACCAGACGACCCTCGAGCTTGCGCGACTGGCCCACGAACACAACGTGGTGGCCACGGTCATGCAGCTCCTCGGCCAAAGCGAGCGCGGGGTTAATGTGTCCTGCCGTGCCGCCGGCTGCAATAGCAACGGTCATCTTATCGGTCATGGTAGTCCCTTCGTACACGCGGTCCCTGGTCGTCGGTGCGCAAACGCGCCGACGGGTCCGAGTTCAAATCGATTCGATTATATCCGCCGTCCGCGTTGCGAGGGCTGGGGCGCTGCGGACGACCTTGCGGAGCCGTTCGCGAGCGTGGACGAGCTGCCGGCTCGGATGCAGAACCATCCAGAACGGTAAAGCCGCTACGCGAAGGTCGTTCACCGCGCACATGGGCCACGCCGGCGGTGCTCTCGTCCATAACGGCAAAGCTCTCACGGCGGCGGTCATACTCATCGCGGCGGGCGCTCTCGTACGAAACGCGCAGGATCAACCCGGCAAGCATAAGCGACACAATAATCGACGAACCGCCGTAGCTAATAAACGGCAACGGTTTGCCCGTCATGGGAAACACGTTGAGGATGCCCAGCGCGTTAATCAAAAACTGCACCGCGAGAATGACCGCGGAGCCAGACGCCATAAGTGCGCCCCGACGATCGGTCGCCTGCTCGGCAATGCGAAACGCCGAGTAGATCAGCATCGCAAACACCAAGAAGAACAGCACGGTTCCGACAAAGCCGACTTCCTCGCCAATGATGGCCAGGATGTAGTCATTGTGCGCCTCGGGCAGATACGAGTACTTCATGGTTGAGTTGCCGATGCCGCGACCGAACAGACCGCCCGAGGCAAAGGCCATGATGGCAAGCGTGGCCTGATAGCCGTCACCATACTCGTCGGCCCAAGGGTTCAAGGCAACCTGGATACGCACCATACGGTACGGCTCTGCAACAAGCGCAATCACGATCACGAGAATGCCGAAGATTATCACGCCGATGATAAATTTGGGGTCGAGGCCCGCAAATAACGCCATGCACATGAGAGTCAACAGGATGATCAGGACGGTACCGAAATCGGGCTGGATAAAGATCAGAAAGAGCGAAATGCCCAGGTAGATGCCCATCTTGCGAAGGAATTCGTTGATGTTGCCACCGGGCGAAAAGAAGCGATCAAGCATGATGGCCGAATACGCAATGGCAAATGGCTTTAAAAACTCGGAAGGCTGGAACTGAATGCCGGCGATGTTGAGCCAGCGCGTGGCGCCACGGCTGCCGCTGCCCACCAAGAACACCAGAAACAGTAGCCCTATCATGCCTATGAGGAAGATCCTGAGCACATCCTCCCCAAACCAGCTGTCCGGCAAAATGCGCACGATGGCAATCAGCGCCAGAACACCGACCACGGCAAACGCGACCTGTCTACCCAGAAAAAACGTCGCTGAGCCATTCTCGTGCAGCGCCTCGACCGAAGACGCCGAGTACACCATCAGCAGGCCAAAACACACCAAGATAAACAGACAGGCCATGAATATCAGACGGGGGCGCATGATGCGGGCGGGAACGCCGGCAATATAGCGTTCGCTAAACGACTGCCCGCCGCGTCCGGAACGCGGTGTGCTACGCCGCGAGGAAGCACGGTCCGAGTCGGGCCTCCTCATACCTTGTCGGGGGCTCTCCTCTCTCACCGGCAACCCCTATTCCATTTGCGATTTCGCTGCAGCGGCAAGCTGGGCCACATAGTCCTTAAACACGCGGCCGCGCTCCTCATAGCCCGAGAACTCATCGAACGAAGAGCAGGCAGGAGAAAGTAAGATCACGTCGCCACGGCTCGACAGCGAACGGGCAACGTCCACGGCATCGCGTAGGTCATCCGCCTGGGCGATATCCACATCGCCATCGACATCGGCCTCGTCCATAGCGGCGGTGAAGCGTTCGCGCGCATCGCCAAAGCAGACGACCGAGCGTACGTTATCCATAACAACGCGCGCGAAGTCCGTGAGCGGCGTGCCCTTATCGTGGCCGCCGAGCAGCAAAATCACGTCGTCATCGGGAAACGCCGTCAGTGCCTTCTCGACCGCGTCGGTGTTGGTCGCCTTGGAATCGTTGACGTAGCGCACTCCGTCAATCTCGCCGCACGGCTCCACGCGGTGCTCGAGCGGCTGGAACGAGGCCAGACCGCGGCAAATGCCCTCGGGATCGGCACCGACGGCCAGGGCAGCCGTGGCAGCGCACAGAGCATTGATAACATTGTGATGGCCCGAGATCTTGAGCTCGGATGTAGCGATGAGCGGAGTCTCGACGCCCTTCAGGCGCACGACCATTTTGCCGTCGCGCACAAAGGCGGCGTCTGCACCCTCGGGCTCGTCAAAAGCGACCTTGCAGATGCGGCGACCCGGCGTATAGATGTACTCATCGAACTCGTGAATGCCGGCGTCTTCGACGTCGACAACCACCAGATCGTCATCGACCATATTGTCAAACAGCTTGATCTTGGCAAGCGCATAGTTCTTATGGCTCTTATGCCAGCCCAAGTGGTCGGGAGTGATGTTGAGCAGCACTGCCACGCGAGGGTGGAGCTCGGTGGTCGTAGCAATCTGATAGCTCGAGAGCTCAGCCACAAACCACTCGTTGTGGGCTCGGCCGTCAATCTCGTTGACCGGCGGCTCGCCGATGTTGCCGACAGCTACGCTGGCCTCGCCGGCAGCCTTGAGCAGATAATCAGTCAGCGACGTGGTGGTCGTCTTACCGTTGGTGCCCGTGATGGCAATCCAGTTATCGGGCGACAGACGATAGGCAAACTCTGGCTCACCCATAATCTGAGCGGCATGTTCGCGCCCGGCCTTAAAGAAGCCCGAGAACTCCGAGATGCCCGGGCACGTCACGCATACGTCATAGGCGCCCTCGACCTGTTCGGTCCCATAGACAAACGACGCACCAGCAGCCTCGAGCGCACGCGTAGCGTCATTGGGCTCAGAGGTGCCGCCGCCATACACGGTAACGGCGCTTACGCGCTCTGGATGTGCCAGCGCCCAGCGGGCGACATCGAGGCCGGATTTGCCCTGGCCCAAAACGAGCAGGCTAAAGACATCAGCAAGAGGCATGAAAGACCACTATCCCAACTGGAAGAACAGAGCAAGGCCAACGGCACCAAATGCCGCAGCGATAATCCAAAAACGGATGACGACCTTGGTCTCGGCCCAACCCTTCTTTTCGAAATGATGATGGATGGGCGCCATAAGGAAGACGCGCTTGTGCGTAAAGTGGAAGTAGACAACCTGAATCATGACCGACAGGGTCTCAACGATAAACAGGCCGCCGATGATGAGGGAGACGACCTCGGTGTTAGTCATGATGGACGTACAGGCAAACGCGGCGCCCAGAGCAAGCGAGCCGGTATCACCCATAAAGATGCTCGCCGGATAGCAGTTGAACCACAGAAAGCCCAAGCAGGCACCGGCACACGCGGTGCAGAAGATGGACAGGTTCACGTCTCCGTGCAAAAACGCCATGGCAGCCATGGCGAGCATGGCGATCATGGAGGTGCCGCCAGCAAGACCGTCAAGGCCATCGGTCAGGTTCACGGCATTAGAAAGACCGGCAATCATCAGCCAGCAAAAGACAATATAGAGCCACGGGAACGAATAGCCGCAGATGGTGGTCGAAAGCACGCCAAGGTCGATCGTCAACCCACCGGGAAAACGAATCTCGGGGGCGACACCGCACCAGTTGACGGCAAGTACCGTAAAGGTGACACAGATAATGGTTAGGCCGATCATCTTGGCATGGGGCGTCAGACCGAGCGAGCGCCCATGCGTAACGGAGGTCAGGTCGTCGATCAGGCCCAGCACGCCGGTCGCCAGCGTGGCGAGCAGCACGAGTACGAGCTCGGTGGTGAGCTTGCCCATCAGCAGGCAGGTCAGCGAGATCGCGACGAGGATGACAACGCCACCCATGGTGGGCGTTCCCTGCTTAACCAAATGACGCTTGGGGCCGTCGGCACGAACCTGCTGGCCGATACCCTCGACCTTGAGCAGCTTGATCCACCACGGCATGAGCAGCAGCGCAATGGCTGCGGCGATGCCAAGCCCCAAAAAAGCCTGATACGTTGGATACGAGGGATTGCCGAACATGGGCTAGCACACACCTTCCACAAAGCGGTCGAGCTCAACAAAGCGGGAACCCTTGACCAGTACAACATCATGTTTTTCAAGCGCGCCGCCCATGCGGTCGAGCACCTGCTGATAATCGGAGAACACCTGGATGCGGTCCTCGTCCATGCCCATCATGCGCGCGGCATCGGCCATAAGCTGGGCCAGCTCATCACCCACGCACGCCAGCATGTCGAGCTTCTTGGCGGCGGCATAGGCGCCCACGAGCTCATGCATGCGAGGAGCCTCATCGCCCATCTCGCCCATCTCGCCCAGGATCGCCATGCGAGACCCCGTGCACGAAAGCGAGCACAGCAGATCGAGGCCGGCTGCCATCGATTCGGCGCTGGCGTTATAGGAATCGTCGATGATGCGTGCACCGCTCTTGGCGCGCTTGATCTCCTGGCGGTGCCCGGTGATCGTGAGGCCCCTAAAGGCAGCATCGATCTGCTCGGGCGTCACGCCCAGGCGATAGGCAACCGCGGCGGCCTTAACGGCATTAGGAACGGACTGCACGCCGGGGATGGCAAGCATCGTATCGATTGTCTCGCCCTGACCAAAATCGAGCGTAAAGACCGGACGGCCCTCGTCATCAACGCGAACGTCGCGGGCGCGGACCTCATCATCGTCAGAGACACCGGCCAGCATCACGTCGATACCAGCAGGCTGGGCGAACGTATCGCGAATGAACGGCGTAAAATCGTCCTCGCCGCCCAAAACCAGCAGCGGCAAATAGTCGCCGGCGGCGCACATGCCCTGGACAATCTCGGCTTTAGCGCGGGCGATGTTCTCGCGGCTGCCCAAAATGCCGATATGAGAGGTGCCGATCTTGCTCACGATGGCAAGGTTGGGATTGGCGGACTGGGACAGGCGCTCGATCTCGTGGAAATGGTTCATGCCCATCTCGAGCACCAGGACCTCGGTATCGGCCGGAGCGGAAAGCACCGTGAGCGGCATGCCGATCAGGTTATTGAAATTGCCCTTGGTGGCCCAGACACGATAGCGCTTGGCGAGCACAGCGGCGAGAACGTCCTTGGTCGTCGTCTTGCCGATGGAACCGGTAATGCCAACGACCAGGCAGCCAAGCTCCAGGCGATACACGTGCGCCAAACGCAGCAGAAACTCCTCGGGATCATCGGTCAGCAAGATGGCACAGCCCTTGTCCTGCGCCAGCGAGACCAGCTCGGCCTCGGGCTCACGCGTCATCACGACGGCGCCGGCACCCGACTGGACGGCACGGGAAGCAAAATCATTGCCGTCGACGTTTTCACCGGGAAAGGCGACGAAAATCGTCCCTTCCTCGACCTGGCGCGAGTCGATAACGCACCCGCGGCATACCCGATCGACTTCTCCCGTCACGGTTCGGGCCCCTGTTGCGGCCGCGAGGTTGTTGACGGCGATCTCTATCATTGCAGCTCCCCTGTAAACCTAAATAATGCTATCGGCGTATTGTATCCCAGCGCCGCGCATGCGTGGTGCAGGGCATGTGAACACCCCTCATATGGGACAACAAACCACGCCCCAAAGATTGTAACCCCCTACTTCGTGTGCGGGATACCCAGCACGTCGAGCGCGTTGGCCATAATGGACTGGAACGGCACCGCAGCGGCATCTGAGCCGCTCGGCGTTCCGTCGAGCGTGATATAGCACAGCACCTTGGGCGATTGTGCCGGTGCAAAGCCCATAAAGGACGACATGTAGTTATCCTTGAGGTAGCCGCCGTTCTCGTCGGCACGTTCGGCCGTACCGGTCTTACCCGCCACGTCATAGCCGTCAACCGCGCCGCCAACGCCCGTTCCCTCCGACACGACCGTCTGCATGCACGATGTCACCTGGGATGCGGCGTCCTCCGAAATCGCGCGCTCGCCTTCGCCCCAGTCCTTCTCGTCGCCTTTGCTGGACTTATAGAAGTGCGGGGTCATCATCACGCCGCCGTTGGCGATGCCGCCCACGGCACGTGCGATCTCAATCGGCGAGACAGACAGCGCCTGTCCAAAGCTCATCGAGCCCAGCGTGGCGCCGTCATACTGGTCACGCTCCTTGACGATGCCCAGGCTCTCGCCCGGAAAATCGACACCAGAGCTGTGACCGATGCCCCACTTGTCCACATAGGCGGCAAAGTCGTCGGCACCGATCTTGCGCCCCACCAGGACAAAGCCTACGTTGGACGAACGGCGCATCATCTCGCGCACATCCATGGTCATGGCATAGTCGCGCTTGTCGGCATCGGTGACGGTATCGTCGCCCACCTTGATGCTCGCCGGCACCTCAAACGACGTACTCGACCGCACGACACCCAAGTCGAAGCCGGCGCCCGCCACGAGCGTCTTAAAGACCGAGCCGGGCTCGTAGGCGTCGGTGACCAGGCGCAGGTTCATATCCTCGGTCTTGGCGTTTTCCAAATTGGTCTGGTCGTAAGTCGGATACGAGCAGGCTGCCAAGATCTCGCCTGTCGTAGGATCGGTGACCAGCGCCGAGCCGTTCTTGGCCTTTGTCTTCTCGACAGCCTCTGCCAGGGCATCCTCGGCCGCACGCTGGATATTGACGTCGAGCGTCGTCACGATATCAACGCCGTCGACCGCAGCCACCTTTTTATAGGCACCGCCCGCGATATAGCTGCCGTCCCTCGCGCGCTCGCGTACGAGAGAACCGTTCGTGCCGGTCAGAAGCTTGTTGTATTGCTTTTCGAGACCCGTCAAGCCGTCGTTGTCTACATTCACTACACCCAGCACCTGCGATGCCAGATTGCCGTATGGATATACGCGCTTCATGGCCTGCTCAAAAAGCACGCCGGGCAGGTTCTTCTTCTCCAGCGCCGCAGCGTCGTCTTCGTCCACCTGGCGCTTGATATACACCCAGGTTCCATCGGACTCAACGAGCTTGCGGCAGGTCTTTTTATCGATTCCAGTTGCCTTGACCAGCGCCGACACCGTCTTGTCAACATCCTCGACAAGCTGGGGGTTCACGGCGATGTTGCGACATTCGACCGACGACGCCAGCACGTTACCGTTGCGGTCGTAGATGGTGCCACGTTTGGCATAGAGGGTCTGCGCAAGCAGGCGGCGCGCATCGGCACGCTCGCGCAGTTTATCGGCTTCGACAATTTGATAGTCGGCAAGGCGAAAGACGCCCAAGCCCAAGCCAAGCCCAATGAAGCCCATGACGGCTTTGCGGCGAGGCAGAGGCGTGCCCGTGAGCCATTCGGTCGACGAACTCTTGCGCGACCTGGTGTTATGCACTTGAGGGCCGCCCGAGCCGCGAAGTCGCGACGCCGGGTCGTTGCCACGGGACTGCCCGGCGTTGTAAGATTGCCGACCCGTTCCTTGATAACCAGAACGTCCCCGCGACGAGGGACGTCCAGAACCGCGGCCCCCATCGGAACCGCGGCGATAGTCATTTGTCATACTCAGCTACCGTCTTGCTACTGAGCGGTCGCGGTCGCGTTGGCGCCCGCGGCTGCATCCTGCGAAAAGTCAAGTGTAACGCTCTCGCTGGGCTCCACCATGCCATAAGCGCCCGCAAGGTCGCGAATACGCGTGTCGGCGCCATAGACCGAATGCATGACCTCCAGGTCGGAGCTCTCATCGGTCGCCTTTTCGAGCGTGTTGGTAAGCTCGGCGTTGCTGTTGAGCACCTGGGCCGTAACGCCGGCGAGCGCCACGCGGGCGACGCCGATCGTCATGAAGATGGCCGCAATGATGCAAAACGTTTTAAGAACGCTCATGAAAACCGGGCTTACCGCCTGGTTTGCCTGACGGCCCGCGCCCGTGTAGACATCAAAGCGCGGCGTGCGCTGCTCACGGGGAGCAACGGGGGCCTGCGGCGTCTCACGATAGGCGGGCATGGCGTTCATATCATAAGCGAGTGCTGCGCTTGAAGTGTTGTAGCCCATGATATGCCGCCTCCCATCCCGAGTACGTTGGTAGTGTGTTTAAGCTTCGTTTATGGTGCGAGCGGGAGGTCCAATATCGCGCGGTCGCGCCTACAGACGCTGCGCCACGCGGATTTTGGCTGATCTCGCCCGAGGGTTGCGCTCAACCTCATCAGGCTGGGCAACCAAGGGTTTGCGGGTGATGACCTTGAGTATCGGCACGTTGCCGCACACGCACACCGGAATCTCCGGCGGACATGTGCACCCCTGGCTCATCTCCTTAAAGTGGTTCTTTACGATACGGTCCTCGAGCGAGTGATACGAGATGACGCAGATACGTCCGCCCGGGTTGAGCCACCTGGTGGCGGCATCAAGCCCTCGTTCGAGCACATCGAGCTCGTGATTGACCTCGATGCGAATGGCCTGGAAACTTTTCTTGGCCGGGTGTCCACCATGCCGACGAGCGGCAGCCGGGATACCCGCCTTGATGATCTCGACAAATTGGCCGGTGGTTTCGATCGGTTCTTGCTCGCGGCGGCGCACGATCTCGCGCGCGATCTGCGAGGCGAACTTCTCTTCGCCGTAGACGCGTAGAATCCGGGCGAGGTCGTGTTCGTTATAGGTGTTGATGACCTCAGCTGCGTTTAAGGTGTTATTACCCGGATCCATCCGCATGTCCAATGGGGCGTCCTCGTTATACGAAAAGCCCCTGCCAGGGATATCGAGTTGCGGCGACGAAACGCCCAAATCGAACAGGAAGCCATCGACCCCGGGCACCTCGGCCGAGCAAAGCAGCTCGTCCAAGTCGCCGAAGTTGCCCTTCAGCAGCTGGTGCGGAACGCCGGGAACCTCGCGGTCCAGACGGGCGCCAGCGGCCTCGAGGGCCATGTCGTCCTGATCGACGCCGAGCAAAAGGCCCGTCTCCCCCACCTGCGCGGCCATCTTTACCGAATGGCCGGCACCGCCAAGGGTGCAATCGCAGACAACGGAGCCGCTCTTTAGCCGCAGCGACTTAAGCACTTCGCCGAGCATGACAGGTTCATGCCGATATTCTTGTGTCAAGATCCCACGCTCCATCCGTTACCCGTGCCTTGCCCTTACGAGAAGAAGAGGTCCAGCAGGGCCTCATCGTCATCGTCCTCATCGGCCGCGGCGCGATCCCAAACCTCAAGGTGGTCGTAGTTGCCCACAACCGTGACCTCGCGGTCGAGGTTCGCCTGCTTGCGGAGAGACTCGGAAAGACCGATACGACCGGCACTGTCCACATCCATCGACGTGGTGCGCTTGTTGATCGCCCTCATGAGCTTCTGGTCATTAATGTCACGCGGGTTAAAACCCTCGTGGCCCTCACGACCCGCGAAGAGTCCTTCGACCCACTTATCGAAGGCCTCGGCAGAGAACACGTACAGAGCATCGACATCCAGGGCTTTGAACACGCGAACGTGCTCTCCAAGCTCCTCGCGAAGAGGTGCAGGCAGGGACAGACGACCTTTTGCATCGAGATTGCGCTCGTATGCACCAGTCATTCCCATGTGCGCCCTCCCCTCGGTTACTCAGATGGCACGTACGCGGGGAACCACCCC
>CABRZN010000042.1 GCA_902475445.1 uncultured Collinsella sp.
CTTGGTCAGGGCCTTGGCGACGGTGTGGGCGGCCTGCTGGGCGGCGCGGCCGGCTTCGTCCCACTTAAAGACGCCGGCGTTGTCGAGCACGTGGCCAAACACCACGCCGACCTCCTCGTGCAGGATATCGATGGCGTTATCCGCCGTAAGCTCGTCGGCGCGGCGAGCAAAGACGTCCTCGGCCCACGCGGCATGGCTGCGACAAAGATCATCGCCCTCGAGCGCACCGGCAAGATCATAGCTGGCATCGACCTTGGCTGCCAGCAGATGCTCACGGACAGCGCCAAGCTCGGGAACCAGGCGCGGCGGCAGAATGGCCAGGCCCATGACCTCGATCAGGCCGATGTTCTCCTTCTTAATGTGGTGGTACTCGGCATGCGGGTGGAACACGCCTAGCGGGTGCTCGTCGGTCGTGATATTGCAGCGAAGCGCCAGGTAGGCCTCGTAGATTTCGCCGCCGGCATTTCCGCGTGAGTCCACGCGGCGGATGACGGGCGTCACGGTGTTGTGCGCCACGCCATCGGCTGTGTGCGCGATAACGCCCACGGACTCGTCGGACCACTCGCGCCAAGCGAGGATGATCTTCTCGGCGGCGTCGAGCAGCTGGGCACGATCGTGCGAGCGCAGGCGCAACACCGAAAGCGGCCACTGCAGCACGGTGCCGGTGACCTGGTCGAACCCGGGCACGCTAAACTGCGAGACCTCGGCGGCATGCATCATGGGGAACTCGTGCGCGCCGCCCTGGAAGTGGTCGTGCGACAAGATCGAGCCGCCCACGATGGGCAGGTCGGCGTTGGAGCCAATAAAGTAGTGCGGGAACAGGTCGACAAAGTCGAGCAGGCAGGTCAGCCCCTTGCGGTCCACGTGCATCGGGCGATGCTCGGAGCTCATAGCAATGCAGTGCTCGTTAAAATACGCATACGGGCTGTACTGGAAACCCCAGCGCTCGCCGTCGAGCTGGATGGGGATAACGCGCAGATTCTGGCGGGCGGGGTGGGCGCCACCGTCGGCTGCTGCCGAACGCCCGGGGTAGCCCTCGTTTTCGATGCACAGCTGGCAGGCGGGATACTTTTCGCCCGTGTTCTTGGCGGCACCGGCGGCAGCGATATCGTGCGGGTCCTTCTCGGGCTTGGAGAGGTTGATGGTGATCTCCAAGTCGCCCCAGTTGGTAGGGGTGCTCCACTTAATGTTGCGTGCGATGGCGGCGCGGCGCACATAGCCGGCGTCGCAGCACAGGCCGTAGAACCAGTCGGTCGCGGCGCGGGGCTCGTTGACGCCCATGCGGCCGTTGAATTCCTCGTTTACAACCGAAGGCCTCGGCATAAGCGCGCCCATGATGCGCATGGCGATGCGGTCGCGGCCCGACGCCGTGTCCTCGGCAGCGCCGTTGGCAACGGCAGCATCGGAAAGCACGGCGAGCGTGCCCTCCAGATCAAAGTCGGGGAGTGTATCGGGGTGCAAGAGCGAAATCTTCTCGGTCTGCAGCGCCCAAGCCATGTCGAGTGCGGGGCCCGTGGCGCCGATGCACTCCAAAATGGTGTTGTAGGCCCAGATGCGATCGTCCTGACCGATCATCGATCGATGGATGGCATACTCAATCAGGCCCTGCGCGGCCTCGCGCACATCAGTCATTACAGCCATGCCGCGTAAGCCCCCTTGTCAGAAATTGCGTAGTGGCGGGCAGAGCCCTCGCCCAGCCAGCCGTTCATCTTGGCAATGAAGGTGTCGACCAGGTCGAGCGGTACGAAGGCCTGGATGGTGCCGCCAAAGCCACCGCCGTGGATGCGGACGGCACCGCGGCCGTCGAGCACGTGCTCGGCAAGTGCCAGGGCGTACATGGAGGGCTGCTCGGAGCCCAGCTTGGCAACGACATTCTGCAGGTACATGGCAGAGCTGGCGCCGGACTCGCGCGTCAGGGTCAGGAACTGGTCGATGTCGCCGGCGTTCAGGGCCGCCCAGCGCTTATCGACCAGACCGTTCTCGTACCAGTAGTGAATGGCGCGCAGGCAGGCACGGTCGCCCAGCTTGGCACGCAGCTCGGGGAGCTTGGCGTCAAAGTCGGCAACGTCGACCTCGCACAGGCGTGCCTTGCCAAACTCGGCGGCGACGTCCTGCATCTCGCGCGGAACGGCGGCGTAGTCGTCGGTGGCGGCCACGTGGTCGGTGCCCACTTTAACGAGCACAAGCGCATAACCGTGATCCTCAAAGTTGAGCTCGAGCTTCTGCGTTTTAGGCTGAGCCTGGTCCTCAAAATCCATGTAGGCGAGGCCGCCCAGGCACACGGCGGCCTGGTCCATCAGACCGCAGGGCTTGCCGTAATAGTTGTTCTCGGTGCGCTGGCTCATCTGCGCAAGCGTGACGGGCTCAATGGCGGGCGCGCCCCAGAGCGTCTCCATGGCGCGGCCGTACGCGGCCTCGACGGCAGCGGAGCTGGAAAGGCCGCCGCCCGAGGGGACGGAGCAGGTGAAGGCGAAGTCGAAGCCATGAGGCTCAACGCCCAGGGCTGCGATCTCGTGTGCCATGCCGCGGACGAGACTTGCGGACGTGCCCTTCTCGGACTCCTGAACATCCAGCGTGTCGAGCGTAATCTCAAAGGTGGGGTAGCCCTCGTCGGCAACGCGGACCTTGTTGGTATCGGTCGCCACGGCAATGCCGTCGACGGCGACATCGAGCGAGCCGGCGATAACGTGGCCGCCCTCGTGGTCGGTGTGGTTGCCGCTGATCTCGGAACGGCCGGGCGCGTGCACGTAGAGCACCTGGCGGTCGCCGATGGGGCCAAACTCCTCCTCAAACAGCTTGGTGAGGGTGGAGAGCGTCTTTTCGTCGGGGGCGGTCATGAGGGTCCTTTCCTTGGCGCGAACAGGTAAGTTTTGCGTCGTTATGAGTACGTTAACAATTTGAAGCGGCGTGAACTCAGCATTCACGATGCCGCATGTTATGGGCTATGTTAACGTACTCATAACACAACGCATATTACTTTTTGAGAATCTGGTAATCGGTCGAAATTCGGCCGTGAACGGTAGCGCCGTATGGACTTATAGAGCAGAAGAGCTGCAGCTAGAAAAAGTAGAGTACGTTAACATGCGTCCGACGATAGCGGTCTTCCGTGCGGGTTAAATTCCCGCGCGGAGGGCATGCACGCTATTTTGATCTCGCAAGGGTGAAGGTGATCCTGTGGCAAGGCGCCCGTCCAACGATACAAGTTCCCGTCCGGTCTCCATGGCCGACGTTGCCCGCGCTGCCGGCGTTTCGCAGCAAACGGTTTCGCGCGTCGCCAACGGTCTGCCCAATGTGAACGAGCGGACGCGGCAGCGCGTGCAGGCCGCCATGCAAGAGCTCGGCTTTCGTCCGAGTTATGCCGGCCGCTCGCTGCGCGACGGCCGTTACCATTCGGTCGGCCTGTGCGTCAACGATGTCACCAAGTTTGGCAACCTCTCAATGATCGACGGCATCGCCAGCGCTGCTCGCGAGCATAATTGCGCCATCACGCTGGTCGAGATGTCCAAGACCGAGGAGTTTTCGCTTGCCGAGGCCACGCGTCGTATGGCCGCGTTGCCCGTGGACGGCATCATCATCGGCATGAGTCGCATGGCGCCCGATTTTGAGACGTTTGATCCGCTGCCGGGCATTGGCACGGTCATCGTTACCATGTACGCGCACCCGCGGGTGACCACGGTCGACTCCGATCATTACGGCTGCTCGCTATTGCTTATGGATCACCTGTTTGAGCTGGGGCACGAGCAGATTCGCTATATTGGCGGCCCGTCGTTCTCGGTCGACGAACAATTTCGCCGCGCCGGTTGGCAGGATGCGCTCGAGCGTAAACACATCGAGCCGGCAGAGCCGCTCGAGGGCGACTGGTCTGCCAACAGCGGCTACGAGGCCGGCAGGTACCTGGCCGAGCACGATCGCACCATGACGGCGATTTACGCGGCAAACGACCAGATGGCAAATGGCGCGATTGCCGCACTGCGTGATAGCGGCCTGCGCGTGCCCGAGGACGTGAGCGTGGTGGGCGTCGACGATTCGCTCGATGATTTTGTGGCACACAACGAGCTCACGACCGTGCGATTTGATCTACATCAGCGCGGACGCGAGGTGTTTGAGCATGCGGTTCCCGAGGCGGGTACGGCGGGCAAAACCGTTGCCATTCGCATTCCCGGCCAGCTCATTATTCGACATAGCACGGCGATACCGCGCACATAGTTTGTGCAGGTAAACGGCGATTTTATTGCATTTCAATAACAATCGGTATGGATGCTGACGGATAGCCGTGGCTATGAAGGCGAGTGTTATGATAGACGGGTTCTTTTGTCTATCTAGGAGGCTTTGCCTGATGGAGATCACCAAGGATATCCGCTACGTTGGCGTCGACGATCACGATATTGACCTGTTCGAGGGCCAGTACGACGTGTCCGAGAACGGCATGGCATACAACAGCTATGTTATCTTGGGCGAAAAGATCGCTGTCGCCGATTCAGTCGACGGCGGTTTTGTTGACGAGTGGCTCGGCAACCTCGAGGCCGTGCTTGATGGCCGTACGCCCGACTACCTGATCGTCCATCACATGGAGCCCGATCACTCCGCCGGTATCGCCGCCTTTATGGAGCGCTACCCCCAGGCACAGATTGTGGCCAGCATGGGTGCCTTCCGCATGATGGTCAACTACTTTGGCACCGACTACCCCGAGCGCAAGATGGTCGTCAAAGAGGGCGACGTGCTCGATCTGGGCGGTCACAGCCTAACGTTTGTCGGCGCTCCCAACGTTCACTGGCCCGAGGTGATTTTCTCCTACGAGTCTACCGACAAGGTGCTCTTTAGTGCCGACGGCTTTGGCAAGTTTGGCGCCAACGACATCGAGGACCCCGAGGGCTGGGCTTGCGAGGCTCGCCGCTACTACTTTGGCATCGTCGGTAAGTTCGGCAAGTTCGTGCAGGCCGTCCTCAAGAAGGCCGCCGACCTGGACATCCAGATTATCTGCCCGCTCCACGGCCCCGTGCTGACCGAGAACCTGGGCTACTACCTCGACACCTATAACACCTGGTCGAGCTATCAGCCCGAGGACGAGGGTATCACGATTGCCTATGCGAGCGTGTACGGGCATCTGAAGGCTGCCGTCGAGGAGCTCGCATCTGCGCTTGAGGCTCGCGGCCAGAAGGTTTCCGTCTTTGACCTGGCTCGTGACGACATGGCCGAGGCCGTTGAGGATGCGTTCCGCTACGACCGTCTGGTGCTCGCTTCCATCACCTATCAGGGCGAGATCTTCCCGTGCATGAGCACCTTCATCCATACGCTCGCCGAGCACGCCTACCAGAACCGTACGGTGGCGCTCGTCGAGGCCGGCTCTTGGGCACCCGCGGCTGCCAAGGTTATGACCAAGGAGCTCGAGGGCATGAAGGACATCACCCTGACGCAGAACAAGGTGACTGTGCTGGGCTCGCTCAACGAAGCCTCGCGCGCTCAGATCGAGGCCCTCGCCGACGAGCTGTCCAAGTAGCGACACGTTCACTTTTGACGCTCAACCACCACAACCACCGCAAAGGGGACAGGCACCTTTGTGGTGGTTTTTGTTTAAGCGCCGGCGATGATGAGGGCTGGACGTGCGCTGTCGGCGGCCTCGGCGATTGAGGTGGCGACGGCATGATCGGGGTCACGGTCCATCACGATGGCGTCGACATCGGTCAGCTCGGCAAAGCGGTACATGCCGCGTCCGTTAACCTTGCTGGCGTCCATGAGGGCGACGCTTTGATGGGCCGCGGCGATCATAGCCGTTTTGGTCTCGGCCATCTGGGGAAAGTCAGTCGTAAAGCCGCAGCTGGAGACAAAGGCACCGGGGCACATGACGGCCAGATCGGCATGGACCATTTGGAGCGCCTGCATAGTGAGCGGTCCGTACAAATAACGATGGCCTTTGCGCAGCGCCCCGCCCAGCATGACGACATCGACCGAGGGCATGCTCTCGTCGATGTAATCGGCAATGGTAATGTCTGCTGTGATAACGGTGATACCGTCGCGCTGATCGAGGAGCCGGACGAATTCGAGCGCCGTGGTACCCGAGTCTACGAGCAGCGTGTCGCCGTCATTGACGAGCTCGATGGCGCTTTGAGCGATGGCTTGCTTGGCTGCGACGTTGACATTGATGCGGCGATCCTGCGTGGAGACGGTCAGGCGTTTGTGGAGCGATACGGCACCACCATGTGTGCGGCGCAGCTTGCCTGCTTCGGCGAGCGCGTCCAGGTCGGCGCGGGCGGTGACGGAGGACACGCCAAAGGTCTGGGCGATTTCTGCTACCTGCACCGAGGCATTATGATCGAGCATTTCCATAATGGCGGAACGACGCTCGTCGGCGAAAGCTCGGGTTGTTGCGTGGGCCATGCTTGCTCCATTCTCGGCTAAATTTGCAGGAATTGTGTTGACTCTATTTTCGTTCATTTTCTTTTTGAGTAAGAAAACACCTTTCGATTACTTATCTTTTCTATAAAAGAAAGACGCTGAACGCCCAAAATTCAATATCGAACACGCCCACTCGGCCCCAATTCCTTCCGTTTGCTTTTCAAAAACGACTGTATTGACCTGCACGGGCTCAATATCTCGCACATGCAAAGCCGCTGAATTTCATACAATGAGCGCAGCAAAACGCAAGGTAAAACGCCTTGTGAACAACTACGCCCGATGTCCAGATGCGGGCGAGGGAGAGGAGCAAACGCTCATGGCACTTGTTACCACCGAAAAGATGCTCAAGGACGCTCAGGCCGGCCACTACGCCGTCGGCGCGTTCAACGTCGAGAACCTCGAGTTTGTTATGGCCGTTCTGGCCGCTGCCGAGGAGACCAAGTCCCCCGTCATCATGCAGACCACCCCGGGCACCATCAAGACCGCTGGTCTGGATTACTTCTACGGCATGGTCAAGGCTGCCGCCGAGCGTGCTTCCGTGCCCGTCGCCCTGCACCTCGATCACGGCGATGGCTATGACCGCTGCATGCAGGCTTTCCGCACGGGCTACACCTCTGTCATGATCGACGGCTCGCACGAGTCCTTCGAGGACAACATCGCCCTGACCAAGTCCGTCGCCGACGCTGGCCGCGCCATGGGCGTGCCCGTCGAGGCCGAGCTCGGTAAGGTTGGCGGCAAGGAGGACGACGGTCCCGCGGTTGAGGGCGAGAGCCCCTACACCGATCCTGCCGAGGCCAAGGAGTTCGTCGAGCGCACTGGCTGCACCTCCCTCGCTATTGGCGTTGGCACCAGCCACGGCGTGTACACGAGCGATCCGCACATCGAGCAGTCCGTGGTTAAGGCCATCCGCGACGCCGTCGACGTGCCGCTGGTTCTGCACGGCACCTCCGGTGTGCCCGATGAGCAGGTCGCCGAGGCTGTGAAGAACGGCATCTGCAAGGTTAACTACGCTACCGAGCTGCGTCAGGCCTACACCAAGGGCTTCATGGCCTACATGGCCGAGAACCCTGCCTGCTTCGATCCCAAGAAGCCGGCCAAGGAGGGTATGCGTGAGATCACCGAGCTGGTTAAGATCCGCATGACCAACCTCAACTCTGTGGGCAAAGCAGAGTAACAGCAAGGGTACTCTGATCCCACCGGACGGTTTGGGCGGGTCCCGTACTTAGTTTCCAAAACGTCCTCGCGCATGAAGGCCCCCGTTGTCTCGCTTCTTCGAAGCGTTGACAACGGGGGCCTTCGCGCTGCGGAATGATTTTGGAAACTAAGTACGGGACCCGCCCAAACCGTCCTGCTCAATCGCCCTTGTGGCGTTAGTGTCGGAAAAATAAGACGTTGCTTTTTGCCCCCTGCGGAAAGATTGGGGAACTAAGCCCTCGTCCCTCCCAAGTTGACCTTCTCGAGGTCGTCGCCCTTGTGGCGTTAGGACTGCGAATTTGGGATGGGAGGGTTACTTGGTTGTTAGGGCTAACAGGTCGTTGGGGGTTTCGAGGTTGTAGGTGGCATTTGGGATGTCTTGGTGTGATCCCCATGCCGCTCTGGCAAAACTGACCCCTGCCGAAGTTGCGCATTGTTCGTCGTAGACGGTGTCGCCAACGTAGACGACGTTGCCAGGATTCGCGCCCGTACGCCGGAGATATTCGAGCATGGGAGCGGGTGCGGGTTTATGTTCGGTTGTGTCTTCGACAAGGATGATGTGTTCAAAAAACTTATCGAAGCCAAGGGGTGCAATTTCGTCTGTGTATTCGTCGCGCGCACGTGAGGAGACGATGCCAAGTTTGCAGCCGTTGTTGGCGAGTGTTGCGATGACTTCAAGCAAGCCTGGAAACACGCTGATGGTGCTTTTAAAGCTGGCAGCAACTTGGCACCAACGATTCAACGTTGCCTGCGAGTAGATTCCAAGTTTCTCAAGGGCATCCTTGCCGGGTATGCCGAGGGCAAATTCAAGCTCGTGTCGGGGGAGCGTTTTGCCGGTCTCTTCTTGGACAATCTGGACAAGCGATGATAGAACGCTTTCTTCTGTATCTGCCAATGTCCCATCAACGTCAAATACGATATGGTCAAAGTGCTTCATATGGTTGCTCCTCTCTGTTGTTTGCCTGCAAGTTTGATGCGGTGACAGAAGAAAGGCTAGCGGGATTTCTGCCTGGTGCTATCGAGATTCTGCCTCGCTGCTCGATAGCTCGAAGGAGTGCACCCCATTTGTTCTTTAAACACCTGGCCAAGATGGCTTGCTGTTATAAATCCGCATTGGCGCGCGACTGTCTGTACCGTTCGCGTGGTGTGTGCCAAAAGTTCGCAAGCACGGTTTATGCGGTATGCGCGTAGATATGCCGCCGGGGTCGTTCCTGCACAAGTTTCGATAATGCGGTAACACTCTCTTTCGCTTACGCCGGCTGCAGATGCCATCTGGGGCACATCTATAGCGGCTGCATAGTTTGCGCGGATAAAGTCCAGGATTGCCTTGAACTGTACGTCGCGGCTGGTCATCCAAGAGGCGTTGTCGGAGGAAAAGAGCGGTTCGGCCTTGGCGTAAATCTGAATCCAGAGCTCTGACAAGCTATTCCGAAGCGCCATCTCGTTCTGCGGCCGTTGAAGGTCGTGGTTAAAGGAACTCTTTAGCAAATCGATAAAGGGCATATCGTCGGGGTTGGTGGGCGACCATTTGAGCACATCGACGCCTCGACATTGCAGCAAAGGATTGATATAGCGCTTTTGAAGGCGTCACGCGGGATCGCCGAGCATCGACGGCTGAAAGATATGCAACATTTGAATGGCTGGTGCCGAATTGGGTGATTGCAGCGTGCTGTGCAAAACGCCGCCGTTGATAAAGCCGGCGGACCCTTCCTCAAAGCGCACGTGTTCATGAGCCGCGCGCGTTCGATAGTCAATCGCTCCCTGCTCCATGTAGAAAAGCTCAACTTCGGAATGCCAGTGCCAGGGGACGGAATTGCCCGGATAGCGAGCGAATTCTGCGCGTTCGGCAATATAGGGCCAGTCTTCGGCGGTCTCGGGAAACGCTTCCTCGCGTCCTCCGCGGTGCAATTCTATGTGATCCATGTTTCGCATGGCATCAGTATAAAGCGCGATGGGCTTAGATTGCTCTTGCCTGTTCGGGGAACGCCTTGTCTAGGGATGCTTGGAGCCTTTCGAACGATGCTCGCAAGTTGTGGCTCTGGTCGGTTGAGCGTTTGGCTTTTGTGGTGGGGGAGTCGAGGAGGCCGTTTCTCTGTGTCGGGGGGAAGGAGAAAAGGTTTGCATGATTTAGGGATGGCTGCTGTGCTGCGCCGTTGGAAGAATGCATGCTTATGCGGCCTCCTCGATGTCCACCAATAGATTGCGCTCGGGGTATGCTGCTAGGTCCCGTGCGCTGGCAGTATTATGCCGCGGCTGCTGCAAAGAAGCGCTAAAGAAAGGCTTAACCTGGTTTGGTGTTACGATGAAACCGCAGGTCAAGGCTATTGAGTAACACTCTTGAAAGGTTTTGAGCTTAAGGGCTTTCTAAGGTTTGTGGCGCGGATGTGGCTCGCCTGTGTGGGGCGTGTGAATGCTCGCTGTTAGCGCTGCGGCTCTGCGGCGCGCACCTGCTCGATGACCTTTTCCATCGTGGTATCGATGCGGTCTTTTTTGAGCTCGCATTCCCAGATGGTTATGGGCGTCCAGCCCATTTGAGTGAGCGCTGCCACGGCGGCGCGATCGCGTTCGACGTTGCGACGGAACTTTGCCTCCCAAAACTCAACGTTGCGCTTGGGCTGGCTCGGATTGCACTTGGGGCAGCGGTGCCAAAAGCAGCCGTTGACGAAGATGGCGATCTTGCGGCCGGGGAAGGCGATGTCGGGCTTGCCGGGTACCTTCCATTCCAAACGATAGCCCGTAAGGCCCGCTGCCCGCAGGCGCTGACGAACGAGCAGCTCGGGCTTGGTGTTGGCGCGCTTGTTGCCCTTCATGGACTTTTTGATGGCGGCGCGACGGCGCACCAGTTCACGCTCGTCGGCGGAAAGGTCCGAGGTATCGATGCCGTCGAGCAGACCTGGTTTGGGGCGTTTTTTGCTACGGCGCTTAGGTGCGCGCTTGGGCTTGGTGGCAGACTCGTCGGCCATGGCGGCTTCGGCGTCATCGGCGGAGCTTGCCTCGAGCCGATCTTCCTTCAACTCAATCAGCGCATCGATAAGTCCCTTGTCGGCGGGCATCCATTCCACCGTGGCAAGCGAGGTACGCGGAATCCAGCGGATATCGAGCTGACGGTCGTGCTTCTGGGGTTCATCGGATTCATCGGCGAGTGAGCAGTAGTAGCACTCCATGGAGAGATGAAAATCGGGGTAGTCATACTCAACGGTGTAGAAATCGCGCAGGTTGGTGACTTTTACCTGCAGCTCTTCCATGAGCTCGCGGCGCACGGCGTCTTCGGGCGTCTCGCCGCGCATGAGCTTGCCGCCTGGGAACTCCCAAAGTCCCTGCATGTCGCCATAGCCGCGCTGCACGGCAAGCAGCTCGTCAGATCCTTCCTTGCGAATGATCCCAGCGGCAACATGAACAGTCTTCAACAGAAGTCCTCTCTCAACATCAACACGTGGCAGGCTAGCTACCCGTACCTTACACAACGGTAAGGCAAGCGTAAGCCATATCGATGGTAGCCGACTCGTCTTCTTGCGACTATAGATGCCGTAGACTAATCGCAAGAAAGGACTCGGTATGCAAACCACGCACATGGCGACCCCGGTACTGGAGGTCGCGCATCTCGAAAAGGTATATGGAGCGCTGGGCAACGTGACCCGTGCGCTCAACGACGTCAGCTTTACCGTCAACCGCGGCGAATTTGTTGGCATCATGGGCGCTTCGGGTTCGGGCAAGTCGACGTTGCTCAACTGCGTGTCGACCATCGATAGCGCCACGAGCGGCACCATCCGCATCAACGGGCAGGACGTGACGCGCATGAAGCAGGCCAAGCTCTCGCAGTTTCGCCGCGAGGAGCTCGGCTTTATCTTCCAGGACTCCAACCTGCTCGATACGCTCACGGCACGCGAGAACATCGCCCTGCCGCTCACCATTGCCCGCACAAACTCGGCAGAGATCTCGACCCGCGTGCAGGATGTGGCAGCGCGCCTGTCCATCAGTCAGGTGCTCGACAAGTATCCCTACCAGATGTCCGGCGGGCAGCAGCAGCGCGTTGCCGCGGCTCGAGCCCACCGGCGCCCTCGATTCCAAGAGCGCTCGCCTGCTGCTCGAGAGCCTAGAGGCCCTTAACCGCCGCCTGCGAGCCACCGTGCTCATGGTCACGCACGACAGCTTTGCCGCCAGCTACACGAGCCGTGTGCTGTTTATTCGAGACGGCAAGATCTTCACCGAGCTGCGCCGCGGCGACACCGACCGCCGAGAGTTCTTCGACCGCATTATGGAGGTCGTTGCCATGATGGGCGGTGAGGGCTCCGATGCTCTGTAAACTCGCTTGGGGTAACGTCCGCCGCGCCGGCCGCGACTACCTCGTCTACCTTTTGACGCTCACCCTGGGCGTCACGGTCTTCTATGCCTTTAACACCATCTCGATGCAGGTCGACATCGCCGGAATCGATGAAGAGGGCTTGGCGCAGGTTATGGGCAGCATGCTCGGCGACCTGACGTACTTTTTGGCCGGTGTCATGGCCTTTTTGATGGTGTATGCCAATAACTTCATCATGAAACGCCGCAAGAAGGAGTTTGGCCTGTACCAGGTGCTCGGCATGGGGCGCGGGCGCGTCGCCACGATTATGGCGCTCGAGACCGTGATAGTATCGGTTGTGGCCTTTGTTGCCGGCATTGTGCTGGGTGTGGGACTCTCCCAGCTCATGACGTTCTTTACGGCCTCGCTCTTTAAGACACAGATCGCCAATTTCCACTTCTTTTTCTCGGTGCATGCGTTCAATCTGACCCTTGCCTGCATGCTCGTAATGTTTGTGCTCACGCTACTGCTGAACCTTCGCGCCGTACGTCGTACCAAACTCATCGAGCTTATGGGTGCCGAGCGTCGCAACGAGAGCATCAAGACACGCAACCCCTGGATCGCGATTGCCATCTTTACCGTGGGCGTGTTGCTGGTGGGCGTGGCCTATTACCGTCTGCTACGTGATGGGTTCCCGCTAACCGCGACGGACAGCAAGCTGCAAGAGGCCATGAACCAGTTTGGTATTACGACCGCTATGGTTACCGTGGGCACCTTTGCCCTGTTCTGGGGACTCTCGGGCATGCTCATCAAGCTGCTGCAGAGCCTGCGCGGCGTGTATTGGCGCGGCCTCAACATGTTTACCGTGCGCCAGCTTGCGGCCAAGGTCAACACGGTGTGCTTTTCGATGGGCGTCATCGCGATGCTCCTGTTTTTGGCCATCACCTCGGTGACGTGCGGTATGTCGATTGCCAATGTGATGAACGAAAACCTGGAGCGCTATAACCCTGTTGACGTGTCACAGACGTATGTCTATTACACGCCCGATACGCTCGACTACTACAAAGAGTACATCAATCCGTCTGAAGCCGATCGCATGGTGCTGGCCGATAGTACGGTCGATTTGTACTCCGCATGGCACGGCGATCCATGGCACGGCGATCGTAAGGGCAAGTCGGCGGACAACAACGACGAGACCGGCAAGAAGGTCAATATTGCCGATGTTGCCGGTGAGCATGTGCAGATCGATTCGTATCTGAGTTACCCGCTTGGCGGTTCGGATCCTTCGGTGACTCCAAGTGAAATGTGCAAGGCCATGGGCGAAAAGCTTCCCAAGGCGTTCGGGGGTAGCAATGCCGATACGATGGGTCTGTTTGTGACGCCGGCGAGCCAGTACAACAAACTGCGCCAGATGATGGGCGAGGAGCCGGTGCACATCGGTCACGACCAGTATCTGCTCACGTGTGATATGGGCGGCGAGCTGGTCGACCTGTACACCAAGTATATGGCTGGCGGCCATGCCCTTACCTTGGGCGGGCATACGCTCAAGCCCGCAACCGATAAGTCGGACGAAGATGCGGCGGCCATCGCCAACTCGGCGATGGGCAGTAATCCGGGTACCGTCGTCGTTGCCGACGAGCTGTTGTCCCAACTTAATCTGCAGCCGTATTCCAGTAGCCTGCTCGTTAACTACAAACAGGGGATGGATACGACCGAGGCAGACGAGAGTATTAAATACACTGTGCTCGACAATCTGCTCGTTGACGGCAAGGAGCCGGGGTCGTGGGGAACCTTCATCACACGCTCCGAGATGTACGCGCAAGCAGCGCAAATGAACGGTCTTATTAGCTACCTAGCCATCTACATCGGCTTTGTATTGGTCGTTGCATGCGCGGCGATTCTGTCGATCCAGCAACTCTCCAACGTGGCCGACGGCAGCCGCAGCTATCGTGTGCTGGCACAGATCGGCTGTGAGGACCGCCAGATTCGCCATTCGGTGATGGCGCAGCAAGCGGTGTTCTTCCTGTTCCCTCTGGCAGTGGGCCTGGCGCACTCCTTTGTGGCACTTAAGGTGATCATCGAGCTGGTGAGCATATTCGGAAATATGAGCATCGGCGGCACCGTGGGCCTCACCTGTGCAATCTTCCTGGCAGCATACGGTGGCTACTTCCTGGTGACCTACCTCATGAGCACCGGCATGGTGCGAGCCGCCATTGCCACCCGCTACAGCGAGTAACAAGCGGACAAAACCGTCGCAAAATCAGAGGCGTATGACCGCCGCGAAGGGACCAGGGGCCCTTTCGCGGCGGTTTTTGCCAATCTGGTGCGTCTCAGATACAAGTGAGTAGACTTTTTTGAACCTGCCGAGCACATCGCGACAAATGATCTATAAAACTGCAGGTCAGAGCTGTGGCGTTTTAGGGCGTGCTCGGCCTTCTGCAAAAAGCCTACTCACTTGGTTTTTCTGCTAGAAGACCGCCACGAGGGAAGGCAACTCCCCCGGGTAGTCGTTGGGGACGTTCTTAAACGGCTACCCAAGGAGTGTCCCAAACCGCCGGCAGAAAAGGAGCGTCCCTAACTGCCACATCCGGAGCAAGATAACGCCGCAGGTAGAGGACGGACAGCGAGCGGG
>CABRZN010000043.1 GCA_902475445.1 uncultured Collinsella sp.
GTCGCCCTGGTACTGCAGCGCTTTTATGTGACCGGCCAGCTTTCGGTCCACTATTGGTATTTCTTTACGCACCTCACTACCTGGAAGTTCTTGCTTGCCGGCTTTGAGGGCACCGTTAAAGTCGCACTCACCGCAGGCGCCATCGCGCTGGTACTGGGCTTGGGCCTTATGCTCGGCCGCACCAGCGACATCAAGCCGCTGCAGCTGGTCTGCCGCGTGCTTACTGACTTCTTCCGTGGCGTGCCGAGCCTGCTGTTCATCTACTTCTTCTTTTTGGTGCTGCCGCAGTACAAGATCTCGCTGCCGTCGTTTTGGATGCTCACACTGCCCGTCGCGCTCGCTGCGGCCGGCGTACTGGCCGAGATTTTCCGCGCCGGCGTCAATGCCGTGCCGCGCGGTCAGGTCGAGGCAGCCCAGGCGCTCGGTCTCTCCAAGGCCAAAATCACCTTTAAAATCGTGTTGCCGCAGGCTATTCGGTTTATCATTCCGTCGTTGATTTCGCAGCTCGTGGTCGTAGTCAAAGACACCACCGTCGCCTACGTGGTGAGCTATCCCGACCTGATGCAAAATGCCCGCGTGCTCATTACCAACTACGACGCCCTCGTGTCGGTCTACCTGGTTATCGCGGTCATCTACATCCTCATCAACGTCGCGATCAACAAGGCCGCTGTCTATGTTTCGCACAAGACCGGCGCGACCATCATCCGCTAACGCTTTACCATTTCGAGTCATAAGGAGCCGAGCACCATGGCACAGAGCACCTCTTCCACCGGCAATCAGCCGCTGATCGAGCTCAGACACGTCGATAAGCACTATGGCGATCTACACGTCCTCAACGACATCAATCTCTCGGTCGACCGCGGCGAGGTCGTCGTTGTGATCGGTCCCTCGGGCTCGGGCAAGTCGACCATGTGCCGCACCATCAACCGCCTGGAAACCATCGACTCGGGCGAGATTCTCATCGAGGGCGAGCCCCTGCCGCAGGAAGGCAAGGATCTTGCCCGCATGCGTGCCGAGCTGGGCATGGTGTTTCAGCAGTTCAACCTGTTCGCACATATGACCGTACTACAGAACGTCATGCTGGGACCGGTCGATGTGCTGGGCGTCTCCAAGGACGAGGCTCGCGAGCGCGCCATGGACCTGCTGGGCCGCGTGGGCGTGGCCGAGCAGGCCGACAAGGTGCCCGCACAGCTTTCGGGCGGCCAGCAGCAGCGCGTGGCCATCGCCCGTTCACTCGCCATGCAGCCCAAGGCCATGCTTTTTGACGAGCCCACGAGCGCCCTCGATCCCGAAATGATCAACGAGGTGCTCGAGGTCATGGTCCGTCTGGCCCAGCAGGGCATGACGATGATCGTCATCACGCACGAGATGAACTTCGCCCGCCGCGTGGCCGATCGCGTCGTGTTTATGGCCGACGGCCAGATTGTGGAAACCGGCACGCCCGACGAGTTCTTCGACCACCCCCAGACCAAGCGCGCCCAGGACTTCCTCAACTCCATCAAGGGTCACTAGCCAGACCGCCCACCCGCCCGCCATGCCCATCCAAACTCGAAAGTTACACCTATGATCGGAACTCGCACTTCATCGTCCTACACCCCGCACGTCGACGTCGCCCCCGCCGACCGCCCACTCATCCTCGTCGCGCCGCGCTGGGAAGAGGCGAAGCCGTTTTTGAGCGAAACGCTCTCCCCCAACGAGGAGATCGCAAGTGTCTTTGTCGATGCCATCCTTGCCGCCGGCGGTCTGCCGCTGCAGATGTCCATCACCGAGGACATTGAGGTTATCCGTCATTACGTCGATATCGCCGACGGCATCGCCATTCCCGGCGGCCCGGACGTCAACCCCAAGCGCTGGGGCGACGAGCGCCCCTACGACCCCACACTGTGCTGCGAGATTCGCGACCGTTTTGAGTTTAAGCTGGTTAACGAGGTGCTCCGCGCCAAAAAGCCACTCTTTACCACCTGCCGCGGCACGCAGCTGCTCAACGTCGCCACTGGTGGCAGCCTGTGCATGGACGTGCCGAGCCTGGGTGCACGCGAGGGCCGCACGCAGTGGCGCCACACCCACGTGCTCAACGATCCCGTGCACCCCGTCGAGGTCGTGCCGGGCTCGCTGCTGGAACGCGCGGTTGGCGGGCACAGGCTAATCCAGACCAACTCCGCACACCACTGCTGCGTCGACCGTCTGGGTAAGAGCACGCGCTTGGTCGCCAAGGCAACCGACGGCGTTCCCGAGTGCATCGAAGTCGAAGGCCAGCCTTTCTGCCTAGGCGTGCAATGGCACCCTGAGTACACGTGGAAGACGCTCGAGACCGACTTTAACCTGTGGAAGTCGTTTGTCGAGGCAGCGGCAAAGGTTAAGCTGGCCCGCTAGTTCACGGACAGCACAACACAAAAGGGCGCCCCGCCGGCCACATGGTCCGGCGGGGCGCCCTTTTACCTATATGTGGCCGGCACGCAACCCAAGGCTCGCAAGCTCTTATTCGGCCGCTTCGCGCAGGGCCGACATCGTCGCCGCATATTGCTGCTGCAGCGCATGCATCCCCTCGCGGGCGCCGTCAACGGCATCGGCACCGTGCAGCGCTTCGGTCACCACGACCGCCGGCTCGTACAGATTATCGAATCCCAGGTTCTGGCTCACGCCCTTGAGCGTGTGCGCTGCCATAAACGCACCTTCGGCGTCTCCTGCCGCCATGGCGGCCTCCAGCTTGTCCATGCTCTCGTCATCCAAAAACTTGAGGGCAAAGCGGGCAAGCATTTCCTCGCCCATCAGCCGAGCGCACGCGTCATCATAATTAGCGCCGATCTTCTCATACGCCTCACGCATGGAAATCATGGATTAAAAACTCCTTTGTTCAAACTAAATCGTGGGAAACGCGACAACGTCGGCGGGGCGTGCCAACGTCTCGGCAATACGGTCTTGTACCTCGAGCAGGCAGTCGAGCAACAGTGGGTTAAAGGTGCCGCACTTACCGTCCAGGATCATCTGGATCGCCTCCTTGTGCGGGATAGCATCCTTGTACACACGCACGCTCGTCAGAGCATCGTACACGTCGGCCACCGAGACCACCTGTGCGGCAATGGGAATCTCGTCGCCCTTAAGGCCATCGGGATAACCCCTGCCGTCCCAGCGCTCGTGGTGCCAACGCGCAATCTGGTACGCATATTCCATAAGCGCATTGCCGACGTGATGGCGGCCCAGCTCAAGCAGCATGTCGGCGCCCATCGTGGTATGCGTCTTCATAATCTCGAACTCCTCGGGCGTAAGGCGCCCGGGTTTGTTGAGAATCGCATCGTCAATCGACATCTTGCCGATATCGTGCAGCGCCGAAGCCAAGGCAATCGTGGAGCGTTCCTCATTGTCGAGGGAGATCGTGCCGCTACGCTGGACCAGACAGCCAAGCAGCAGCTCGGTCAGCTTCTCGATGTTCGTAACGTGCCTGCCGCTCTCGCCATTGCGAAGCTCCATGACGCCGGCCATGATGTCGATGAGCATGCGACTGTTCTTGACGCGCTCGTTGTACTGCTGGGACAGCAGGCTCGTCAGGCGGCGCTGTTTGGCGTATAGGCGGATGGTGTTGCTTACACGGCGGCGCACGACACGGGAGTCAAACGGGCGGTTGATATAGTCCGAGGCGCCCAGCTCGTACGCGCGCAGAACCGCATCATCGGAATCTTCGCTCGAAATCATGATGACAGGCAGATTATCGATACCCGATCGGCGCGACAGATCGGCCAGCACCTCAAAGCCACTTATGCCCGGCATGACAATGTCCAGCAGCACGAGCGATAACTCATCGCCATAGCGGTCGACCATGTCGAGCGCCGTACGACCGTTGTCGGCCTCGAGGATGCAATACTCGTCCTTGAGCATCTCGTTGAGAATAGCTCGGTTCATCTCGGAGTCATCGGCGATAAGCACCAAAGGCTTTTCGCTTTGGAAGGCCTCGATGGAATCGGCATCGGTCACGACCGTACCGGCTTTTGCCTTAGCGCGGCTCAGTAACTGGACAGCACGGCCAACGCCCTCATCGACCGTCTCGCCATGAATGCGAACGCCACCAACACATGCCGTCAAGCTCACGTACTCATGGCCCGGAATAATCGTGGAATGAACGGCTTCGGATACCTGATGCAGGCGACGGGCGAAGTCATCGGAGGGAATATTGGGCATGACGACCACAAACTTGTCGCAGCCATAGCGCACAAGCTCGTCAGTCGAACGAATTCCGCTGCGTATGGCTGTCGCCACAGCACCGAGTGCAAGGTCGCCGGCATGACGGCCACACGTATCGTTGAAGGCCCTAAAATCATCAAGGTCAATCATCGCAACGCCGGCATTCATGCGGGCGCTTCGGAGCTTTTCCTCGTAATATCGGCGATTGCGCACGCTCGTCAGCACGTCGGTGTAGACAAGGTCCTCTTCTGCGGCCTCTTGCTCATCGATCGGACGCACCATCAGCAGGACGTGAGGCTCGCCCTCGACCTTCAGAGGGCGCAGATGGGCGCGGTACTCAACGCCATCGTTGAGCAGTTGCTCCGACACCTCATCGGAATCTGTCAAGGCCTCAAGACTTGAATGACGCAGGCAAGGACACCGATTGCCGGCGAGTAGGCAGTTAGGCTCGTTCTTAATCTGATCGGCCGACAGCAAACGCACCACGGGGTAGGTCTTCGCGACACGGGCGACCTCGGTGGCAGCCTCCTCGTCGGTTAGATTGACCTCGTGATTATTGAGCATATGGGGCCCTTTCTATCGTTACGCACGGCAACGGTGCATATCAATTGGTACAAGGGTAGCATCTAACAGCTGAAGGCAAACGCGCGATTATCGTTACGTTTTTATGACCTGGCAAACGGCGGTAATGGAGCCGCGGGTGCGCGGTTATGGGCGCATTCGTTAACAATGACGAAACGCTAACAGCCCCTCTCCCCGCAGGTCATCGAGCGTGCTAACGCTCCAAGACATCGCGAACGGCGTTTGCCGCCGTAACGGGGCGATCGCGCAGACCGTTATGCGCGCCCGGGATCGTCACAAGGGGGCAATCGAGATATTCGGCAGCCGCTCGCGTGCCAGCCTCGCGGGGTGTATCGACCGAAAGCTCGCCCAAAAACACGGCCGACACCGCCTTTGACGCGCGGACGCGCTCCCAGTCGGGAGCATATGTCATATTTGTTCCGTATTCATTGGCCATAAAGCAACGACCATTGCGCAGGGCATGCTTGGCTTCCGCTTCGGTCGTCCCAGGAGCCTCGGGGTCCAAGTCGCCGAGAGCTCCCAAGAAAAGCCGAAGCGCCCTTGAAACCTTTCCAGCCGCAATCATATCGAGCAAAATCGGAGCCGCGCCCATGCCGACGCCTTCGGCCGACACAGCCGGCTCATGCAGAATCGCACGGGCGACGAGATGGGGTTCGGTGCGAAGAAGCTCCAGCGCCACCAACGTACCGGCGCTGTGCGCAAGCACATTTGTCGGAGCGCCAACGTGTTCGATCACGGCCTGCAGGTCAGCGGCCTGAGCGGCAAGATCATAGCTGCCGTCTGCCGCTTCGCTGCTGCCGCCACAGCCGCGGCGGTCGTAGGCAATTACGCGGTAGTTGTGACTGAGCTCACATGCGATGCCGTCGAAAAATGTGCCGTCGACACAAGCGCCGTGCACGCACACCAAGGCAGGAGTATCAGGCGACACATCCGGGCCGGCATATTCGCGACAGGCAATCGTGGTGCCCGCATTCTCGACCGTAAAATCCATGTTGTGCCCCCATCATCAACGCCCATCCAGTTGCGCGCCAGTACGGCTGGATAGACCCGCATTTCTTTACGCCTTGTTAACAGATTAACTTTACCCGACCCGAGGCTTTTCATGACACGGCATAATGAGCGACGTGAAAAAACGAAACTTGTAAAGCAAGAGCCCGCACCCTGCTTTGGAGCCGATGCTATGCTTAGGCACAATTGTCTTGAGGAGCATATGCCTATGTCTACGTTTTTGAATGCCAGCCCCATCTTTGGCCCCGTTCGCAGCCGTCGCCTTGGTCTCTCGCTCGGCGTCAACATGATGCCGGCCAGCGGCAAAATCTGCACGTTCGACTGCATTTACTGCGAAAACGGCCTCAACGCCGAGCGCCCCTGTCACGAGCCGTACAACACAGCTGCCGTGGTACTCGACGCGCTCGAGGCAAAGCTGCGCGAGATGGCAGCTGAGGGCGAGCTCCCCGATGTGATCACCTTCGCAGGCAACGGCGAGCCCACTGCCGCACCGGAGTTTCCGCAGGCCATCGCCGGCGCCGTCGCGCTGCGCGACGAGCTTGCCCCAAACTCCAAGATCGCCGTGCTCTCCAACGGCACGCGCGCCGACCGCCCCGAGGTGCACGACGCGCTCATGATGGTCGACGACAACATTCTTAAGCTCGATACCGTCGACCCGGCGTTTATCCAGCTGCTTGACCAGCCTGTTGGCCCCTACGACGTCGAGCACCAGATCGAGACGTTCGCAAGCTTTGACGGTCACGTTATTATCCAGACGATCTTTTTGACCGGCGAGTATCAGGGCAAGCTCATCGACAACACCGGCGAGGAGTACGTTGCCCCCTGGCTCGCGGCGCTCGAGCGCATTCGCCCGCAGGAGGCGACCATCTACACGGTGGCGCGCGAGACGCCGGTCGCCGGCCTTGCCAAAGCAGCGCCTGAGGTGCTCGACAAGATTGCCGCACGCGTGCGCGCCCTCGGCATCCCCTGCCAAGTGAGCTACTAGCAAAACCACGCAGCAGCTAGTGTCAGCCATCCCGCCCCATCAGTTGCGGTGATATAGTTCCTGTTTATGCTGTTAAACAGCTTAAACAGGAACTATATCACCGCAACTCTTATGGACGCGTGAGTGGGCTATACTAGCTGCGAATGAAAGGAAGTTAGCCATGTTTGACAATGGACCCGTGCCCGGCCGCAACGACGCCTGCTGGTGCGGCAGCGGCAAAAAATATAAGAAATGCCATAGCGCCTTTGATGAGCGCCTCGAGCGCTTGTGGGAAGAGGGCTGGGAGGTTCTGCCCCGCACGCTCTACAAGACGCCCACCGATATCGAAGGCATCAAGCGCTCGGCCGCTATCAACGTGGGCGTGCTCGATTACGTAGGCGAACACATCGCCGCGGGCATGACCACCAACCAGATCGACCAGATGATCTACGACTACACCGTCGAGCACGGCGGCACGCCGGCCGACCTCAACTACGAGGGCTACCCCAAAAGCGTGTGCACCTCGATCAATGATGTGGTCTGCCACGGCATTCCTTGCGACACGGACGTGCTGCACGAGGGCGACATCATCAACGTGGACTGCTCCACGATCCTGGACGGTTACTTTAGTGATTCGAGCCGTATGTTCTGCATCGGCGAGGTCTCGGCCGAGCGCCAGCGCCTGGTCGAAGTCACCCGTGCCAGCGTGGAGGCGGGTCTGGCGGCCGTCAAGCCATGGCTACCACTGTCCGTTATGGCCGAGGCCGTGCAAAAGACGGTCGAGGACGCCGGCTTTAGCGTGGTGCGCGAGTACGGCGGACACGGCATCGGTAAGGAGTTCCACGAGGACCCGTTTGTGGGCTTTACCACCGAGGCGCCCGATGTGGACACCATCATGGCTCCGGGCATGGTCTTTACCATCGAGCCCATGGTCAATGCCGGAGCGCCCGACATCAAGATCAGCAAGGGCGACGGCTGGTGTGTGCGCACCAAGGACGGTAGCGATTCGGCCCAGTGCGAGGTACAGCTCGTGGTGACCGAGGACGGCTACGAGCTGCTGAGCTGGTAGCCGTGGATGCGCCGGGCTACGCGATGGATATGTTAACCATCGCGTAGCCCGGCGTTTTTATAACGTTTTGACTGATACAACCTGCCAAAATAAACCTGTCCCTTTTTGGCAGGTCGAGCGGAAAGGACTGCTTGTGAACATCCTGGTTTTGCTGCCCGTCAACGACCGCCATCGCGCAATTCTTGAGTCGAGCGCTCCGAGCGAGGACTTTATCTACACGAGCTCCGACGCCATCACGCGTGAACAGGTCGCCAATGCCGACGTGATCCTGGGCAACATAGACCCTTCCCTGCTGACCGCATGCGAGCGCCTCCAGCTGCTGCAACTGCAGACCGCCGGCTATGACGACTATCTCGCCGCCGGCACCGTGCCGGCTGAAGCCAAGCTGTCTTGCTCAATCGGCGCCTACGGCCAGGCCGTGAGCGAGCACATGTTTACCATGGTGCTGTCTATGATGAAGCGCCTGCCCGGCTACCAGGACCTGCAGCGCGAGCATCGCTGGGAGGATTTGGGGCCGGTCACCTCGCTCAAAAACGCCAATGTGCTGGTGCTGGGCGCGGGCGATATCGGTGGCCACTTCGCCACGCTCTGCCGCAACATGGGTGCGCACGTCCGCGGCATCAAGCGCCATCCGCTCGTCTACCCCATTGTGTTTGAGGACATGGACGGCATGGACGCCCTGCCCGAGCGTCTGGCCGAGGCTGACATCGTCGCATCCTTTATGCCCAGCACGCCCGAGACCCGCGGCTTGGCGAACGCCGAGTTCTTCGCTGCGATGAAACCGGGCGCCTTCTTTGCCAACGGCGGCCGCGGCGACCTTGTGGTCGCCGACGACTTGGTTGCCGCCCTGGAGTCGGGTCATCTCGCCGGCGCCGCGGTCGACGTCACCGACCCCGAGCCGCTGCCTGAGACAAGCCCACTGTGGGATGCGCCTAACATGCTCATTACGCCGCATATCTCGGGCTGGTTCCATCTGGCCGCCACGCTCAACAATGTGGTCGACATTGCCGCAGAGAATCTGCGTCACCTGCAAGCCGGCGAGACCCTGCGCCGCTGGATCGAACACTAATCTTGTTCCGCCGTTCTAACGAACGGCGGACCACTCGACGCTGCGACCCCGTCTGGACGGCAATCTGCCTTTCAATCGTCGGGCATGGCCAGAAGGCCAATGCCCTCCTCTTTCAAGGCACCTTGCTCGCCCAGACGGGCTCTCGCTGACTTTTGTTCGACCTGTGGCGCTTTGCTGGCGCGGCCCTACCTGTGGGCTCTCGCTGGCCATTATTCGACCAGAGGGGTCTAGCGCTATTTAAGTGTTGTTAGATAGTTTCTTGCGTTTTCGACGTTCATTGCTGCGACGGGCGCATGCGAACAGAGCTTGACATCGTTGGTGGCCAGTAAATCTGCTTGGGAGCGTATCGCTGCCGCAATGATTAAATCGTCTTCGTAATCGCTATGGAGATTACGCTGCTTGCTCGCCATCCATATGTCACTCAGGTCGCAGGGTACCGGCGTGGCAAGTTGCGACAAAACGTCGAGGCAATCCCATGCAAGTGATGTCGCCGCCACGGCGGCATCTTGGGATAGTGAGCCATGCTCGCGCCGATACCATGCCTTATGTTCACTTGAAATCAAATAGAACAGGTCTTTGGACGATGTCGCCGCGTACAGCAAATCAACCTGTGCCGTGCATGCATCGCGTAAAAACTCAATCGCCACCGAACGACCACGTCGTGAGGGAATGAAGTAATCGAGCCACACGTTGGCGTCAACCAAGATGCGCTTTGGAGTCTCACTCATAGAGCCAGCTCATCTCCTCGCCATAGCGATCCGCATAGGCATTCCGTTTGAGCTCTTCGTCGTCCGATGGCTGAGCCTTGACCATATCGATTCCCGACTCACAGCAAGCGGCAGCGAACAGCTTCGACCCCTGATCCATGAGCTCGAGCTTACGTTTGGCGGCCTTTTCGCGCTCGCGCTGTTCCGCCCGGGCACGACTGGGCAGCAGGATATCCTCGAGCGCACCGGGGCGATCGGCCAGCGACGCTGCAAGCTGCCAGAGCGCTCGCACCGCTTGGCTCGGCGTCATACCGGCCTTGGAGAGAGCGGCGTCCCCACTCCTTTTAAGATCGGCATCGAGACGTACGTTGATCTGAGCGGCTGTTGTGGTCATGAGCCCTCCCTAATACTTCAAAATATCATAAAGCTCTATGGTAGATACGTAAAGCATGTATAGCATTTATAAGCATTAGCCGTACTCTGTACACAAAAAGCCGCCGAGGCACATTGCACCTCGGCGGCTACGCATCACCAATCCAGTTCGGTTTCACCCTTTGCATTCGCCCAGATAAAACTTGCCAAAATGAACCTGTCCCTTTTTGGCAGGTTTTAGAGCTCCACACTTTCGGCGCCGTTGATGGTTAGGTTTCGCTCGTAGAAGGCGGTGAGGGCGCGGATGGCGTACATTACGTCGCGCACGCCGCCGGTCTCGTAGCTTGAGTGCATGGCCAGCTGCGGCAGGCCCACGTCCACGGCGTGCATACTCACCTGCAAGTTCGACAGATTGCCGAGCGTGGAGCCACCGGCCATATCGCTCTTGTTGGCGAAGGCCTGCGTGGGCACGTCGGCGTCATCGCAGATAGCCTGGAACACCGCGCGGCTAAAAGCATCGGTGCAGTAGTGCTGGTTGGCCGCCTCCTTGATGACGATGCCGCCGTTGAGCACCACCTGATTGCGAGCATCGCACTTCTCGGCGTGGTTGGGGTGCACGGCATGCGCATTGTCGCAGCTTACAAGCATCGAGGCGGCAAGGGCGCGATGGTACGACTCGTCGTCAAAGCCCAACGATCCGTTAATGCGGCGCAGCGCGTCGGCCAAGAACGTCGACATGGCGCCCTGCTTGGTCTCGGAGCCAACCTCCTCGTTATCAAAGCAGCAGAAAACCGAAACGTCATGCGCATTCTCGGCACCCAAAAATGCCTGCAGCGAGGTGTAGGCGCATGCCAGGTCGTCGAGCTTGGGCGTCGAGATAAACTCATCGGCCCAGCCCCAAATGCGCGCATCCTGACGATTGACCAGGAACAGATCGCGGCCCAAAATTTGCTCGGGCTCAACGTCCAGTTCGTCGGCGATCAGGGCGTCAAAATCTCCCTGCTTAAGGTCACCGGCGCTGATGAGCGGGCACAGGTCGACGGCGCGGTTGGGCGCAAAGCCCTCATTAACGCCACGATTCATATGGATGGCAAGGCTCGGGATAATAGCGACCTCGCGCTCGGTGGAAAGCAGGCGGCTCTCAATACGGTCGCCTTCGCGTACCAACACGCGTCCAGCCAGCGCCAGCGGGCGATCGAACCAGGTGTAGTCGATCATGCCGCCGTAGGCCTCGGTGTTCAGGCGCAGCGTCTCGCCCGCGCCGTCAAGCTCAGGCACGGCCTTGACCTTAAACGTCGGCGAATCGCTGTGCGACGCCGTGAGCTGAAAATGATAGTCGCCGGCAACGCCGTCCTCGCCCCACGTAGCAGCCAGGTCCTCGCCCACCTTAAAGGCAACAACGCTCGAGGTATTGCGCTGCGTGTAATAACGCCCGCCCGGCTCGATATCCCACGCCGCGTTCTCGGGCAGGTAGGTAAAGCCTGCCTCGTCGAGCTCGGCCATAATGGTCGCCGCCGTATGGAACATGCTGGGGCACGCCTCGATAAAGTCGATAAGGTCGTTAGCGGCCTCGATATCATCGGCCGTCACATGCGCGCGCTCGGGCGTTTCCTGATCCGTCATGCTCTCCCCTTTCACTGGGTTGATGGTTCCCTCCAGCATACCCCGCCGCGCCAGTGCCGTGCCTTTCATTCCATGTTTAATCCCGCGCCGCTCGCCAAGTTGAGCCATCATGCCCGCACTCCTTTTGCGACAATTACGCTAACAGGACGAAAGGAGCCGTCATGAAGCCACGTAACATTGCCATCGCCTGCGGTGTCGCGGGAGTCGCCGTCGGCCTTGCCGCTGCCACCGGCATCGTTTATCACAAACAAATCAAGTCCGCCGCGTCACTCAAACGCTTGACCGGCTACGCGGATGGCTATGACCTGTACGCAATCGACATCGCCTACGACTACGATCTTGATCGCATCATCGCCGCTGGTGTGCGCGACGACCAGGCCTACATCGATGCCGTGGTGGCGCAGGTGCTGCCCGGTGTGCCGGCACATGTCCAGGCGCCCCAGTTTGCCTGCAGCGCTTTTGTCGCCGTAGATGCCGAAGGCCGCGTGCGCACCGGTCGCAATTACGACTTTAAGGACGACACCTCGGCGCTGCTGGTGCGTAATCACCCGCGCGGCGGCTATGCCTCCATCGGCGTTGCGGCCCTTAACAACCTGGACGATAACACTCCGCTTGACTCCGTCGGCGGACGCGCTGCGGCGTTGATGGGCCCGTTTGCCCAGCTCGACGGTGTTAACGAATGTGGCGTGTCCATTGCCGTGCTCACCCTGGATTCCAAACCCTGTGACCAGGACACGCAACGCCCCGTCATCAATACCTCGCTCGCCATCCGTCTGGTGCTCGACCGTGCCGCCACCACGCAAGAGGCCGTCAACCTGCTTTCTGCCTACGACATGCACGCCATGGCCGGACGCGACTACCACTTCTTTATCAACGACGCCGCCGGTGACGCGCGGGTGGTGGAGTGGGATCCGCGCGATCCCAACCGTGCATGCAAGGCGACGCCCGTACGCCAGGTCACGAACTTCTACGCCTGCTATGGTGACGAGGTGCTCCCCAACCAAAAGAATGGCGAGCTGGGCCATGGCAAGGAACGCGCCGTCGCAATCGCCGGTGTCCTTGACGCCCGTGCCGGCGCCCAAGACGAGGCAGTCGCTTGGAAGGCCCTACGCGCTGCGGCGCAAGAGCCCAATCCGGAAGACATCACCAGCAACACGCAGTGGTCGGTCGTCTTTGACAACACCGAGCCCGCTGCCGCCGTCACGCTGCGCCGCCACTGGGGCGACGTCGACGCCTTCACGCCGTAAGGAGCCAGGCCCGTCGACCTTACGCTCGCCTGACGTTGCTTACATTTCTATACGCTTGAGCTAACACGTTTTACCCCCGTATCAACAGTGTGCGGGGGTAAACTTATGCGCATGTTATAACTTGCCCGGAAGGATTCATCATGCTCAGGATCGGTCTTCTTACCAGTGGCGGCGACTGTCAGGCGCTCAACGCCACCATGCGCGGCATTGTCAAAACGCTTATGACCAATAGCGAAGAGCCTATCGAGATCTATGGTTTTGAGGACGGTTACCAGGGCCTTATCTACAGCAGATTCCGCGTCATGACGCCCGCCGATTTTAGCGGCATCCTTACCCGTGGCGGTACCATCCTGGGCACGAGCCGCACGCCGTTCAAGCGCCTGGACATTCCCGAGGCCGACGGCGTCGAAAAGGTGCCGGCAATGGTCCACACTTATCATAAGCTGCAGCTCGACTGCCTGTTTATGCTGGGCGGCAACGGCTCCACCAAGACCGCCAACCGTCTGCGCGAAGAGGGCCTCAACGTTATCGCCCTGCCCAAGACCATCGATAACGACACCTGGGGCACCGAGCTGACGTTTGGCTTTACGAGCGCCATCGACGTCGCCACCAAGTGCATCGACGACATTCACACCACCGCCTCGAGTCACGGCCGCGTGTTTGTCATCGAGATCATGGGCCACAAGGTTGGCTGGATCCCGCTGTACGCCGGCGTCGCGGGCGGTGCGGACGTCATCCTGATTCCCGAGATCCCCTACGACATGGACCAGGTCATCAAGACCATCGAGCATCGCATGGAGACCGGCAGCCGCTTTACCATCGTGGCCGTCGCCGAGGGCGCCATCTCCAAGGAGGACGCGGCGCTGTCCAAGAAGGAGTACAAGAAGAAGCTCGCCGAGCGCACGAGCCCGTCGATCGTCTACGACATCGCCAAGGAGATCGAGGCCAAGACCGGTCGCGAGACCCGCGTCGCCATCCCCGGTCACACGCAGCGCGGCGGCCAGCCCGACGCTCAGGACCGCATCTTTGCGACCCAGTGCGGCGTCGAGGCCGCGCTTGGCTGCCTGCGCGGCGAGTTTGGCTACATGATCGCCCTGCGCGACGGCAAGATGTGCCACATGCCGCTCGAGGAGGTCGCCGGCAAGCTCAAGTATGTCGACCCCCAGAGCGATCTGGTGCGCGAGGCCAAGGCGTTGGGCATCAGCTTCGGCGACGAATAGCCTCGGCTGGAACCGCCCCCATCGGAGGCCCCAGGGCTTACCTCCCAAATCGTCCTCGGACATGTCAGGACCCCGCTGCGCGCTTCGCGCGGCGGGGTCCTTCCGTCCTGCGGAAAGATTTTTTTGGGGGGGGGTAAGCCCTGAGGCCTCCTACGGTAACTGGGGAGGCCGAGACTATTCGTCTTCTTGCTGCGGGTGCCTGGGGTAGGATGCGGCGTGCATTTTTGGGAGTATTCAGCAGCCGAGGGTGCCTGCATACTGGATTTTGGGCGAAAGGCAGGCACCATGGGCCGCATCCTGTAAAAACGAGCAGCTCTAGGGGCGTTGGGGCTCAGAATCGGGGCTTTCAGCGCAGTTTTGCACTCCCGTTCCCGCACCTGCGGACTCCGGGAGGTAGCGCGCAGAGATGTGGTGTAAGAGGCGGGGAATGCCCCGCCTCCGCCCTTTC
>CABRZN010000044.1 GCA_902475445.1 uncultured Collinsella sp.
CGGCGCAGCCCGCCTCCGCCCCCGCGCCCGTCGTGGGGCGCTTCGCCCCGTCGCCCTCGGGCCGTATGCACCTGGGCAACGTGTTCAGCTGCCTGTGCGCATGGCTTTCGGCCCGCAGCCAGGGCGGCAGCATCGTGTTACGCATTGAGGACCTGGACGATCGCTGCAAGCGCCCGGAACTTGCCGCCCAATTGATTGACGACCTGGCCTGGCTGGGGCTGGAGTGGGACGAAGGCCCCTACTACCAGCACGACCGCCTAGACCTGTACGAGAGCGCCTTGCGCCGGCTGAAAGACGCCGGCCTCACCTATCCCTGCTTTTGCACACGCGCCGAGCTCCACGCCGCGAGTGCACCGCACGCGAGCGACGGCACGCCCATCTACCGTGGCGCCTGCCGAAGTCTTTCGGCCGAGGAGGCCCGCCGCAGCGCCCTGCGCGCCCCGGCCACACGTCTGCGCGTGCCCACCGTCGACGACCTCACAGACGACGTGATCGAATTTGTGGATCGCACGTACGGCGCCCAATGCGAAGCACTCGCCACCGAGTGCGGCGACTTTTTGGTGCGCCGCAGCGACGGCGTGTTTGCCTATCAGCTAGCCGTGGTGGTCGACGACGCTGCCATGGGCGTCACCGAGGTCGTGCGCGGATGCGACCTGCTGGGGTCCACACCGCGCCAGATCTATCTGCAGCACCTGTTGGGACTTCCCACACCGCACTACGCGCACATTCCGCTGCTCATGTCGCCGGACGGCCGCCGCCTTTCCAAGCGCGACCGCGACCTGGACCTGGGCGAGCTCCGCACCCGCTTTGGCGTGCCCGAAGCGCTGCTGGGCTGGCTCGCCGGACAAACAGGCATCGCGCCGGACACCACGCCGCGCTCTGCCGAGCAGCTGGTCGAGCATTTTAGCTGGGATGTTATCCGCGCGCACCGAGAGAACATCACTGTAACGGCCGAGTAGCCAAATACGCCCCACCCCTACGCAACATCCCAAGGCTGGAGTTCGTCGCCCAGGCGAACGATGCAGTCGTAGAGCACGGTATGGCGCTCGGTCGGGTTGGCATCTCGATGAAAATGCCCGTAGTACCAGCGCTTGTAGTCCAAGCGATCTTCCAGCTCATCGAAAAACGCCGTAAGCCGATCAACGGCGGGGCAATTCCAGCCGGGCCCCGGATAGAGCGTGGGCGAAAGCATGCGCGTAGAGCAGGTGTGGGTGACCACGTAGTCGACCTTCCAGCCCACGCTGTCGAGCTTTGTCCGCGCCTCCTCAAAGTTGCGCTCGTCTGGCAGCTCCTGCGGCCACCAGCTGGAATACGGAATGCGGTATTCCTTGTCCACGCTCGTGGCGCCGCCCATGGTAAAGACCGTTGAGCCGTCGAGCTCAAAAACCTCGCCGCGCGTCAGGCGCCGTATGGGCGAAGTATCCGACAGGCGCTGCGTCAGCCCACCATGCCACAGCTCCATGGGGCGTTCTGCCCAATGGTCGTAGCGTTCGTGGTTGCCGTCGACGAACAGCACGGTATAGGGACGCGATTCTAGCCAAGCGATGTCGGCGCATTCCTCGGCAGAGAAATCCCACGGAAAGCCAAAATCGCCGGCGACGATGAGATAGTCGTCGTTCGTCAGGTTATCCCCAAAGTCCCAATCGCGCAGCTTTTGCATGTCAGCGCCGCCATGGACGTCGCCCGTCACATAGACCGTCATCGGATCACCGCTTCCCTGTAAGTCGCTAGTCCACATTCTGCACGATCACTAAGCCAACCGTTCCAACCCTTCCATCCCTTAGGGCTTACCCCTCGTTCTTCCATCCAAACGGGTCGAGCACCCAAAAGATCAAATCAAGCACGCCGCCGGTCATCATGGCGGCGGCAAGGGCGATGATAACGTGCAGGGAACTGGCACTTCGGAGCACGTCGAATGGCCCCAAAACAGCCAGCAGCGCGACCGCTGCGCCGGCTACGCACAGCGCAAGGCACGGTCCCGCGTCCTTGACGCACTTCTTTGCGAGATGTTTGGTGTTGTCACTCATTGGTATCGAGCTCCTTAGAGGGTCGTTGTTCAAATTCATACCGCCGCGGCAGAATAGGACGGCAGGTTAAGTGTCACACGTCGTGCGGACACAAAATACCGATCACCACCGCTTACCTACCGTTCACGTAGAAGGGACCCGATTTATATGCCCACAGATCTTGATCTCTTCCTCGGTCAGTGAGATCCTTCGATCAAGCTTCCTGGATAGGGGCTGGAAGATGAGACGGATGTCTCTAGGCACAACACCATAACGCCCGATCACCGTTATGGCTTTCGTCTAGAGCTGGGAGACCAGCTTTTTTGTTTGCGATGCTCCCTTTCAATCTCCGGCACTCCAAGAGCGCAGGCCTGTTGTTTTGACTACTTTAGACGAAAGGGTTTCGCTATGAGCACCGACATTATTGTTCGCTTTACCGACAGCTACGAGCAAAAAGTTGGAGACATTAAAAAGATCGTCGGGCTGATGTCCCCCAAATCCATTATCAAAATTATCGACACTCTCGATCTCGATGCCAACCCCCGCAATTCCCGTTTGGGCTCAGTGACCGATGCTATTCAGGCATCCATTCGCGCTGATGAGCTTTCTCCCACGCAAAAGCTCTTTCCTTTTAAATCAAAGGGAATTCTGCTCGCGTCCTCGAGCTACGAGTCCCTTGATCGCGGGCGTTATCGTCTAAGCTTTGCTTCTCACGACGAAGTTGAGGGAATTCTTGACGGCGGCCACAACACACTCGCAATCGGCAGCTACATTCTCAGCGAAGCCGAACATGCGCTTGGCAATCGACCTCCCAAAAAGAACGAAGTCACAATCTGGGATTCATTCAAGCAAACATGGATGAACCGTCGAACCGATATTGAAGAGTACCTGTCACTTCTCCGTGAAGAAAAAGCAGCCCTCAAAGAGAAAGGCATAAGCACTCTAGACTTCTCGATTCCTGTCGAATTGCTCGTTCCAACCGACCCAAACGATGCGCTCTGCGTTGAGAACTTCCGCACCTCACTTTTGGAAATCTGCGACGCTCGCAACAATAACGCTCAACTCACACAAGGCACCAAGGGCAATCAGGAAGGTCTTTTCGATTCCTTTAAGGCTCTTTATGCCGAAAAATATCCTGAATTTGCAGCCAAAATCAGCTGGAAAACCAACGACGGCAACCCCATTGAATCCAGAAAGCTTGTCGCACTCTCTTGGATCCCGTTATCGCTCATCTCGAGTAACGTCACCTCTGGCGACATCGAAGCGCCACAACTTCCCCTAGTCTATAGCGGCAAGGAGAAGTGCCAGGAAAAGTTCTTGCAGCTTATGAGGGATGACCGAGTAAGCAAAGCTGCTGGTTCAGCGCGCCGCGAACTCAAGAATCCGCAAGTTCTCAGCGCACTCAAAGTGGCTACGGACCTTCCCGGTCTATACGATGAAATCTATTCGCGTTTCCCCAAGCACTACAACAAAACAGGAAGCTACGGAAAAATCGGCGCCGTTAAGAGCCTTAAGAATAGTCGCAATGAATACAAAACTCCCTTCTTTGAAAAGACAACGGACAATCCTGTTCCTGATGGCTTTATCTACCCCCTAGTCTGTGGCCTCCGCGCATTGATGGAAGCAGATGATCAGGGGAAGGTGTATTGGAAAACTGATCCTCACAAGTTCCTCGATAGCCCGGCATTTGAAAATGTCGTCGCTCAATACAGCGGTGTCATTCAGCAATCTGACTACGATCCGCAAAAGGTCGGCAAGGGCGCTATGAGCTACACCGCCGTTGAAAACTCGATGAAGCTCGCAGTTCTTATGGGCTAGCGGATACTTAGGCAAAGCATCGGCGCGCAAGGACGTCATTTATGCCCGACGCACTTGCGCGCTTATTATTAAGCTGGCTATGTAAAACTCCGGTATAGAAATGAACTATTGTCGTTCTTTATCGACCAGTAGTTGGCAAAACTCCCCTACGTCCATCAGCCAGCTTTGCTGTTCAGCCGTATATGAACCAAATACAGGACGAGGCACAACCAGTCGGAGACTATGCCTGCGCATCGAGTCCGTGTACTCAGTGCTCACCGCCACATCAAGTGTAATCAAATGCTTATTTTCAATTCTATCCGCTTCTTCCAACACTTGGCGCCAGCGCTCTTTAACGGTCGTTTTTGCGCCAAGCATGGTCAGCTTCTCGGCAGGATACAAAGGATTTCTATAAGCCTCAATCGACGGCATAATGAAATCTGGCTTTGATTTGCCCTCAGTATACGGCTGAGCGGAATAACTTATGCCCCATCCCTTAAACAGGTACTCAAGTTGATGCTCGAAAGCAGTTCCCGCGCGCGATTTCCTCCGCTGGAAAGCTGACATCGTGGTCCGTAACACTCCATCAACATCGAGATCGCCTCTTAGATAGGGAGCCAAATCGCGCTCAAGCAAATGTCTCTCGAATACCTTAAAGAGAATCTCTTCTCGCTCATAGCAGTCAAGAAGGCACTTGTCGGGGTTGCTCCTCCAATCAAGCACACCCAAAGTCGAGATGGAATACCTCGTGAATTCAATCCCTTTGGGAAAAGAATCACCGAACTTTTCGACCATTTCATCCAAATACGTAACAGCTGACGTGGGAAGCGAAACTTCGATGCCAATCGCTTCAAGAATGGATGCGGCGATTGAGTCTATTCGTCTGTCATCTGCGGTTGACCGCGAAAAACCACTGTCGTCAACTTCGTTCAAACCGAAAAGCCATCTTAATTGGCACTCGGCATTTGATCCTTGTCTAGCAAATACAATCAGAAGACCATGCTCGTCTGAAGGTGCAATGACCATCAGGTCACCGATTCTCGAGGCTCGTATCGCTTCGCTATCGTTGTAATAGAGCCTGTATTCTGTCCTAGTCGGATGCTTCCTGCGCGCGTCGTACCAAGTCGTAAACCCGTGATCAAACAAAGGGTCTGCATCGTCGCAAAGAAATACGAAGGTCGTCGGTATATTTCTTATATCATCGTCGCCAAACAGGGAACGGAGCTCCGCAGTTCCGTTGAATTCATGCTGGTTGCTGCGTTTTCTATCAATATCAACAGCAACGAGTTTCTTCGCAACCGCGCCGTCAAAATAGCTACTCAGAACTCCGTAGTCCATCGAAATACGCTCCCATCATCAGCTTGGCCACTGCTCGCACAGCCGGTACGGTGACAGAATTACCAAATTGATGATATGCCTGCGTATCCGAAACCGGAATAATGAATTGATCGGGGAACCCTTGAAGTCGGGCGCATTCACGCGGAGTCAGCTTGCGAGGGTTCTTCCCCTCGCCACGTGAAACAAGAATCTCACTTCCGTCCTTGTGATAGCGTGCTGAAAGCGTCCTTGTCGTGTCATTGGGGCCAACCGTGCTATAGCCAAAGCCATTGCCTGCCGCCTGATGCTTTTCCTTATATGCACGCAAATAAGCCCACAGTTTGTCGGAAAGAACGTATCGATCATCAGGAGCATCTTCAAGAATCTCCCCGACGGTGTGCCCACCGTCCCCAAGCTCTAGTTGGTCCCAATCAAAATTAGTTTTTTTCTTAAAGCCAACAATGTAAATGCGCTCACGATGCTGGCAAGTCCAATTCTTGCTATCAAGAACCTTGTAGTGCACATCGTAACCAAGCTCGTCCTTAAGGGTCTGCATAATAATCCTGAAGGTCTTGCCGCGATCGTGACTCGTTAGGTTTTTAACGTTTTCCAGCAGGAAAGCATCAGGTTTTTTGTCGCGAATAATACGAGCTACTTCGAAAAATAATGTCCCCTGCGTCTTGTCTTCAAAGCCAGTAGCACGTCCCATCGATTTTTTCTTTGAAACGCCCGCGAGCGAGAATGGCTGGCACGGAAATCCCGCCAATAAAACGTTAAATTTTGGAATGTCGTCCGAACGAACGTCATGAATGTCCCCAGCTGGCTGATCACCGTAATTCATGCGGTACGTCTTCTGTGCATATTTATCCCACTCGCAAGAAAAAACGCACTTGCCACCAAGTTCTTGGAACGGCAAGCGAATGCCACCGATACCAGCAAATAGGTCAATGTAAGTGAAAGGAGCGTCCTCCCGATCACCCTGCGCAAAGGGCGCCTGATAACCTAGGGAGCGTATAAACGTGAGCTCCGTAGCAGATGGACTGGTCTCGCCAGTCTCCCAACGCCGGACGGTTCTATCACCATTAGGTCCCATGCCAAGAGCGGCGGCGAACTCCTTCTGAGTCAGCGCGAGCTCCTTGCGTTTGGCAGTTATCTCTTCCCTAACGTCTTTCATGCTATCCAATCGGAACAAACTACGGACGAACTGTCCGCTAATTGACACAGCGTTATCAAGATTAAACGCGATGCATGGCAGTTGCAACACTTTGTTGCAACGCCTTTCAACGGTAACTTAGATTAACGTGCCGCACGGACAAACAATTGCCCCAACTTGCAACTAGCCAACATCAGGCCTGCGTATTCAGTCACAACCTAGAGCTATCAGCAAAGGCCTCATTAGTTCGCGTCGTTTGGCGGTTTTAGAGTTCTCTTCTACAAGATCTTTCAGCCACTGCATATCGAGCCCTTGCCCAAGCGCGTCGTTATAGGCATCGATAATTAATGAGGGGTCCTCGCAATCGAGGCAAAGATCGACAAGCGTGCGCTCGGGTTTGGTTACCGGCAGGCCGTCGAGCCAGACGATATCCTGCTCCGCAATCTCGCGCTTTACAAAAGAAAGGGATTCGTTTCTCGTATTGATGCGCATGGGCGCGGTCATCCTGTAGGGGGACAGAAAGAAATCGCCGATTTGCTGAAGGTTCGCCGCCGTCGTACCGCTCACAGCGATGCCATCCCACTGGCGCTTTCTCTCCCACGCACAAAGGGAGGGATTGGTGAGCTTCCAAAGAGCGTTGAGCTCATCGGTGCCTCGGCGCTGCGTGCCCGACATCCGGTAGGCGCCGTGGCATATCCGCTCAAGACGCCCCACGCGGCATGAGTGCGCCAGCGCATCTCGAGAAATGTCCATGCGAGCCGCCTGGGCTGTGGTAAACACGCCCTCACTCTCGGAAAGCTCGCTTATCGCCGTTATGTTGCTAAAGTACTTCATGTTGCAATTGTAGGATATTTTCATACTTTTGCAACGTGTTTTTGATCCGTGCAATCCATACGCCTTGCTTATCCCATTTCTGACGCCGGCTTGATACCGGCCCACCATCTCCCGCTATCGAGGTCTAATACTTTTCCCACTGCCACCCAAAAACTCATCCAACATTAATCTTGGCTCAAGAATCGCTTAATCTATAACCTGCACTATAGAGTTCGACCAAGGGCGGGGCGGCGCAACGCAGACCGCCGAACGCAACGCTCGCGCCCGAGCAAATTGCCCGGCGTCGCGCCCATCGAACGAAAGGACAGGTCATGGACGACCTCGAAAAAGTTGAAACCATCCGCACCAAGTGCAACGTGAGTTACACCGATGCCAAGGCGGCGCTCGACGCTGCCGACGGCAACGTTTTGGATGCCATCATTTGGCTCGAGTCGCAGGGCAAGACCCAGACCACGTCGGCGCATGCCGCCACCGAGTCCGCGCCAGTCGATGAGCCCTCGGCCGAGATGGTCGCCGCGCAGGCCGCCTACGAGAAGTCGAGCGAAAAGACCGACTTCTCCAAGAAGATGGACAGCGTGTGGGAGTACCTCAAAAAGCTCTTCCGCCTGAGCCTGGACACCAAGTTTATCGCCACGCGCCGCGATGCGATCATCCTCAACATTCCCATCCTGATTCCCATCGTCGCGCTGTTTGCCTGGGGCGCTACGATTTGGCTGATGCTGATTGGCCTGTTCTTTGGCATGCGCTACCGCATCGACAGCGACGGCGACGTGCCCGGCAGCATCAACAACCTTATGGATAGCGCTGCTAACGCCGCAGATGACATCAAGCAAAATCTGAACGACGACAAGTAATCGCAGACGGGGGCACGCATGGCACGGATTCTGATCGTAGAGGACGAGGAGAAAATCGCCCGCTTTGTGACGCTCGAGCTGGAGCACGAAGGCTACCAGGTGGAGCACGCCGCCGACGGTCGCACCGCCGTGAACCTGGCGCTGGAGCGCGACTACGATCTGATTCTGCTCGATGTGCTGTTGCCGCAGCTCAACGGTATGGAGGTCCTGCGGCGTGTCCGCAAGCACAAGGATGTGCCGGTGATTATGGTCACCGCGCGCGATGCCGTGATGGACAAGGTGGCCGGGCTCGATGCCGGCGCCGACGATTACCTGACCAAGCCATTTGCGATTGAGGAGCTGTTCGCACGGATCCGCGTGGCGCTGAAGCGCTCGGAGGCCGTGCGGGCGGCTTCGGGCATTGGAGGCGCCGGTACTGGGGCGGGCGCGGCAGGCGGCGCGGGCGCCGGTATCGCCACAATGCCCCCGGCAACCGACACGGCCCAGACCGCTGCCACGCCCTCCCACGCCGCGCTTACCGTTGACTCGGTTGCGCTCGACCCCGACCGCCGCGAAGTCACGGTCGGCGGCTCGCCCATCGCGCTCACGGCCCGCGAGTTCGATGTCCTCGCCCTGCTTATGGCGCATGCCGAGACCGTACTCACGCGCGAGCGCATCGCGCACGAGGCGCTGGGCTACGACTACGTAGGCGACACCAACAACGTCGACGTGCACATCGCGCACCTGCGCGCCAAGATCGAGGACGCCGGCGGCGCCCGCATCATCCAGACCGTGCGCGGGGTGGGCTATGTCTGCCGTGCGTAACGCCGAGGTCAAGCGCGTCACCTCCATCGCCCGCGCCATCAACTGGAGCTATATGTGGCGCCGCTTGATGAGCCACATCTGGCTCGATCTGTTACTGTTGGTTATTGCGGCGGCGATCCTCGTCTATGGATACAACCAGACGCTGCCCAACGGCGCGTTTACCGCAGGATGGATCCCCAGCGCCACCGTTCGCGGCATGTCGCTGACGCCCGCGCGCGGCTGGGACCTGATAACGCTCACCTATACCGTCGAGCTTGCGCGTACCACCAAGACTTTCCCCCTCGCGCAGGACCTCGTCACGCTATGGCCTCTCTACCTTGTCGTTGTGGGTTGGCAGGTTATCAGCGTGCTCAACATGCTCGGCGGCGCCCGCCGCGTGCGCCGCACCATGGCGCCGCTCAACGATCTGGCCCTGCGCGTGGACGAACTCGGCCGCATGCAGCTCTCCGGCGGCAAGATGGAAACGCTGGAGCAGGCCATCGAGCGCGCAAGCGTCGACTCGCCGAGCGTCACCACCGGCGACGCCGACCTGGCAAGCATCGAGGTCGCGCTCAACCGCCTGCTGCGCCAGATGCAAGAGGCAAAGCTGCAGCAGATGCGCTTTGTCAACGATGCAAGCCACGAGCTACGAACGCCCATCGCGGTGATTCAGGGTTACGTAAACATGCTCGACCGCTGGGGCAAAGATGACCCGGACGTGCTGGCGGAATCCATCGCGTCCCTCAAGGCCGAAAGCGAGCATATGCAGGAGCTCGTGGAGCAGCTGCTGTTTTTGGCGCGCGGCGACGCCGGACGCACGGTCCTGCGGCGCGCGAATACCAACCTGGCCGCGCTGGTCGGCGAGGTATGCGAGGAGTCACAGATGATCGATGCCGCGCACACGTATCGACTGGCGTACGACGCTGCGCTTGTCAGCGACCCGCGCTGCGACGCGCCCGTTGACGTGGCGCTCGTGAAGCAGGCTCTGCGCGTGATCGTGCAAAACGCCGCCAAGTATTCGGACGCGGGCACGCCCATCTCGTTTGGCGTAGCGCCGGATGCGGGCGCAGGCACGATCGACATAAGTGTTGAGGACGAGGGTATCGGCATGAACCAGGAATCCGCAGCTCACGCGTTTGAACGGTTCTACCGCGCCGACAACGCACGCGATGCCGGCGCGCAGGGCTCGGGTCTGGGGCTTGCCATTGCCAAGTGGATCGTCGATAGCCATGGTGGTGTCATTGGCGTGACCTCAGTCGAGGGCGTCGGCAGCCGCTTTACGATTCGCCTGCCGCGGTAGGAAGCCCCTCGGCATAAAAAAGGGATAGGGCCAGGCGGCTCTATCCCTTTTTGCTAGCTATAGCAGCCTGTGCGCTACTCGCGGCACAGATGCACGGCGAAGCCGGCGAACTCGCGCTTAAAGTACACGAGCTTGGTGCCGCCGTCGGGCAGCAGCACGCGCGACTCCTCGTTGACCTCGAGCCCGCGCTCGGCAAACCACTTCTCGGCCGCATCGATGTCGTTGACGGCAAAGCCAATGTGGCCCTTGGTGCCACGACCGTTCTGCTTCATGACCTCGATCAGCGAATCGTTAAAGTACGAAACCGGGGTCTCGATAACGGGTAGGCCCATCATCGTCGAGAACAGCTCCGCGATCTCCAGGGCATCGGCCGGGTCGGTGGCGTTAATGCCCACGTGGGCGACGCGCATGCCAAAGAGCTCTACCGGGTTGGCGTTCTGCTCATTCATTACAGGCAGCGCCTACTGAGCCATAACGTCGAGAACGGCCTTCTCGGCAGCGACGCGGTTCATGCCGGTCATGAAGGGCACGCCGCTCACGTACGGGCAGGTGAGGCCCTCGGGGGCAACGGTGGTGGCGATCAGCAGGTCAGCGCCCTCGTCGCAGTAATCCTTGGCCTCGGAGATGGCGCACTGCACGATCTCATACTTGCCGGCATAACCGTTGGCGTCGAGCATGGTAGCGACCTTCTGGGCAACGAGCGTGGAAGTAGCAGCGCCAGCACCGCAAGCCAAAACGATCTTCTTCATAGGTAATGTCTCCCTTCATGGTTTACTTTAGGTAAGTGTACCGCAGCGAGCGATGGCACTCAGCCTCGATGAGCTTTTATGCCAGTTTGCTTGCGCGCTGCGTATAATACATCTAGTACGTGTTGTCATACCGCTCGCTATATGAGCGACTAAGGATCCCAATATGCCCGATTCCCGCACACTCTGGACCGCCGTCGTTATCATCTGCATCGGCGTGTCGGTGTTCTTTAGCGTCAAAAAACGCACCACGTTCAAGCGCCTGCAGCAGCTTATGGCTGCCAAGCAGTGGGACGAGTTCGATCGTTTGCTCGACGGCAAACTCACCAGCATGCTGTACCCGCGCTACAACCGCGACTACCTGCGTCTGAACTCCTATCTGCTGCGCGAGGACCACAAGCGCGCCGATGAGATGTTCGATTTGCTGCTGGGGCTCAATCTGCCCAAGATGCAGCGCGTCGACCTGGTGATTAAGGCCTTTAACTACTATGCTGGCCAGGAGGACCGCAAAAAGTCCAAGGAGCTTCTGCACGAGATCAAGGGCTTTGAGGGCGGTCAGGCCGAGGCAGTCGCACACGAATGCCAGCTGATGTACGACACGATGATCCTCAAGCGTCACAACGACATTCCCGAGCTGGAGCGCATGCTCGAGGATGTCGGCGACGACCCGGTCAAGCGCTGCCGCTTGGAGTACCTGCTGGCCCTGCAGTACCAGAACAAGGGCGACGAAGCCAAGTTTGCCGAGTACTTGGAAAAGTCAGGCCAGCACTCGATGGCCGTCAACGCGTAACGGACGGCTTGTGCTAGACTTCTAGTCTCACGGGGGCGTGGCGGAATTGGCATACGCAGGAGACTTAAAATCTCTCGCCGCAAGGATTGTGGGTTCGAGTCCCACCGCCCCTACCATTTGGAATTTGCGAGCCCGTGTCCCCCAGGGATGCGGGCCCGTTTCTTCTAGATGCCGGTGGGACTCGAGCCCGCGAGGGGGCGAGCGTTAAGCGGACGCGTAGCGTCCGTAGCGAGCCGGCGAGGGCGCCGGCAGGCGGCTGAAGCCAGTGCGGATTTGCGCAGCAAATACGCAGACGTCCCACCGCCCCGCGCTTCAGAAAGTCAGCTAATTTAGGACGAGCTAAAAAGACTGCTTCGGCCCCTTAGAAGTTGCGGTGGAATAGTTCCTGTTTTGGCCGTTTACCAGCCCATTTAGGAACTATTTCACCGCAACTCAGAGGGAGACGGTTAAAGGGTGCTCAGGCTTGGGGTCCAGGCGATGGTGGGGGCTTTGCCGTCGAGGACTTCGTTGATGGTGGCGGCCATGCCAGCGAGCAGGCTGTTCTCGCTTACGGTGAGCGTCTGGTAACCACCGGCTCGCATGAGTTCGCGGATCACCACGGCGCCGGCCAAGATTACGCCCGCGCGCTTGGGCTGCACGCCCGGCAGCGCGGCGATGCCCTCCACGTTCAGCGCGGACATACGCTCGATAGCGACCGAGATCTGTTCCATCGAAAGCTCGCGCAGGTGCACAAAGCTCGAGTTGTACGGCTCCAGCTCGTGGACCAGCGCCACGAGCGTAGTGACGGTGCCGCCCACCGCGACCAGGCGCTCGGCGCGCTCAAAGTCGCTGGGCAAACCCTCGAAATAGGCAGAGAACTGCTCGCCCGCCCAGTCGGCGGCGGCCGCAAGTTCACCGTCCGCAGGCGGCAGGGCCGAGAAGAAGCGCTCCGTCACGCGGCGGCAGCCAATGTCCAGCGAGCGCGTCCCTTCCAGCGCAAAGACCCCGCGCTCCGGTGCGTACACACCTGTCGCGAGCTCCGTAGAGCCGCCACCCGAATCTGCGACAATGATGCGCTCGCCGGCAAAGTCGTGCGCCACGCCAAAAAACGTCAGGCGCGCCTCGACCTCGCCCGGAATCACCTGCGGCTCGAGCCCCAGCTCGCGCAAGCCATCCAGCAGCAGTGCGGCGTTGGACGCATCACGCGCGGCGCTCGTGCACGTGGTGCAGATGCACGCGGCCCCAAAGTCGCGTGCTTCGGCCACGAACATGCGGCACGCGGCGAGCACGCGCTCCACGGCTGCCTCGCAAAAGCGACCCGTCGCGTCGACGCCCTCACCCAGGTCGGTAATCTCGGTATGCTTGGACGATTCCACGATCGCCCCAGCCTCGACCTGCGCCAGCACCAGTCGCGACGACACCGTTCCCAGATCGATCGCCGCCACCTTATATCGTTTGCAATTTGCCATTGCGGGCTCCCCTCCGGGCGCTACTCGCCTATTCGCCGCTGGACGCGACCGTCTGACCCTCGACGCCGTTAAAACCAAACAGCATATCGAGCGCCTGAATGTACCACGGCGCGTCCTTGCCGACTTCCTCGATCTCCTTGGCCACTTCGCTGGCCTTCTTGGCGTTCGACGACTTCTTACTCGACGACGAGTCCGAATCGTCGTCCAGGCCCAGCACGTCGATCTTGGTCTCGCCGGGCATCACCAGGCCCAGGTCCTCGGTCGCCGCATCCTTAATGCCCTCCTCCGAGAGCAGTTTGTCGACGCTTTTTTGCAGCTCGTCATTGTATTGCTCGCGAATCTCGACCTGCTTGGCCAAGATGTCGCTCGAACGCTTGGCCACGTACAGGTCGCGCACGGGGAAATACAGGCTCACGAGCGCCAACGCCACGACGATACCGATGAACAGAACACGCTGTGGTCCGTGGGTAAAGTCGTAAATCGCCTTGACCACCGCGTTGTCGTTGGCGTAGTGCATAAAGTCCGAGCCCGAAAGACGGCTCGAGGCCCTGCTCGACCTGTCGTGCGCCTGAGTCGAGGGACGCGATGCGTGCGCCGAGCGCGACGGACGCACCGGGCTGTCTGCCGAGGTATTCATTTGAGCACTGGGGCGCGAGGCACTCGTCGGGCGCTGCGCCGAGCGATCGGCGCTGGCGTAAGCGGACCCGCCGAGCTGCACCGTACGTGCGCGACGGGACGACGGCTCACGCGAACCGGCGGAATAGTACCTGTTGTCGTAAATCTGATCCATGTGCGCCTTGTGCGGTTGAGATTTGTTTGCGCTAAGTATTCTAGTTATAGCACGAGCGCGCGCAACGCCTTCGGCAGCCTTTGCTCGACATAAAAAAGGCGCTGAGCCACACGGTCCAGCGCCCAATGGCGGCCATCAGAAGTGGGCGGAGCCGAGTCAACCCCGCCCCCGCAACACCACTTGCCTTAGCGGATGTTGTAGAACGCGGCCTTGCCGGCGTAGCGCGCGCTGCCCTCGAGCTCGTCCTCGATACGGATGAGCTGGTTGTACTTGGCGATACGGTCGCTGCGGCACGGGGCGCCCGACTTAATCTGGCCGGCGTTGACGCCCACGACCAGGTCGGCGATCGTGGAGTCCTCGGTCTCGCCGGAGCGGTGGCTCACGATGCAAGCGTAGCCGGCCTCCTTGGCGGTTTCGATGGCCTCGAGCGACTCGGTGAGCGTGCCAATCTGGTTGACCTTGACCAGGATCGCGTTGGCTGCGCCCAGCTCGATACCCTTCTTGAGGCGCTCGGTGTTGGTGACGAACAGGTCGTCGCCCACCAGCTGCACCTTGTTGCCGATGCGACGGGTGAGCTCAACCCAGCCGTCCCAAT
>CABRZN010000045.1 GCA_902475445.1 uncultured Collinsella sp.
GGACTTGCAGCGACGGACCTCAGGACACTCTTACACCACGTCTGCGCGCGCGACCTAATTTCAGTTAAAAGTAGTTAATTTCAGTTAAAAGTGGTTAATTACAGTTAAAAGTGGTTAATTACAGTTAAAAGCTAGCATGTTGTCGGCGTAGCGCTTGAATAGCTTGTGCCTGAGGGTCAAAATGACCTCAACCCATTCGCGAAATTTGCACGCCCTATAGTGAGTGGGCTCTCGCTTGAGCTGATGCTGCCAAGAGGTGGCCGATAGGGGCAATTATGGACAATCGAATCTTTGGGTATGCGCGTGTCTCTTCCGCGGACCAGAATTTGGACCGCCAACTAGACGCACTGGGAAGGTTTCCCGTTCAGCGGGGCCAGATTTACGCCGACAAGGCAAGCGGTAAGGACTTTAAGCGTCCCCAGTACCAGCGTCTTCTTCGCAGGTTGCGCGAAGGTGACGTTCTCGTGATCAAAAGTATCGACCGATTGGGTCGCAATTATCGTGAAGTCCTTGATGAATGGCGACGCATCACGGTGGATAGACATGCTGCCATCGTGGTGCTTGATATGCCGTTGCTCGATACGCGCGAGCAACCCGATGGTATTACGGGAACGTTCATGGCGGATTTGGTCCTCCAGATCTTGAGCTACGTGGCGCAGCTGGAACGTGAAAACATCAAGCAGCGCCAGGCGGAGGGTATCGCGTCGGCGCGTCTGCGGGGTGTGAGATTTGGAAGACCGGCGCTCGAACGCCCGGATAGCTACCGCGATGTCATTAAATCATTCGAAGGAGGTGAGCTTACGAGACAAGAAGCCGCAATGCTTTTGAACGTTAGCGCATCGACGTTTGATCGTTGGAGACGGGCGGACGCGAACGGATATGACCGTTCGCCGTCTGTCCGTACTCTTTAGCTAGACATTTTGACGAGGGGAGTTTATTGCACAGAGCTCACTCCTTCCCTCGGTGTTTATCCAGTTCACGCCCTTGAATCAAATAGTGCCACCGCGTCGCCAATTCGTCTGCTATTTGACGAGGGGCTATGAGTCGTAACGTCAATCGAAGGGAAATAACCGTGAAACGAAATATTACTAAAAAGCTGACCGTGATGGGTTTGTTTGCCCTGCTCATCTGTTCTCTGGGGTTCATTTCGGCCTGTTCTCAGAATGCTGCAAACTCAGAAAAACCGAAATATGTCGATGACAAGGCGATGAATGTTATCGCCGACGGCTTTGAGAAAAGATCCGATGTCATTGAATCTAATGCAAACGATGACGACCCTCACTCAACCGAGAATATTCAGGAGGCTATTAAGGCCGAGATCAAGAATGACAAGGAGCTAAAGAACGCCAGATTCAAGGATTCCAGGATGCAGCAGGACGTCATCACGTATCTAAATCTGCTTGATGACCAGCTTAAAGTGACTGAGGACTACTCACAATCGTCTTCGGATTATTACGAAGAGTGGAATAAGGTCTACGATAAGCGGTCCGCGCAACTCAAGAAGCTTGTGGATAATTACGGGTTGGAAGTTGGGGAGAAATACAAGGATGATTTCGATGATTTGATTAAGAACGGAAGGTCCGTGGCAGAGAAGACCCGCAATGAGGATGCCATTAACAGTTTGATCCAGGGAGCAAATTTCGAAAAGTCGGATGACGGTTATGGTCTGTATACATATACGGCTGTAGTGGAGAACACTTCTGGTATTTCGTTCTCGAACATTAGCTTAACGCTTGCCCTCTATGATGCGGATGATATCAAAGCGGAGGAGACCTATGCGAACACTTCTTCGTGGGCGCCGGGAGAGAAAGTCAAGTTCGAGGCAATGTCTGATGTGGATGCTGCGCGCGTTGCCGCATCTGTTTCCAGCTACGATGTAAATAAATAAGTTCCGTTTCGACTATCGAAAATAGGAGGTCACCATGGAGGATAAAGATGATTTAGATGTCGTCGAAATGGGGGGACAGCTGCGGCATAAACAGGGCTTTGATATCCGTAAGGTCGCTGCTGGGTTGGTTGATGGTGCCGGAAATGCGGTAGCGGGTGCGGTCGCAACCGTACAGAAAGTTGCCGATGATGCAATGCGTGCCGCAGCTCCGATGGCAGATGACGCCTTAGCAGCTATTGCGGATGCGGCTGATGGCGCGGCGGGAGCTGCCGCAGATATCGGCGATGCCGTCAACGATTGGGCATACCAACAACAGCTCAATAGGTACAGACCGGTAACCAAAGAGGCCTATCAGAGTCCTTCGTTCCATTTGCCGAACATGATTCGAATCGTTGACGGAAATGAGCGTCGGGGCATCGACGTCTGTAGGGATGCTATTGGTTGGCTGGATACTGTTAAGGGCACGCAGATTTTCAATCTGTACCGCGAGGCAATCGGGGATAGCGAGCTGTCTTTCTACCCTAAACCATCTCTCTATTCCACCTATTACATAGATGCTTTTGATCGGTCTCGCTTTGTTGATCTTGATTCTTATTTCGCAACCATGCAACAAGACAAGATGGCCGAGTTGAGGCGGATTGCATTCATGCTTGGCGCAAAGCGCTGCAAGCTGGAGGTGACGGAGTACGAGGAAACTCGACGAGGCCACCAGGCCAAGGGAAACGCCAAAGCGGGAAAGAGGGGCTCGGTTCGAATCGACGGTTCTCTGGGCGACTCAACGAGAAATGAGAAGAAAATCCTGTTTACACAGGAATTCGAGGGCGACATGGCTCCACAGCGTCCCGAGCTCCATTGGTATGCCCATGACTCAGATATCCTCTTGTTAATCGAGACGAGATGCGGTGGAGAGGATAAAAACAAGGCGAAGAGTTATCGGGTTGAATTGAAAAGTGAGACAACCATGACCATGTCCGTATCACTTGCTATGGCTATCGATGAGGCATGCAGCAAGCTGAGCATAAGGGCGAATTCGAGCCTGACAAGCCAAGCTAAGCGAGAACTCCGGCAGTCGTTTGTATTTGAAGTTGAATTCTGACGTGAATTGCCAACAGCCAAATGTGGCAAAGGGACGGCCCCTTTGCCACATTTGATGTCAAAATCAATTTGTCAAGTGCTAGAGGGTTTGAAAGTCTACCATTTCTACCCCGTCCCCTAATGGCAGGTTTGTCACATCCCTGCAAAGTCTGTCTGACGCAGGGCTTCGTAGAGGACGATGGCGGCGCTGTTGGAGAGGTTGAGTGCGCTGATGCGGTAGTCGTCCGGGTTGACGAAGTTGCCGCAGATGTCTTGTTGAAGGATGGCCTCGTGGCCGTCCTCGGTATGCCCCAGCGATTCCTCGTGAGCTTCCCAAGCCTCGGCGTTATCGAGCGAGTCGCAATCGCGCAGCATCGGGATGCGCTCGCAGCGCGCGGGCGCCGCGGCGAGCAGTGGCTCGGGAATGCCCGAGCTCTCGCTGCCAAAGACCAAGTAGTCGCCATCGCGGTAGGTACTCTGCGCATAGGTGCGGCGTGCCTTTTTGGTCAGCAGATGCAGGCGACCATCGGCAGGGGAGAGGCCGTTGCGCGCAAGAAAATCCTCCCAGCCAGCATAGGTCGTCACGTCCAAGTTTTGCCAGTAGCCCAGGCCGGCGCGGCGTACCGTCTTGTCGTCGAGCGAAAAGCCCAACGGCTCCACCAGATGCAGGCGGGCGCCGGTGACAACGCAGGTACGGCCGATATTGCCCGTATTGGCCGGGATCTCGGGCGCATACAGCACGATGTTGAACATGAATCTCCTTGGCTCAGAACGAAAAACCACCACGAAGGGCACAGTGCACCTTCGTGGTGGTTTGGCGGCTACGTAGGCGGAAAAATACCCGCTGGATAAACCTAGGCGCGGTGCCAGTCGGTCAGGCAGGCATCGAGGGAGGCGATGAGCGCATCCTTGTCCATGTGACGGCCGATGATGCACAGGCTCGTCATGCGGTCGCCCGTCTCGTCGTCCCAAATTTGCATAATCTCGGGGTTCTCGTCGATGATTTTCTGCTTCTCGCCCTCGGGCGCGGAGTCAACGAACAGGCCGTTCTCCATCAGGCGCATCTGGTGGCCAGCCTGCTCGAACATGTAGCACATGTCCGGATCGCCGGTCTGCCACAGCGGACCCTTGACGCGAATGACCTCGTCGGGCCACTCCTGCTCAACAAAATCGGTGAACTTCTGCAGGTCAAATGGCTTGCGGCGCGAGTACACAAAGGTCTCGATGTCGTACTCGAGCACTTCGGGGTCGTCGTGCTCCTCGGGATGCTCCATGGCCTCAATCCAGGCGGCGGAGTTGTAAGCGCGCATAAAGTCGAAGCGGTCGGTATCGAGCAGCTCCTCCATGGGGACCTCGCCGTTTTGGGCCTCGACGATCACGGCGTCCTTCCGCAGGCTGCGCACGATGGCCTTGAGCTCGGCGATCTGCTCAGGGCTCACGGTATCGGTCTTGTTGAGGATCAGCGTGGAGCAGAACTCGATCTGCTGGATGAGCAGGCTTTCGATGTCGTCCTCGTCGATATCCTCGGCCAGCAGGTCACGGCCGCCGTTGAACTCGTCGTACATGCGGGCGCAATCGACCACAGTCACGATGTTGTCGAGCGCAAGCTTGGGCTCGCCGCCCACCTTGGCCTCGTCGCAGAAGCTCGAGATGGTGTAGGCGATGGGGATAGGCTCGCAAATGCCCGAGGCCTCGATGATGATGTAGTCGAAGTTACCCGAATCGGCGATGCCCTGCAGCTGGTTGGCCAGGTCGTCCGAAAGCGTGCAGCAGATGCAGCCGTTGGTGAGCGGGATGAGGTCGTCGGTCTCGGAAAGGCCGCCGTCGGCGATGAGGCTGGCGTCCACATTGATCTCGCCGATGTCGTTGACGATCACGGCGGCGCGGATGCCGCCATCGTTAGCGAGGATGTGGTTGAGCAGCGTGGTCTTGCCGGCACCGAGGTATCCGGTAAGCATGATGATCTTCACGGGTTTGTTGGGCATGTGCCCTCCTTTGTTAGACATGGCTTACAGTTGAATCTTATGCCAAACGCTCGCTCTTATACCCACGCGCCGGCAAATAACACAGGCTACTCCCAGGCTCCCCATACATCGGGGCAATAGCCGACGGTGGCCTTCTTGCCGTTGCGCACGATGGGCTCAGCTAGAACCTGCTGGTTCTCGAGCAGCTTGTCGAAGCGCTGGCTGGGGGTGAGGTGCTGGATGAGCGCGAGCGTCTCCTCGTCCTTGGCTTTAGGGTTGAGCAGCTTGTCGATGCCGCCGACCGCCTGCATCACGCTCGTGAGCTCGCCTTTGCTCATCTCCTTTTCCTTAAGGTCAATAAACTGCACCTTAATGCGGCGCTCCTTAAAATAGCGCTGGGCCTTCTTGGTATCGAAGGATTTTTTGGTGCCGAAGATTTGAATATTCATGGTCCCGCCGCTCTATCGAATGAAGTTGGTCGTTGCGCGATCGGCTTTGGGTGCGTTGATGCCGGCGGCCTGTCCTGCCTCGATGCAACGTAGGAGCCAGGCCATGTTTTTGCCGATGTTGCGCATGGTGGCCAGGCCCTCGGCGTCCTGGGCGGCCTCGCCCGGCATGGCACCAAAGACGTTGTTCCAGTATGTGGAGGCCACCACGGGCATCTGGTTGATAGTGAAGTATTTGTTGAGTACATCGAAGGTGGTCGACGTGCCGCCGCGACGGGCGACGGCGACCGCGGCACCCGGCTTGTGCACAAAGGCCTTGCTGTCAGCATAGAATGCGCGGTCGAGAGCCGAGAGGATGCGTCCGCTGGGATGCGCATAGTAGACGGGGGAGCCAAAGACAAAACCGTCTGCCTGCTCGGCGGCAGCGATGAGCTCGTTCACCACGTCGTCGTCAAAGGTGCAGCGACCGCCAAGCTTGCCGCACTGACCGCAGCCGATGCAGTCGCGGATGGGCTTGGCGCCCAGTTGGAATACCTCGCTGTCGATGCCCTCGGCTTTAAGTTGCTCGGCGACTTCGGCGAGCGCGCGAGCGGTGTTGCCGTTTGCCTTGGGGCTGCCATTGACCAAAAGAACCTTCATCACAAACTCCCTCTGCTGTTGGTGACTTCTGCAGAGGATTATCGCACGATGGGGGAGGCGGTGCGGGCGTGGTGCTAATCCAGTTTGGTACCTGGCACCTGCACGGCTTTCCCGAGCAACACTTTGAGCTCGTTCAAAATGGAAACGGGCTGTCGGTCGACGGTATCCAGATGAAGCGTGGCCACGCGAAGGGGCGGCTGATATTCAAACGAGCCAAAGAGCACGGGAGAGCCCAGGAACCGCTCGATTTCCTTTGCGATCGCGTCGGTCTCTTCGGGATCGAATTCGTCGAAAAGCGCCACGAACATCGGTCCGGTCGAGCGGAACAGACGACCCTTACCGCGCGAACAATCCATGAGGCAGGCGGCGCTCTCCGCCAAAACGCGGTCGCCTGCATCAAAGCCAAAGCGGGCATTGACCTGAGCGATATCGTCGATTTTAATGGCGACCAAGCCCGCCTTGCGCGCGACGCGACGCATTTCGCCAATGGCGTTGACCAGGGCGTGGATGTCGCCCAGGCCGGTCACGGAATCGGTCGTATCTGCCAAGCTGCGGTTGATAATCATGCCCACGTACATGTTGGGCTCGGTATCGGTGCCGTCCAAGCGGTAGCCCGTGCAGTCGCAAAGCACGTATGCTTCGGTGGCATCCATCACGCGATACTGCATGTAGTGGAAGTGCCACGTACCGTTTATCACCATGTCGAGCTCGGCGCGTACGTTGTCGCGGTCCTCGGGGTGAACGCGGGCAAGCCACATGTCGAGTGAGTTAAAAGGGTGCTGGGAGGGCAGGTCAAAATCGCGTACGGCATTAACCGACCATTGTGATTCGCCCGTATCGAGATTGAGGATAAACGGATAGCGCGTCTCGGAGCTCATAGAGATCGCTTGGAATACGCGGTCGTTGCACGGAAGCTGCTCGGCAATTGGGTGTGGCGGCGCGTCATTGTCTTTCGGTTGCTGCACACGATGCATAAGCTTATAGCGATACATCTTGCGATCGGCATCCATCGTCATCTGGCGACGCGTGTCGCCGGCAAGTGGATTGACGCGCGAGCAGCCAAAGCTAAAGCTAGCGATCATGGGCGCCTTGCCACCTGAGCTCGCCTCGATCAGCCCGGCACGTACCTGCTCCAAGCGCTGCTCGAGTTCAGTCTCGTTTGCAGAGAGCGAGATAAGCACAAACTCGTCTCCACCGATACGGAACAGTATCTCATCGTGCTCCATGGTTTCGGAGAGCGTGCGACAGATGCTCAGAATATAGCGATTGCCTTCGGCGTGGCCAAACCTATCATTGCAATGCTTGAGATGGTCGATGTCAATATAGGCGCAGGTGAAGGGGTCGCCTTTGCGCCAGAGCTGCTCGACGTGACGGTCGAGTCCGCCACGGTTGTCCAAGTTGGTGAGCGGATCGATATAGGCGTTGCACTCAAGCAGCTGGCGCTCTTGTTGCAGGATGGCATGCGTCTTTTGCAGTTGCTCACCAACGGCGCGTAGCTCAGCAGGCAGCACGGAAACATCGAGTTCGGCGGTCGAGACACCATTCGCAAGTCGCTGAAGATAGGCAATAATCGATTGCTCGCCCAAGCGATATGACTCGTTCATGATGAATAACCTCCTTGGGCAGAACAACGGTTTGTATCATATCCCCAATTCGGTTTGAATTGGGGATATAAGTTAGCTAATGGAGACAAATGTCCCCTTCGGCGGTGGTGTTTTGCGCGCGAGCGTATCAGTTGTTTTTGCCACCATCGAGCAATGCCTCAAAATCATTCGCCGGCATGGGGCGGTAGTAGAGGAAGCCCTGAGCGTAGCGGGCGCCCATGTGGCGTAGTATGTTTGCCTGCTCATTTGTCTCGACGCCTTCGACTACGACGGGCAGATGGAGCGACTGCGCCATCTCGAGCATCGATGACACGATCTGCGCGCTGCGGCCTTGATCGCGGTCGGTGGGCACAAAGGTGCGGTCGAGCTTGATGACGTCGACGTTGACGTTCTTGAGCATCGCGAGCGTGAACTGGCCGGTGCCAAAATCGTCCATATAGGTCGAGAAGCCGCGGGTGTGCAGGTCGGCTGTCAGTTTGTCCACGGCCTCGGACTCCCCCGTATAAGCCGTCTCGGTGATCTCGATACGCATGAGCTCGGGCGGTAGGTTGTATTGGGCGGCGAGCGCCCCCATATGTTCGGCAACGTCGCAGGCAAGGATATCCACGCGCGACACATTAAGCGAGACCGGAACCACGCGAAGTCCTCGATCGATGCGCCCGCGCAGCCACGAGGCGACACCCTGCCAAATGTACTTGTCGAGCGTCACCACAAAGCCGCTTTCCTCGAGTGCGGGGATAAACGTTGCGGGCGAAATGAGAGAGCCGTCCTTGTCAATCCAGCGGGTGAGTGCTTCGGCGCCAATGATCTCGCCGGTTTCCATATCAACCTGGGGCTGCAGGTAGTAGGTGATGCGGTCGTTTGAGAGCGCATACTGGAACTCGGTGAGGGTGCGGTGAAACGCCACCTCGCGCTTGTATTCCTCGGGGCGAAAGACGGCGATGCGATCCTTAAAATCGTTTTTGGCGCGCCGATTGGTAAACATGGCCTTGGCCTGCGCGTCGATGGTGATTTCCTCGTTGGGGTCGATGGGGCAAACGCCCATGGACGGCCAGAAACCCACGCCGTCATCATGCTTGGCCACGGCGGCGCGAACGCGGTTATAGATTTGATGGACGGTGTTGTGCTCAAAGGGGATGAGAATGCAAAAGTCGTCTTGGCCCCAGTATCCTGCGACGCCCATCTCGGCATTCTCGATGTCTTTGAGGACCGTGCCCACATCGGCGAGCACGCGGTCGCCCTCGGCCTGTCCGTGCCATTCGTTGAACAGTCGCATATGACCCATGTCGACGGTGGCGATACACCAAGCGGCGTCGCGCCTTGTCTTAAGAAATGCGTTGGCACGCCGCATAAACTCGCTGGGTCGATAGAGGCCCGTGAGCGTATCGATGCGTTCGGCGACGGCGCTTTTACGCTCAATCTCGGGTATGGGGAGGCTGTCGTTGGGTGCAAGCCCGCCGGCGGCGCGAAGACGACGGTCGAGTTCGCCTAAAACAGCGGTCGCTTGATTGATTAAGCGCTCGTAAAAGACCGGGACGACAAGACAGACGGGGGTAATGGTGTCGTTCGCGATTCGAACAGGAGCGAAAACGGCCTCTTTAAGATGATGGGTCAGTTGCTCGAATGCCTCGTGGTCCAGATCGTTGCTGAGCACGACGAACTGGGCGTTTCGCGAGCGGAAGACGCGACTTCTGCCGCGGGTGATCGATAGCATGCGGCCTGCGTATTCGGCGAGCATGTTGTCGACAGCCTCGGCCCCGTAGAGCTCGTTGAACTTTGCCGTGCCACAAACGCGGACCGCTATAAGCCCCGTCTCGCAACGGTCGCGACGGCAGGCATCGATAGCGTTGATCAGCATACGCTGCGTTCCGAGGCCCGTGGCGGCGTCGACGGTCTCGGCGAGTGAGTGGTTAACAAGTTCGCCGACATAGAGCGAGGGGGTATTTCCGTCGCCGTCGATGCGAAACCCGCGAGCGCGGCAGAGGACGTAGTCGCCCGCGGCATTGCGCATGCGGTACTGCATGACGCGGCGGTGTTTGGAGCCATTATAGATTTGGTCGATGTCGTTGATGTAGGCCTCAAGGTCATCGGGGTGGACGCGCGTTTTCCAGTAATCGTGGCAGTTGTCTACATGCTCAGAAGGAAGACCGAGATCGCGCAGGGCGCCTTGTGACCATAGGGTGCGATGTTTTCCAAGTTCTCGATAAAGCAATAACGGCCTTCGTTGAGCATCGAAAAGGCGTCAAAAACGCGATCGCTTATTTCGAAGTCGTCGGTGTGGACTTGCGCGATATTGCGTCGATCAAGATGCATGGCATGGCGTAGCTTGTAGTCGTACATGCGATGGTCGGCATCGAGTGTCATGCGATTGGAGACTTCACCCAGGGCGGGGTCGGCGTGCGACACTCCGTAGCTAAACGAGTGAGGCATCTCGGAATCGTTGTTTTTGAGTAGGACCGTTCGGCAGTGTTCCAGGCGCTCGGCGAGGTCGTCCTCGGTCGCAATCGTAGACAGGATGGCAAACTCGTCGCCGCCTATGCGAAACGCCGCCTCGTCCACTTTCATATACAGCTTGAGATAGAGACTTACCTGCAAGATATAGCGGTTGCCCTCGTCATGCCCAAAGACGTCGTTGCAGTGCTTAAGGTTATCGATGTCGATAAACGCCATGGTCACGGGCAGTTCCTGCTCCCAGATTTCCTCTAGGGAACGGGCAAAGCCGCCGCGGTTGCCAAGTCCGGTGAGCTGGTCGGTAAAGGCCGTCCTAATCAGATCATCCTGACGCTCGAGAAGGTCACGGACGGTCTTTTCGAGCGTTTCGGTGTAATTGCTGGCGGTGTCCATGTTGTAAGCGGCTTTCTGAGGTCGGGGCGGATGGCGTCGGGCGAGCTCGTAGTGTACACGCGTCGTTGCTCGGCGCCTTGCGTGTATCCAGGCCCCCGCCTTGCTGCGTTGTTGAGTTACTTTGCCGGCTAATGTTCGCTGTTGATAACAGCTGAGTAGTATAGACAACAGTACACAATTATATATGGGCGCACATGCTGTGGGCGGCTATTATTCGCCAAACGGCAACGCCTGGGTGCGCATGAAAAATGCGACTGAGTCGATATATGTTGACGGGTATACTTGTCCCGTTTTAAAACGCAGGAACGGAGATGGTCACATGGCACAGCCGGATACGACGCGCACGGTGGGGCTTGCGCTCGAGGGAGGCGGCTACCGCGGTATGTATACGGCGGGCGTGCTCGACGTTTGGATGGAGCGCGGTTTGACCTGCGACCATATGGTGGGTGTCTCGGCGGGCGCGGCGTTTGGCTACAACTTTAAATCGCGCCAGATCGGCCGTGCCATTCGTTACAACAAGGCCTATTGCGCCGACAAGCGCTATGCGAGCGTGACCAGCTGGCTGCGAACCGGCGATATGTTCAATGCCGATTTTGCCTATCACGAGGTGCCTATCGAGCGCGATCCCATCGACTTGGAGGCGTATCGCGCCTGCCCCATGCGATTTACGTGCGTGTGTACCGATATCGAGACGGGCAAGGCCGTCTACCACGATCTACCGTATGGCGACGAGCGCGATATCGAGTGGATCCGGGCGTCGTCTGCCATTCCTGTGGCGACGCGTCCCGTTGCTATTGACGGGCATAAGTATCTGGATGGTGGCGTGGCTGATTCTATTCCCAGCGCATGGCTGTTTGCGCAGGAATATGACCGCAATATCGTGGTACTCACGCAGCCGGCGGGCTTTGTGAAGCAGCCCAACAGCGTGATGCCCATGCTGCGGCGCGTGTTCCGTCACTATCCGGAGTTTGTTGCAGCGCTTGAGCATCGGCATGAGGTCTACAATGCCACGCTCGATGACCTGGCACGTCGAGAGGCTGCCGGGGAAATCTTTGTGGTGCGGCCGAGCGAATCGGTGAAGGTGCCGTCGCTGTGCCGCGAACCGGATGAGCTCGAGCGCATCTACCAGGTCGGCCGCCACGATGCAGAGGCGACTTTGCCGGCGTTGGAAGCGTATCTGGCGGTGTAAGGGTCGCATACGGAAAGCGCATCCCGGAATGGAGGCCCAAACTGGGATGTGCTTTCCATTGCTGAAGATATGAGGCTGCGAATCAGCTGTTCGGCCTATGCCTATGCCTGCTGCCAGGTGTCGACAAGCTCCTTGGCTGCGGCATGGGGGTCGTCGGCGCTGCAGACGGCGCTTACCACAAAGAAGCCGTCGACGCCGGTGGCCTTAAGCTGCGGCAAGTCGGCCGTCTTAACGCCGCCGCCCACCACGATGGGCACGGGGCTTGCCGCGTGGAGTGCGGCAAGGTCCTCAAAGCTCTTGGTGATGATAGAGCCGTCGGCCGCGCGTCCGCAGTCGCGCTTGGTCTCGGTCTCGTGGAGCGGGCCGATGCCCAGGTAGTCGACCAGGCTCATGTCGGCGGTCTTGACGTACTCGAGCATCTCCTCGCAACGGGCCGAAAGGCCCACAATGGCATCGGGGCCCAGCAGCCTGCGGCAGACCTCGACGGGAATGTCGCTCTGGCCTACGTGCACGCCATCGACGGCAATGCCCTGCTCGCGCGCGGCAAGCACACAGTCCAGACGGTCATCGATCAGCAAGGCGACCTGACCGGTCTTGCCGGCCTGTGCGATTGCCTGCGCGGCGTCGCCGGTCAGCGCAATGATCTCGCGGGCGCTTGCCACCTTGGAGCGCACCTGAATGCAGGTAAAGCCGGCGTCGAGCGCCTGGGCCACCACATCGCCCACGGGGCGTCCGAGGGTGTTTTCGGGGCCGAGCACCAGATAGGCCGAGATATCAAGGTTGTCGCGGATGCTCATCGTGCTTCCTCCTGCTTTTTGATCTGCGCTTCCATGCGCTCGAGTTTGCCGGTCATGGTGTCGGTAAATCCGGGTCGAATATCGGCTTTGAGCACGACTTCGGTGCGGATGCCCTTGCTCGCCAACACAAAGGTCGCGTCGCGCACGACCTGCATGACCTCGTCCCAGTTGCCCTCGATCTCGGTGAACATCGAGGTGGTGCGGTTGGGAAGACCGCTCTCGCGAATGACGCGCACGACCTCGGCGACCTCGGCGGACAGTTCATCGCCGGTGCCGCACGGGGCGATGGCCACGGCGACGAGCGTGTTCATGCCGGCATTGGTTGCGGGCTCGGACATGGCTTATGCCTCCTCGAGCTCGAGTTGGTTATCGGCGATGTCCTGGGCGGTTGCGCGATAGAGCTCGTCGATAAAGGCGACCTTAAAGCTTGCCGGGGCATCGGCGACGGCGGCGGCACGCGTGCCGGCAACGTTGTAGACGGCGGTGCCGCAGACTGCTGCCGTAAACGGATCGGTAGCACAGGCGTACACGGCCAGCACGCCGCCCTGCGAGCAACCGCAGCCGGTGATCTTGGACATGAGCGGGCTGCCGCCGTGGGATTTGGCCACGGTCGTGCCGTCGGTAATCAGGTCGACTTCGCCCGAGACCACAACGGCGCCGCCGGTGTAGCGAGCGAGCGCCACGGCGGCATCGCGGGCGGCGTCGACCGTGTCGGTGGTATCGACACCACGTACGCGGCTCAGATCGGCCGACTCGCCCTCAAGACCCCACAGGCCGGAGAGTGCGATGATCTCGGAGGCGTTGCCGCGTACGATGGCGGGCTTGTACTGCTTGAGCTCGTTTACCAGCTGGGTGCGCAGGCTACCGATGCCCAGACCCACCGGATCGAGCACCCAGGGCTTGCCGGCGTCGTGTGCCGCCTTGGCCGCGCGGGGAATCGTCTGCTCGTAGATGGGGAAGAGCGTGCCCATGTTGAGATAGATGGCGCCGCCGCCGGCAACGAGCGCCTCGCCCTCGTCGGGCAGATAGACCATGGCGGCCGAACCGCCCACGGCGAGCTGCGCGTTGGCGACAAAGTCGATCGTCACCGTGTTGGTGATGGAGCCGGCCATCGGATTGGTGGCTCGAATCTCCTCTACGGCCTTGACCATATGTTGCTTAAGCTGTTCCGAATCAATCACTGCACATGCCTCCTTGGCATAGAAAAGGGGCGCTGTGCATAGACAGCGCCCCTGTAAAGGCGGCATGCTCCCTACGCCAGCATTAACTGACAGGTTCAAAGGATTGGGCCCTATGCCCTCTCAGCCTTGTGGTTTGCACCGCCGGCACTCCCGCATCGAATCTGTTGTTCCCTATACTAGCGCACCTGCCAATATGGGACAGGTTTATTTTGGCAGGTGGCAACAGGGGCGCTGCATTTTCCCAGATAAAACCTGCCAAAATAAACCTGTCCCTTATTGGCAGGTCGTTACAATAGACGGGATAAAGAATGACCGAGGGGACCTTATGATCAAACTTGTGCTGACCGATATGGACGATACACTGATTCCAGCCGGGCATGACGGCGCCAGCGATTACGCCATTGAGGGTATTCATGCCATGCAGGCGGCGGGTTTGCACTTTGGGCCGGTTTCGGGTCGTCAGCCGTCCGCGATGGGCTGGATGTTCAAAAACCGTTCCGAGTGTTTTTCGACCGGTGCGTTCTGTAACGGCCAGGTGATGTTTGTCGACGGCGAAGTAGTCGCCTCGCGCGCAATCGACAACGATGCTCTGATGCGTTTGGCCGACTATCTGGAGCAAGAGACCGACGATACATTTCTAAAAGTCTACAGCCTGGGCGATGACTTTTGGGGCAACGATGCCCATTGTGTGACGAGTGACCCCGAGCGTGTGCGTCGCGCCATGGAGTCGGGCGGCAACGCGTGGCTCAAAGGCGAAGAGGCCCCATGTCG
>CABRZN010000046.1 GCA_902475445.1 uncultured Collinsella sp.
GCCGCGGCAGGCAGCCGTAAAGAAGCCGCCGACCTCAAAGACCTGCGGGCAGAAGGTATTGAGCAAAAGGCCGACGATCATCGGATAGATCATGATGTCGCCCGGGATGCGCGGTACCTTGAATTTCTTTTGCTCGCTGGCGGTCGCTTCCTGTGCCATGAAACCCCCATTTCCGCTGACGCAGAACAAAAGCCCACGTCACGCTTTGCTACAGTAAAGTTTGACCATGGTACCAGAAGAAGCAGACCGCCTCGGTGAGAAATTCGATTCGTTAGGCCGGGACGATAACGCGTCCTGCTCCTATACGAGGCTCAAAACGATATAGAACACGATGCCCGAAACGCAGCACCACAACATCGACTTTGTCTTGATTGCCACCGCCACGACGCCGGTGGCCGCAATCCAGGGAACCAAGGCAGGCCAGAGTCCCGCGTCGAACGCGCCGGGGCTCACCAAGTCGTTGGCGACCAGCGCGGCAAAGGCAGCGGGCGGGATATAGCCCAGGGCCTCGGTAATGCGGGGCGACAGGGTCCGCCCGCGCAAGGCGAACGCCGGCGCGATGCGAAAGAACGCGATAGCAGCCCACGACGACAGCCACAGAACCAAGAACTCGTTAGCGGGCATCGCGGGCACCTCTTCCGTCAAATACAGCATCGCACGCCAGCGCAATGGCAATGCCGACCACGACGCTTGCCGGCACGGCAATATTCGCGAGGCCCAAGAACTTGCATACGGCGACGGACACCGCGCCCGAAACCGCCGCGACAACGTTACCGCGCGACAGCCGCTGCGAAAAGAGCAGGCAGATAAAGAGCGAGGTGCAGACAAAGGCTGCAATGGCGGTGGGAACATCGACAACGGCGCCGACGATGGCGCCCATCGTACACGAAACGCCCCATGTTGCGATGAGGATTACGTTGAGCACAAAGGACTCGCGCGGGCCCCAATCCTCCCCTTCAACCAACTTGGCAAGCGAGATGCCATATGCCTCCTCGGTAAGTGTCGCGGCAACAGCCAGCGTCTGACGCTTCGAGGCACCCCTCAGATGCGGTGCGATCGATGCCGAGTAAAGCGCAAAGCGCGAGGAGATTGCGGCGACGCTCGCGACGATCGATGCTGCAGGCACACCCGCCAGCCACAGGTTGCAGATCATAAACTGGCCGCTGCCCGTCACAAACGTACTGCTTAGAGCAAAGACCATCCAGGGCTCCATTCCCGTCTGCCCCATGATCATTCCGCACGGCGCGCCTATTGCAACATAGGTAAGCATCACTGGCCAGACGGTTCTAACGATTTTGAGCACCATACGTTTCTCATCCTGACAAGGTCTCCGAGCCGCATGTAGCGACACGGCAGAATCATCATCCGGCAGCAACCGAGTTCACCTACAATTGCCACCGGATCGAAAGACACAACTTTTTAGGAAGTCATTATGACAGCTATCGATCGAGACCGGGCGCGCGCGGCCTTCAAAAGCTACACCGACGCCTACGACGCCACCAACCCACGCATCGCGCTCAAAATCGAGCATACGTACCACGTGGCCGAGGCATGCGATGCCGTAGCGCGCGAGCAGGGCTGGTCGTCAGAAGATATTGACCTGGCATGGCTTTGCGGCCTGCTACACGATATGGGCCGCTTTGAGCAGCTGCGACGCTGGGACACCTTTAAGGACGCCGAGAGCATGAGCCATGCGGCGCTGGGCATCGAGGTCCTCTTTGGCGAGAATCCCGCCGATGCACCCGCCGTAACGAGCATCCGCGACTTTATCGATGACCCGGCAGAAGATGAGCTCATCCGAGCGAGCATTGCCTATCACAGCGATTTCCGTCTACCCGCGCAGCTCGACGAGCGCACGCGGAGCTTCTGCGATATCGTGCGCGATGGCGACAAGATCGACATTATGCGCACCATCGCCGACAGCACTGTCGACACTATCCTCAAGGTGGACGAGAAGACGTTTCTCGGCAGCCGTTTCTCGTCGCCGACACTTGCCGCCTTTGACGAGCACCGCTGCGTCGCACGCGATGAGCGCGATGAGCCCGCCGACTTCTTGGTGGGGCTTATCTGCTTTATGTTTGAGCTCGTCTATCCAGCAAGCCGCGCGCTGGCGCGCGAACAGGGCGATATCCACCGCCTGCTCGACGCGCCCTTTGGCATTACGCGGCCCTTTACCGACCCCGCCACGCAGGCAACTTGGAGCCGCCTAAAGGACGAGATGCGCGACTGGCTGGCGCGCGCCTAGCGCTCAAGCTGGGCCAGCAGCTCCTCGACGACCTCGACGGCATCCCCAACAACCTTGTACTGGGCAGCACCGAAAATGGGGGCATCCGGGTCCTCGTTGATGGCGATGATGCACTCCGCCCCACCGATGCCGGCAAGATGCTGGATGGCGCCCGAAACACCGATACTCACGAGAAGCCTGGGCGAAACCGATACGCCCGTCTGGCCAATCTGGTGGCGATACTCCAGCCAACCCGCCTCCACGACGGGACGCGTGCAACCAAGCTCGGCACCCAGAGCCTCGGCGAGCCTTCGCATCAACGGCAGGTTTTTCTTGGAACCAATGCCGCGACCCACCACGACCAGGCGCTCGGCATTGGCGATCGAGGGCTGCTGTCCCCACTCCTCGGCGGGAATCGAGATCTCGACACGAGCCTTAGCATCATCCGCAAGCGATATCTGGGTGATCGTGCCAGAGCGGCCGTAGTCGAAGTCGGGAGCCTTAAAGATACCGGGGCGCACCGTTGCCATCTGCGGACGGTGGTTGGGGCAAATGATGGTGGCCATCAGGTTGCCGCCAAACGCCGGACGCGTCTGTTGCAGCAGTCCCGTCTCCGTATCCATCGAAAGTACGGTGCAGTCAGCCGTAAGGCCCGTCTGCAAACGCACGGCAACGCCGGGTGCCAGTTCGCGACCAAAAGCGGTCGCACCGTATAGGATGGCCTCGGGTTTGCGTTCGGCTACCAAATCGCAGATCAAGCGGGCGTAGACCTCCGCATCGTTTTGGCGCAGGCGCTCGTCGCGACAGGCCAGGACTTCGTCGGCGCCCGCGCAAACCAGATGCTCCAGGTCCCCGAGCGAGCCCTCGGGGCTCATGCCGACCAGTGCCACCAGACGGCAGCCGCGAGCATCGGCAAGCTCGCGCCCCTTGCCCATAAGCTCATAGGCAACGGGAGTCACCGTATCGTGCTCGTCGGTCTGCGCGAATACCCAAATGTCTCGATATGCATCAAGGTCCACCGCACCAGCGGCCTCGTCACACTCGATCGAGATAGCGTTGACAGGGCAGGCGTCGACGCACCCACCGCATAGGATACAGCCGTCGGTTACGCGGGCGCATCGGTTGGGACGCTCGCCCTCCACCACAATGCCGCCCGAGGCGCAGGCGCGAACGCAGCGACCGCAGCCGATACAGGCTTCGCTATCGATAATCAGTCCGCTCATCTATGCCATCCCCTCGATGATCTTGGCAAGTTTTGCCGCCTGCTCGGACGCCGTTCCGTCAACGGCCTCGCACGTTTGGTCACGGTCGGGCACAAACGAGCGCACGACCTGTGTCGGCGACCCGGCAAGACCGCAACGCGCGGGGTCGGCGTTCACGTCGGCGGCACTGACCACGCGCACGTCCGCCTCCTCCGCCGCGCGGATACCGGCAATACTCGGCATACGCAACTGGCCAATCTCCTTGGCAGTCGTCATCGCGCACGGCATCTCAAGGTACACCGTCTCCTCGCCGGCATCGCATCCGTGAACGAGCGCCAGCGAGCCACAGGTCGTAAAGCCCGCGCTCTGCACGCAGCTCACGTCGGTCACGCAGGGGACCCCAAAGGCGCCGGCCAGCTCGGGGCCGATCTGGGCCGTATCGCCGTCCACTGCCATCTTGCCGCAGATGAGCAGGTCAAAGTCCTCATCGAGTGCCTCGATGCCGCATTTGAGGGCATAGGTGGTGGCTAGGGTATCGGCGCCCGCAAAGGCGCGATCGGTCAGCAGCAGCGCGTCGTCGGCACCGCGGGCGATGCAGTCGCGCAGCAGCGACTCGGTCGCGGGGATGCCCATCGACACCACCGTTACGCGCACGTCCATGCCAAAGCCGATAAAGTCGTCTTTCAGCGCCAGCGCGCATTCCAAAGCGCTCGCATCAAAGGGATTAATGACCGCCTGCTTGCCATCGCGCACGATGGTATTGGTCTTGGAGTCCATCTTGACCTCGGTGCTGCCCGGCACGGCCTTGACGCACACCACCATATGGAAATCGCTCATCTTCACGCGCCCCCTTTCTGGACGAGCTCATCCAAGAGCTTCTCCGAAAACAGGTTGCCGCGACCCAGCTGCCCGTCGGGATCGAGCTGGAGCTTGAGCCGCGCCGACTCGACCATGGCCTCGTGACCGTACATCGTCTCCAAGAAGCCCGCCTTGATCTTGCCGACGCCGTGTTCTGCGGAGACGGCGCCGCCCATGGCCGTGACCTCGGAAGCCCACTGGGCAAAGAGTTCTCCGCCGCGGCGATAATCCTGCGCATCGCGCGGCAGGATGTTCACATGCAGATGGTTGTTACCGATGTGCCCCCAGGCGGCAGATTCAAGCCCACTTTCGGCCAACGTGCGGCGATAAAGGGCGATGACATCGGCCAGGCGCGCGTTGGGCACCGACATATCCGACCCCAGCTTGGTAATGGTGGGGTCGGTGCGGCGACGCTCGTCAATGAGCATGTTGACGCTCTCGGGCACCGCGTGGCGGAAGAACCGCTGGCACTCGCGATCGACTTCGTTGCGGACGACCCATGTCGCATCGTCGCGGCCGCCCGCAAGCTCCAGCACCCATCCCAAGTGGTACAGCTCCTCGGTCGCCTGCGCCTCGTCATCGCAATCGAGCTCCACGTAGACACATACCTTGGCCTCTTTGTCGAGCGCCGGCAGCGAGGCAAACGCCGTCGACTGCTCGCGCTGGCGACGTAGAATATCCAGGGCGCCAGCATCGAAGTACTCGATGGCAGCCGCATGGGACAGGACAGGGCGCACGGAATCGGTAAAGGACACCGCCTTGTCCTCGCTATCGAAAAAGCAACTCACACCCCAAACGACCGCAGGCGCCGCCTGCAGGGCAATCTCGAGCTCGGTGATAACGCCGAGCGTGCCGCACGCGCCGATAAAGAGGTCGATGGCGTCCATATCGTCCGCAACGAAATAGCCTGAGGCATTTTTTGTCTCGGGCATGGTATAGCCGGGAAGATCGAGCTCGAGCGTACGGCCCTCTGCCGTCACGAGCGACAGGTGGCGGCCCTGGGCAAAAGCCTCGCCGCGCTGAAGCTCAAGCAAATCGCCATCAGCCAGCGCGACGTGGAGTCCCGTGATATGCGGGCGCATGGGGCCGTAAGCGTAGCTGCGGGCGCCGGAGGCGTTGCATGCCGCCATGCCACCCAGACAGGCAGATGCCTCGGTGGGATCGGTGGGAAAAAACTGCTCGGGAGCCTCTTGGAACTCCTCGTAGGCCTCAAGCGATGCCTGGTCCCAACCAGCGGTCGGCAGTACCTTCTTGCTCAGCTGCTTACGCAGCTCCGAGAGCACAACGCCCGGCTCCACGCGCAGCAGAAATTGGCCTTGTTCATCGCGGCGAAGGCCCAAATAGCGATTCATACGGGAAGTATTGAGGATATGCCCGCCGTGGGGCACGGCGCCGGCGGCAAGGCCGGTTCGGGCGCCCTGAACCGTTACCGGGACACGCTCGGCATGGAGCGTTTCCAAAATGGCACGGACCTCGTCTTCCGTTGTCGGAAACGAGATGCTCGATGCTTCGCCCGATGCGCGAGATTCATCGCGGCCATACTCTTCGAACTCGTCGGTGAAGGGTTTGATGGTTGCAGACACGCGAACTCCCCCTTTAGCTAACTACAGTGTTTGCAGGGAGATGTTACCGCATCGTTTCGTCGACGTGTTCGAGACCGTCTCCATAATTGGCGATTTTTACGTTCGTGCAATTCGGCGAGCGGCAAGGTTTCCTGCGGAGACGCCAATCCGTCAAGCATTTGGTCAGAAATTGGTCAAGTAGCGGCTGATACGGTCGGCGTCGACAGCCAAAACCGATAGAAGTTTTGGCCCCAGAAGCAGGGAGGTTCCCATGGCATATTACTGGCCCCAGTACGGCGTCGCCATCGAGGTCGACGACGATCCCTATCTCCTGCCTTTCGACGAAGAGGCGTTCCCCGATACGGCGGTCTACCACGTCACCACCGATGTCATCTGCGACCCCGAGTCGTTCTCGGCGCTCGCCCACCACATCGCGCGTATCCACGACATCGAGCTCCCTCACGACTTCGACGAGCTCATCTACTCGCGCCGCCTGATGCTTCACATGCTCTTTGGAGCGGACCCGTCCACGTTCGCACGTGTCTACACCACCAAGGACGCCGCATGAGTGCGAAGAAGCCGCCCCGTCTTGCAGGACTGGGGCGTCGCAAGAAACTCGTCGTTGTCTGCCTGGCTATCGTCTGCGCCCTTGTCGCCGTAGGGCTATACGCCTGGCAGTCGCAGCCCGTGCCCGAAGCGGGCGCCTCAGTCACGACGGCAGAGGGTAAATCGCGCCGGGAAATCCAAGATGAGCTCGACGCCATCGTCCGCGACAACATGATGACGATTTCGGTCGCGCCGGTCGCTCAGCTACAGGAGGACGGCAAGCTGCGCGTCAACGTGCAAAACGTCCAAGACAATAAATTTCCCCAGCGATTCCGCGTCATCCAAAACGACGAGACCATGTACGAATCCGGTGTGGTCGAGACCGGCAAGACAATCGAGACGTGCCCCGCCGGCGACATCAAAGAAGGCGAGGCGTACATCGAGATCCAGGCACTCGATGCCAAGACCCTCGACAGCCACGGCAATCCGACACGTGTCAAGGTACGGGTTGAGCAAACCGAGAACTAGCTTTTTCAGCCGACGCGGCACCGCACGCAATTCACCAGCATTCGTCCAATCATCGCGGGGACGGCCCGCGGCGAATAGAAAGGAACGACCATGGACATCACCAGGAACATGAACGGAGCCAGAGCGCTCGTCGTGGGCGCAGGGCTCGCGCTCGCGCTCGCAATGGGCGCCGCCCCGACGCCAGCTATGGCAGCCGGGCGCGTTGGAACCACGAAAGTAATGGTCAGGACCGAGATCGACAACGTTGAGTTCAAAGTTCCGACGGTTATTCCCTTCGTCGCCAAGGCCGACGGCACGCTTCAGGGCCCCTCAGAAGACGCGACCACCATCGACAATCATTCGGCCTACGGCATCCATGTCACCAACATGAAGATCGACGCCATGAACACCTGGACCATTGCCGCCGACGCCAAGGCCGGAACCGCGCAGAACTCCATCGACTTTAAGGTCGGCCCCGACGGCGCACTCCAGAACGCCAGCGCCGCAATGCAGGGGACGGGCCTCGATCTTTCCAAGAATGCAGCCTTCGACATGGGCTACCAGGGCATTGCCGGCGGCACGGACAAAATCAAGCTCAAGACAAGCGGAAACGTCGCCCGCGTCACGCGCGACATCTTCCACGTAACCGGCGAAGGCGATCAGGTTGCAACGATCACCTGGACGGTCGAGCCCGGTGCGCACACGGCATAAGGCCGTCGCCCTGGCCGCCGCCGTCAGCATCCTAGCGTTTGGGCCAGCCATGGCCTTTGCCCAGCAAGAACAGGCGCAGGCCGCCACGCAAGTAACGGTCGACCTCTCGGAGCTCGACCGCGGCGACCGCGAGGAACCGTTGGCGCAGACAGGCGACAGACGATGGCTCTTGGCAGCAGGCGCCACAGCAGCAGGCGCAGGAACCGCCGGCCTCGGTCTGCACATCAAACGCAGCCAGAAACAAAACATGGACAGGCCGCACTAAATTAGCTAAGGAGACCCCATGGCATCGAAGAACCTTTTGCCCGTCGTCGCACTCTGCGGCGCGCTCGCAACCGGAACGCCTGTCGCCGCTTGGGCGACTCCCGCCATGGCGGACTCCTTACCAGCAGCCCTAAGTTCCGCACCAAATCCGTCGAGCGCCATTGCGTGCGAGCGTTTTTCGATCGCACAGGCCGCAATCTCAACCTCGGGATGCCTTCGTCGTAATACGGACGGCTCGATAGTCGTGGATATCAAGCGTTCGAACAAGGCAAACGGCTCCCAGGCGGGGTGCGCCGTCTGCATGTGGCGCTCGGTTGTGCTCGATGCGGATGGCGATCCATGCAATTTAGAGCTGCGCATCGACATCGCTTCGGTCGATGACTCGGCGAACGGAGCGAAGGTCGCCTTCGACGGTACGTTTTTCGAGAAAGGAGGCGGTATATGTCTGGGCTGCGCCGCCGCGAATGCAGACGATGTGCAGCCCACCCTCTCATTCACGACATCGTTGCGACTGACCAAAGCCGACACCGATGCCATCGCGGCGGGAGAAGCGTCCCTGCTGTTCTACGCCGTCAGCACCAAAGACACAGACGCTCATTTCGAGAAGCCAGCCGGATCACTCAGCCTTACACGAGGGATAGAGACAGGCCCTATTGAAATCGATGCCCACGCGCAAAGCAGGCAACGCATTCTTGCCGACCCGGCGCTTCTCGAAATGGAGTGGAACGGATCCGGAGCCATCGGAATTCTTCCCTCCGCGCTTGACGCCAAGACGCTCCCCTCAAACGACGAACCCATCAACGCAACCATACAAGAAGAGAGCGCGGACAAAGAAGCAGGTGCGGGCGACACGCCGTCGCCGACAAACGGCATCCCAGCTTCTCTCGAAGCACCGAATGAGCCCGCTAACGATCCAAACGATCCCGAGCTCGCGGACAGTCTGGGGCTTGCTGATCCTCAAGAGATCGATGAAGGTAACTGCTGCGTGCTTGCCGCGCTCGACCACACAGAGGTCATCGACGCTGCGGACATCGAAGTTGCCGCCGCCAATCAACCCGTCCGCAAGTCGGCCATCATCGCATTTCCCGAATCCATCGAAGTCGTCTTTTTGCCATCGGGCGAGGTCGTGGCCCCAACACTGCTCACCTTGTTGGGCGCCAAGAATACTCGAAACGAAATTAAAAAGGTCACGGTTGTCGACCCTGCAACCACCGCCAAGCTGCGTCTATACGCCGTTGCTCCAGATGGAGGCAAGACCTTGGAATTCGATGGCGACACACTCCTAGCCTGGCGACGTCTGGACATTATGCAAGACGTCTCGTATCAGATCGAACTCGAAGGGTTTGATCGTGCCCGCGATGCCAATATCATCGCCGCGGCTATTGAATCCCCACAGCGGCTTATGACACTGCGCTTTGACTACTATCCCTATGTCCCGACAACCACCTGAGGCTTAAATGCTGCGCATCATTCCTAACACCACTTATATAACCGTATTAGATGAGTCGCGATGTGCCTCGCATTTCGTTCTGCTACGATTGCCACGTTGGCATCAATACAGGAGGGCTCATGTCGGGCTTGGGAACAATCATCAACGTTGTGCTTTTAGTTGCGGGCGGTCTTTTGGGATTAGCGGGCGGCCGCTTCATTACACCGCGCATCCAAGACACGCTCATGAAAGCATCGGGGCTGTGCGTCCTGTTTATCGGCCTGGGCGGCACCATGCAAAAGATGCTCCTTATCGATGGGGAAGCGCTGGCGACCACCGGCACCACCATGCTCATTGTCTCGTTCGCCCTCGGCTCGCTCATCGGCGAGGCCGTCAACTTGGAAGCCGCCATCGAGAACCTTGGCGAATGGCTCAAGCGCAAGACTGGCAGTGAGGGCGATAACGAGTTCACCAACGCTTTTGTCTCGACTTCACTCACCGTGTGTATCGGTGCCATGGCTATCGTGGGATCAATCCAAGACGGCCTGCTCGGCGACTGGTCCACGCTCGCCCTCAAGGGAGCGCTGGACTGCATCATCGTCTGCACCATGACGGCCTCGCTCGGACGCGGCTGCATCTTCTCGGCCCTGCCCGTAGCCGTGTTCCAGGGGACGATCACGTTGTTTGCCGGCGCGCTCTCCCCCATCATGACCACAGCAGCCCTCAACAGCCTTTCGCTCGTAGGCTCCATGCTCATCTTCTGCGTCGGCGTCAACCTCATCCGTCCTCAGACCTTCCGCACGGCCAATATGCTCCCCTCCGTCGTCATCGCCGTCATCTACGCCCTCCTGTTCTAAATCTATCAACGCAGCGGCATCCCGAACACCTGTTTGATGCTGTGCTATGATATGAGGTCACCGAAGCTGCGTTAGGAGAGGAGAAGCGGTGGCCGACCAGGACATCAAGATGCTCATCGAGCGCATTATGGCCGAGGCCCGGACCCATCAGTCCGCCCGCTTCTCAAACGAAATCTACGCAGACGAGCCGATTCTCAAAACCGGCCGACAGATGCAGAATTTCCTTCCCGACCAGTACCGCAAGATGCGCGAGATATCGCGCTGGCAGGATGACCCCAAAGGCGGCGCGGGTCGCTGGCTTTCGGAAGCCGAGCTTTTTTACCGCCAAGGCCTGCTGATGGCCGACTTTGAGGACGACTGCCCCTACAACGGCACCTTTAAGTCGTACTTTCCCACCTACAATGCCATGAGCGATCGACAGTTGCGCGGCTACTTTACCTGGCGTGCCCAAGTGCGCCGCGGAACCGTCGAGGAAACGTCTACATCCTTTGCCTTTCTGTATCTCTATGAGCTGATTTGCGGCATTGGCGTAGATAATCCGCTCGAGGGTTTTAACAAGATCAAGGCCTTTTGGGATGCCTACCGCGCCTTTGAGCCCGGCATCGACCGGTTTGCGCGCGTGTGGCTGCAGGATTACGCCGTGTTCCACGGGCTCGACCCCAAGCTGCTTCGTGACTCTAAAACCGTCATGTTCGATAATGCCCTTATCGAGCTGCGGCACGCGGCACGAGACCTTGTGCCAGCGCCGGCACCGTCCGGCCAGACCCCTAAGCGTCGCAAAACCTCCGAGCCCACGCTCCCCCTTCCGCCCGATGAGGTGCGCGAGGAGCGACTCATGGCCGCCATCAACGCCCTCTCCACGTACAACCTAAGTAACTCGCGGCTCGACCGCAGCCACCACCGCGATCTGCGCCACGTGGCGTGCGCCGTGTATGTCCGTATGGCGCGCTACTATGACACGCACCGAAAGACCGGCATCGTGGCGAGCTTATTTGGGGAGGAGACGGCCATGCCCTACACCATGTTTGCCTCGGCCGTATTCTTTGCGCCCGAGCGCCACGAGGACTGCGAATACCGCCTGGATCCCATCCATATCTACCGTTGCCAAAACGGCTTTTGGGAATGTATGCGTATCCACGGTAGTAGGCAAAAGAGCAGCAAGCTCGGTGAAATGATGCGCGCCTGCGACCAACGCCTGCGCCTGGCGCTGGACCCCGCCCATCCCCTTAAGGAAGAAAAGGTCCCCAAATATCTGGCCAAGATTATCGATGACGAGATTGTGGCATGGCTTTCGTGGGACGCCGCACACCAGCCCGTCAAGATCGATATCGACCTGAGCCAGCTGGGGCATATCCGAAACGCCGCAGCACAGACGCGCGAGGCGCTTTTGATCGACGAGGAGCGCGAGGACGATGCGCTTACGGAAGCCGCGGAAGCAGATTCTGGGCAACCGGAAGCCGAACCCGCGGCAAACATGATTGCCGAACCGGCCGCAGCGTCCACGCAGCAGAATGAGGCTGACGAGCCGACCATCTCCACCGAGCAGTTTGGTGTCGTGGCCCCGCTCCTCGCGCCCGAGCCCACACCCGCAACGCCCATGTCCGCCGGCACCGCATCCGCACTCGCCCACGCCGCAGAAGACTATCTTCGTGCGTTGCTCGAGCAGAACGCGGCGCAGGCAGCATCGGCTGTGGAGAGGTCGGGCCAGAGCGAAGACATGCTTGTCGACAACATCAACGAAGCGCTCTTTGACCTCGTGGGCGACACCGTTATTGAATTCGGCGCGGCGGGACCGCAGATAATCGAGGACTACGAAGCAGACGTGAGAGGATATCTAGACCATGAGTGATACCACATCCACAGCACCCCGTGTGCCCAAGCGCGTCGCCGCCGTCATTCTCAACTCGCTCAAGGGCGGCGTCGTCCCGCGCATCGGCCTTCCCTACATCACCGTGGGACGCGAGGTCGAGATCCGCGCCCTGCTCACCGACCTGAGCCTCATCGCCGATGGCGGCGCAAGCTTCCGCTTCCTGGTCGGTCGCTACGGCGCCGGCAAGAGCTTTTTGCTCCAAACCATCCGTACGCACGCCATGGGTGAGGGCTTCGTCGTCGCCGATGCCGACCTTTCGCCCGAGCGTCGACTGCAGGGCGGTCAGGGGCAGGGTCTGGCCACCTACCGAGAGCTCGTCCGCAACATATCGACCAAGACGCGCCCCGAGGGCGGCGCGCTCAACCTTATCCTGGATCGCTGGGTCGCCTCGTGCGCCGATACCGACGAGTCAGCCGTTAATGCCCAGCTTGCCCCGCTCGAGGAGATGGTCCACGGCTTCGACTTCACCCGCATGCTCCGCCGCTATCGCATGGCCGCATCCGGGGGCGACGAAGAGGCCATGAGCCGCGTGACCAAATGGATTCGCGGCGAATACCGCACCAAGAGCGAGGCACGCGCCGAGCTGGGCTCCTCGACCATCATCAGCGATGACGACTGGTACGACTACGTTAAGCTCATTGCGCGCTTTTTGGTCTGCAGCGGCTACAAGGGCATGCTGGTGCTCATCGACGAGCTCGTGAATCTGTATAAGATTCCCAACGCCATCACGCGCCAATACAACTACGAGAAGATCCTGACCATGTACAACGACACGCTCCAGGGCAAGGCGCAGTACCTGGGCATGATCATGGGCGGCACACCAACCTCCATCGAAGACCGCCGCCGCGGCGTGTTCTCCTACGAGGCTCTTCGCAGCCGACTCGCTCAGGGTCGCTTTGCGCGCGAGGACCTTAAGGACATGCTCGCGCCCATCATCCGCCTGCAGCCGCTCACCTACGAGGAGCTACTGGTGCTCATCGAAAAACTCATGCAAATTCACGCCGGCTACTTTGGCTGGACGCCCACGCTTACCGAGAACGACTTGGTGGACTTCCTCAAGATCGAGTTCGGTCGTGTGGGAGCCGACACGCACCTAACACCGCGTGAGGTTATTCGCGACTTTATCGAGCTGCTCGATATCCTGTGCCAGAACCCCGACGCCAACGTAGCCGAGCTGCTGCAAAGCGTCGGCGGCGACGCGCTGGCGCCGGCAGCAGCAACAGGCGACACCGGCACCGCAGGCGACGATCGCAACTTCGCCGAATTCACCATCTAACCTGCCAAAAAGGGACAGGTTTATTTTGGCAGGTTTTATCTGGGCAAACGCCGATATTGCAATTCGACGACCTATAGTCAGCTGCTTTTGAACGCTCGTTTTTGAAAGGAGGCCCCGTGAACGCTTTTGACCGATATGCCCCGTTTATCCAGGATTTCATCTACTCCCACGATTGGGAGAGCCTGCGCTCTATCCAGGTTGCGGCGGCAGATGCCATCTTCAACACGCAAGACAATGTGCTCCTGACGGCATCCACAGCATCCGGCAAAACTGAGGCGGCTTTCTTTCCCATCCTGACCGAGTTTTGGGAGAACCCACCCGCGAGCGT
>CABRZN010000047.1 GCA_902475445.1 uncultured Collinsella sp.
AACCCTGGACCTTGGGATTAAGAGTCCCCTGCTCTACCAACTGAGCTAACGACCCAAAGCTAAAGTCCGTTATGACGGACTTTAGAGGAGATATCGTGTGGTGGGCCGTCAGGGGGTCGAACCCTGGACCTTGGGATTAAGAGTCCCCTGCTCTACCAACTGAGCTAACGACCCGATATCAACACGAAGCAAGAACTGGGGTGGGTAAAGGGACTCGAACCCTCGACCTACGGGACCACAACCCGTCGCTCTAGCCAACTGAGCTACACCCACCGTGTCCTGTGCGCTTCGCGCTCGACTATTATTGCAAGGAACGCCACGCGATGCAAGCCCCAATTTTCAAGAATTTTGAAAAGAGTTTTTCGAGACCATTTCGAGCATTTCCCACCTGTTTCATAGGAGTAAACTTGCCCCACTGCAAATGCTCGAAAGGACCGGCATGAAAGAACTCTCCAACCGCACGGCAACGTTTACCGATTCCGTCATCCGTCGCATGACGCGCATCTCCAACAAGTATGGCGCCGTCAACCTGTCACAGGGCTTCCCCGACTTTGATCCCCCGGCGCAGCTGCTCAATAGCCTCAGCACCATCGCCACCGACCCCAAGCCGCTCTACCACCAGTACTCCATTACCTGGGGCTCCCAGGCCATGCGCGAGGCGCTTGCCGCCAAGCAGGAGCACTTTATGGGCATGCCGATCAACCCCAACGAGAACATCGTGGTCACCTGCGGCTCCACCGAGGCTATGATGGCCGCCATGATGACGGTCACAAACCCCGGCGACAAGGTCGTCATCTTCTCGCCGTTCTACGAGAACTACGGCGCCGACACGATCCTCTCGGGTGCGGAGCCCATCTACGTGCCGCTCAACCCGCCCACCTTTGACTTCGACCGTGGGATCCTCGAGGCGGCCTTCCGCGACAACGATCCCAAGGCGATTGTCCTATGCAACCCGTCCAACCCCTGCGGCAAGGTCTTTACCCGCGAGGAGCTCACCTTTATCGCCGACCTGTGCAAGAAGTACGACGCCTACTGCATCACCGACGAGGTGTACGAGCACATCGTCTACGCTCCCCACGAGCACGTCTATATGGCCACGCTGCCCGGCATGTTCGAGCGAACCATCAGCTGCAGCTCGCTGTCTAAGACGTACTCCATCACCGGCTGGCGTCTGGGCTACACTATCGCCCCTGCCGAAATCACCGAGCGCATCAAGAAAGTCCACGACTTCCTCACCGTCGGCGCCGCCGCGCCCCTGCAGGAAGCCGTCGTCACTGCCCTCAATTTCGACGACAGTTATTACCAGGAGGCCCTCGACCTCTACACCGCCAAGCGCGACCTATTCTGTCAGGGGCTCGATAGCATCGGTCTTGAGCACAACGTGCCGCAGGGCGCCTACTACGTGATGATGGATATCTCGGAGTTTGACTATGACAGCGACCTCGACTTCTGTGAGGATTTGGCCTCCAAGGTGGGCGTGGGCGCCGTTCCGGGCTCGAGCTTCTTCCGCGAGCCCGTCAACCATCTGATTCGTTTCCACTTTGCCAAGCGAGACGAGACGCTCAACGCGGCGCTTGAGAACCTCAAGTCGCTACGTGATAAAATCAACCCGCGCGGGTAAGGACGGTCAGTAACTAAAGGCACTAAAGAAACCTCGTGAACCCGTTGGGCCATGAGGTTTCTTTTTATAGCGACCTCATTTATTTTTTAGAGCGCTATACTTTAGTCACGGAGCAACTCGTCCAGAGAGGAATACTATGGCAGAGCAGCAGCTTATCGGAGCGCTCGAGGCCGGCGGCACCAAGATGGTCTGCGCCACGGGCTATGCAGACGGCACGGTCCTGGAACGCGAGCAGATTGCGACCACGACCCCGCAGGAGACCGTTGAGGCCGTCAACGCATGGTTTGCCGACAAGGACATCGCCGCGCTGGGCATCGGCGCCTTTGGCCCCACCGCAGTCAACCCTGCCTCGTCCCAATACGGCAAGATCCTGGAGACGCCCAAAACGGCATGGCGCTACTTTGACCTGCTGGGCACCATCCAAAACGAGCTCAATATTCCCTGCGGCTACGACACCGACGTCAACGTCGCCTGCCTGGGCGAGGTCACCTTTGGTTGCGCCCAGGGCCTCACTGACGTGGTGTATCTGACCATCGGTACCGGCGTGGGCGCCGGCGTGCTCTCGGGCGGTAAGCTCGTGCACGGCATGATGCATCCCGAGGCCGGCCACATCCTGGTCACGCGCGACCCGCGCGACACCATCGGCGAGCACAGCGGCTGCCCCTTCCACGACAACTGCCTCGAGGGCCTCATCGCCGGTCCCGGCGTCAAAAAGCGCTGGGGTGGCAAGAGCGCCGGAGAGATGGCCGATGACCCGGAGGCCATGGACCTGCTCGCCGGCTATCTGGCGCAGGCGCTCATGACCTACATCCTGTGCTACGCACCGCAAAAGATCGTCATCGGTGGCGGCGTGGCCGACCACACCCCCATCGTGCCGCTCGCGCGCAAGAAGTGCGCCGAGATGCTCAACGGCTACATCGTCACGCCCGAGATGGCCGACATTGATAGCCATATCGTCAACAACAGCCTCGAGGGCAAACAGGGCATTATGGGCTGCTTGGCCCTGGGCGCTCAGGCGCTTCAGTAGCAGACGCACCCACAGGGCGTGGCGCGCCCGGCAAATCCGACCTACGGAACGACGCCACCACGCCTCATATAAGCCCTCAAATAAAAAAGGCCGCCTAGGACCAAACAATACGTCCTAGGCGGCTTTTTTGGCGCGCATCAGCGGCCGTAAGAGATATCGGAGCACAACGCCCGTTGCCGCACCACAGCAGTCGATCATCACATCGGTGATCATGCCGGCGCGTCCCGGCACAAAGAGCTGAATCGTCTCGTCGATCGAGGGAATCAGCAGCAGGAACACCGCCGTGGGCAGCAACACGTCAAAGGTGCGCCGGCCCTCAAAATCAAAGGCGTGCGTTGCCAAGATGCCGAGCACCATATACTCGGTAAAATGCGCGCATTTGCGAACAACAAAGTTGGTCACCCATTCATATGGAAGTCCCACGCTGTGCAGGAAACCGCGGATAGCTTCCATGACCGTTAGGCTCAGCGAGCCCGACCCCGAGCCGGGAACCAGCGAATTGCCCCAGATCAAGAGCGCCATCAGGCAGGTCACGACCGCCCATTTTCGATTGATCTTAACCATGCAGAAGTTATGCCTCCGCGCGGAGCGGCGCGAAGCTGGCGGTACCGCCCTCGATAACGCTCAGATAGGCACGGCCCGTACGCTTGGCGGTAGAGGACTGCAGGCGCTCGATCTCTTCCTCGAGGATCTGATTGACGCGCTCGTGACGACGGTTTTCCATAATGCCGGCGGCAATAGCCTCGGCCCGCTCGATGCTCTCGCGCGAGATACGGGCAGTATCCTCGGGGAACACAGCGCTGTGACGGCCGACATAGGCGGGGGCAGCAGGCTGAGGGGCAGCGACGGGAGCGGGCGCTGCAACAGGAGCGGGCTCGTCAATCTCATCCAGAATCGCGGTGGCGGCGGCCCACATGTCCTCGTGGCCCGAGTAATCGGCCATGGGGACATCAACCTCGAGCGAGGCGTCCGGAAGGTCGCCGGTGTCGATGCGATCTTGGGCATCAATCGATGCGGTGATGGCTGCAGGCTCATCGAGGTCATCGAGATCGATGTCCGCGGCACCGGAAATGATAGGCATGCTGGCGAGGTTTGCGTTGTACGGCGCAGCCTCAGCCGCCTGCTGCTGGGCAGGAGCGCCCCAAAGCGAGCTTTCGGCGGCACGGCGGGCGGCAACGGCCTCCTCGTCCGCGGTCATGTCTTCATCAACGTACGAATTATCGGCAGAAGCGTTCGCGTCCGCCGAGGTAGCGCTGTAGGCGTTATTGGCTGCCGCGTTGGCAACGAGTGCCACGAAAGCCGCCGTGCTGCCCGCAGGGGCGGCCTGGGAGCCCGACACGGCACGCGCCGCGGCGGCGATGTCGTCGCGATTGAAGGAGCCGGTCTGCCCGCCGTTGGTGAGCTCGTCGATGGCGACTTGATAGACGTCGCGCGAGCGCGCAGGGTCGCAGCTAACCGGCGAATCGTCGTCGAGCATGCTGTCGATCATGGACCAAGCCTCGGCCTCGTCCATAGCATCTGCGGCTCGAGCGATGGTAGGAACACCATCGTCGGCATGACGGCGCTGGAACGCACCGGTCAGGCCGGAAAGGAATGCCGAGGTAGACTGCTCCGACTGAGCCTGAGAAGCAGAAGTCGCAGCGTATGGAGTCGCATCCTGCTGCTGAGCTGGAATCGAGGCGGTCTTGAACTCGCTTTGATGCTGATTGAGATTGGCGGCACCGCCCATGGCATCGGGCTGGAACAGACGCTCTTCACGCTGCGCACGATACTCGGAGATACCCAGCGAGGCGGCATAGATACCCACGCCCGCCACCGCGCCCACGGCGAAGGGAACCGCACCCGCCACGACCGTCTCGTTCACCGACGAAAACGGCAGCGTCGCGGCATACATAACCACGGGAGCGGCAAGGCCGATCCCGCACGAAAGTCCGGCAAGGACTGCTCGTTGTGTTGCATCAGAAGAAGCCATGAGCTCTCCCCATCTTCCAGCACCCAAATCGCATCATTCAGTTGGCTGCGCGAGAGAAGATGAAGCGGGGCTATGCCCCAAAGCAACGGTATATGATTCGTTTCATCTGCGTTTTCCGTCGCGAAGCTTAAAAGCTATTATGCGAAACCGCCCTGCCGATTGCAAGCGACGATGTCGGATTGAAACGGGAAACCTGCTGCTCGTCGGTCTTACGGTCAAAAATAAGCGCGGAGCGGCGCTATGGAAAAGGGCCGAGGCTCAAAGCCCCGACCCTTTATCGCATTGATGACTATCGCTGCGTGTGGATGACAACCTAGAACGTCTGCTCGTAGTCGCTGTGTTTTTTGGCCGAACGCACCAGGAACTCCTGGTTGGTGTTGGTGCCCTTAAGACCCTTGATAAACGATGCGGCCGCGCGCTCGGTGTTGTTCATGCCGGCAAGAATGCGACGCAGACCAAAGACAAACGGACGCATCTGCTCGTCGACCAACAGGTCCTCGTTACGCGTACCGGAGGCAACGGGGTCGATAGCCGGGAAGATGCGGCGGTCGGCCAGGTCGCGGTCGAGCTTAAGCTCCATGTTGCCGGTGCCCTTGAACTCCTCAAAGATGACCTCGTCCATCTTGGAACCGGTGTCGATGAGGGCAGAGGCCAGGATGGTGAGCGAGCCGCCGTTCTCGATATTGCGGGCTGCACCCAGGAAGCGCTTGGGCGGATACAGTGCCGCCGAATCGACGCCGCCCGAAAGGATGCGGCCTGAGGCGGGCGCCGCCAAGTTGTAGGCGCGGGCGAGGCGCGTGATGGAGTCGAGCACCACCACGACGTCGCCACCCAGCTCTACGATGCGCTTGGCGCGCTCGATGACGAGCTCTGCCACGCGAGTGTGGTTGTCGGCAGGCATATCGAAGGTCGACGCTACAACCTCACCCTTGATGGAACGCTGCATATCGGTGACCTCTTCGGGGCGCTCGTCGACGAGCAGGCAGATGAGGTGCACCTCGGGGTTGTTAATCGAGATGGACTGGCAGATCTTCTTGAGGATCGTGGTCTTGCCGGCCTTGGGCGGGGACACGATCAGGCCGCGCTGGCCCTTGCCGATCGGCGACACGATGTCGATGGCGCGACCGGTGATGGAATCCTTGCCGTGCTCCATGCGCAGCGGCTCATTGGGATAGACCGGGGTGAGGTCGCCGAACTTGGGGCGGTTGCGAATCTGCTCGGGGTCCAGACCGTTGACGGTCGTGATTTTGGCGAGGCCGGCGCGCTTGTCGCCGCCGCGCGAAGGACGCAGCGAGCCCTCGATGACGTCGCCCGTGCGCAGGCGCGCGGAGCGGATGAGGTAGGCGGGCACGAAGGCGTCGTCGTTGGACTTCATGTAGCCATGGGCGTGGATGATGCCGGAGCTGTCCGGGCGAATCTGCAGAATGCCCTTGATGTCGCGGAAGCCCTCGGCCTTCGCGGCAGTGGTGTAGATCTCCTCGACGAGCTCGGCTTTCTTCTTGCCGGTCGTCTCGATCTCGAACTCCTTGGCCTTCTCGCGAAGTTCGGCGACCTTCATGGCAGCGAGCTCCTCGCGCGAAAGCGTGGGCTCGGTGGGAGCGGCATTACGCTCCTTGTTGCGTTGCTTGCGATCGCGCTGGCGGTTGCGACGGTCGTTGTTGCGCTCGTCCTTGCGCTCGTTGCGCTCCTCGTTGCGCTTGTGCTGGCGACGGTTGGGGCGAGCGCCGTCTTCGCCCTCGGCGGGGGCGGCACCATCGGTTGCGGCGGTGTCAACATTGGCCGCAGCGGTGTCATTGGTCTCGGCGCCAGAATTAACCTGCGCTTCGACATCAGCCTGCTGCTCGGCGGCCTTGGCCTTAACGGACTTCTTGCGACCGCGCTTGGGCTTCTCGGATGCAAGCTGTTCGACGTCCTGAGGCTCGACGGCATCAGTCGATGCATCGGCGGTCATCTCGGCGGAATCCTCGGACGCACCCTTCTTGGTGGCCTTAGCCTTGGACGTGCGCTTAACAGCAGTGCGACGGCTGCGACCGGGACGGACGTCGGCGGGCTCGGCATCGGCAGAAACGGCCTCGGAAGTCGTAGCATCCTGGACGGGTGCATCGGCAGCAGTTGAGGACTTGGCGGTCGCTGCAGCATCCCGAGCGGCGGCGGCTGCGGCTGCGGCCTTCTCGGCCTCGACAAAGGCCTTGGGCTTGCGACCGCGACGGTGCGGGCGCAAAGTCGGATCGACAACGGGAACTTCGTTGGCCTCGACAGGCGCAGCGGGCTCAACAGGCAATGTGCCCTCCCCTGCCGCGGAACGGACCGAAGCCTCAGTGAGCTCGGGGGCTACCTGTTCCGCAACCTGCTCGGCCTTAGCAGCCGTGCGGCGGCGTGTGCGCGGTGCCGGCTTCTCGGTCGGCAGGTCGGCGGCAGGGGTCTCGATGGCGGCAGGCGTCTCGGGCACAGACGGAGCTGCAAGCTCGGTCAGAGCCGCAGCCTCGCGCTCGGCAGCACGACGGCGGGCGCGCACCACCTGAGCCTCGCTAATCTGCGCCAACGCACGTGCCTGCGCGACCTCATCGGAAATCGGCGCCGAGGAGTCAGCCGCAACGGTGCGCTTGGCGCGCGTCGTGCGCGTGGTACGGCGCTTGGGCTTGGTGACCTCCTCGCCGTCAGCGGCAGGCTTGGTCGTGCGGCGCGTACGCTTGGGCTTTGCCGGAGCAGCCTCCTCACCAGTTGCAGGCACGGCCTTCTCAGCCGCTGCAGGCGTAGGCGTCGAAGCAGCCTTAGGCGTCTCAGGAGCCGAGGCTTGCGCGGGCGCCGCAACCTGGTCCGACGCAACCGGTGCAGCGGGAGCAGCTTGCGTCGTCGTTATTTCGTTTTCTTGCTGTTGATCAGACACAGTGTTTGCTCAACTTTCTTTTCAAGCCCTGTGATCACATGCTCCCTGCATAAACCTTCAGGGCGGCTAAACAGTCTAGTTCCGTTCAAAACGACGGACATCATTGATCTGTATCGAGATGATTGCGTCAACTACGCAGCGTAAGTGTAACACAACCGCCGCCACCTGCAACTTAGTCATCGGGGACGTTCATAAACGACTAGTCAAAAGGGGCACTCTTTGGTTTACCACCCACAAATCAGACTGCCTCCGCCAAAACTATGGCGGTTTACTACGACGAATCGCTCAACCGCGACCACTCCGAAACATGTTGAACTAAAACCGCAGGTAGATGCCTTGTGCTTTTTTGCGAAAAGCCGGCGTGGTTGGAAATTCTCAATTCATCGTAGTAAACCGGCATAGTTTCGTATTTCCAGCAGGTCCAAATTCGTCAATACGTCGGCATTTGCGAAAAAAGCCCGACCTCCGTGGGAGATCGGGCTTATAGGGCTCAGTTAAACCAAACCTACACGGTCAAATGACCCGCAGATTACATCTGCTCGGGCGCGGAAACGCCAACGAGGGTGAGCACCAGGGCGAGCGTCACGCGGACGGCATCGCAAGCGGCCAGACGGGCACGCGAAAGCTCGGGGTCGACGGGACGGCCCTCGCTCGGCAGCACCTGGCAGGCAGCGTAGAAGCTGTGGAAGTCACCGGCGAGTTCCTCGGCAAAGTGGGTCAGACGGAACGGGGCGCGATCGCGAGCACAGCTGGCGATCAGGTCGGTGAGCTCGTTGAGCTTGCGCGAAAGGGCGAGCTCGGTCGGGTCGGTTAGCAGCGAGTAATCGACGTTCTCACCGATGGCCTTGGCGGCGACGGCCTTCATGCCCATCTCGTCAGCCTGCTCGGGCGTAACGTCAGCGGCACGGCGCAGGATGGAGCACACGCGGGCGTGAGCATACTGCACGTAATAGACCGGGTTGGAGTTGTCGCGCTTCTTAACGGCCTCGATGTCGAAGTCGACCATCTGGTTGGAGCTCTTGGAGATGAGCGTGTAGCGAGCGGCATCGGAGCCGACCTCGTCGACGAGCTCCTGCAGGGTCACCATGGTGCCCTTGCGCTTGGACATACGGACGGGCTTGCCGTTACGCAGCAGGTTGACGAGCTGGCCCAGTAGAACCTCGAACTTGCCGGGGTAACCCAGAGCGTCGCAGACGCAGCGGACGCGCTCGATGTAACCGTGGTGGTCGGCGCCCCAGATGTCGATGACGTGATCGACGCGCTGGAACTTATCCCAGTGATAGGCGACGTCGGAGGCGAAGTAGGTGTACTCGCCGTCGGACTTGATCAGGACGCGGTCCTTGTCGTCGCCCAGATCGGTGGAGCGGAACCACAGGGCGCCGTCTTTGGTGTAGAGGTAGCCCATCTTGTCGAGCTTCTCAAAGGCGCGGTCGACGGCGGAGGTGCCGGCGGTCTCGCCCTCGGTGTCCTTCACGTACAGCGAGCGCTCGGAGTACCAACGATCGAAGTCGCAGTTGACGGCGTGGCAGAGGTCGCGCATGTTATCGACCATCTTTACATAGCCGCGCTCGCGGAAGCTCTCCATGCGCTCCTGAGGATCGGCGTTGACCCACTTATCGCCGTCGGTGCGCCAGAACTCGGCGGCCTCGTCGATGATGTAGTCGCCGCCGTAGGAGTCCTTGCCCAGAGTCTCGGCAAAGTTGTCCTGATACGGATGGGTCTCGGGATGCTCGTCGTTCTCGTCGGCAACAAAGGCGTCGCGGTCGGCGATCAGCAGCTTGTGAGCCTCGTCGATATCAACGCCCTGCTTGGCGATGATGTCGGCAAGCTGCATATAGCGCGTGCTGATGGAGTTGCCGAAGGTGTTCATCTGAGAGCCGTGGTCATTGATGTAGAACTCACGCTGGATGTCGTAACCGGCGTGGTCCATGACGCGGCAAAGGGAGTCGCCCAGAGCGGCCCAGCGGCCGTGACCAATGTGCATGGGGCCGACGGGGTTGGCGGAAACGAATTCGACCTGGGTCTTCAGGCCACCACCGACGTTGGACTTAGCGAAGTCCATGCCCTTCTCGCGAGCCTCGCCAAAGATGGCATTCTTGACGGCAACGGAGAGGTAGAAGTTGATGAAACCGGGGCCTGCGATCTCAACCTTCTCGATCGCGGGATCCTCGGGCATATGGGCAACGATGGCCTCGGCGATCTTGCGCGGGGCGCAGTGGGCCAGCTTGGCGGACTTCAGGGCCATGGTAGAGGTCCACTCGCCATGAGAAGTGTCAGCCGGTCGCTCGATAGCGCAATCGTCAAGTTCAAATGCGGAAAGGTCGCCGGCCTCCTGGGCCGCAGCAAGCGCAGCGCGTACCAGCTCTTCAATCTTCTCGGGCATAGATCCTCCTTGTGTTAAAGCCCCCGAGCTCTTGGTCACTCGTAGGGCAAAAGCCAGAGTTTGTAGCACTCTATCACAAGCGACGGGCACTGTCGCAGGGTAAAGCCAATCGAAATTGCATATGCACAAAATTGACTACAGCTTGCATGGACTCACTCAAAGATGCCGGTCTGCCTGCAGATTATGCACGCGTTGAAAATGCATAAAGGTGTGAATGAGCTGTGTCTTTTATCGAATACTCTTACCTATCAGAGTTGTGTGCTTTTCCTGCATAAAGTGAGGATTTGCGCACGTCAGCGTGTTATTCTAGACATACGTAAATTCGTATAAGTTGGAGGTAGCATGTTCTCAATCGGTCAACACGTCATTCATCCGGGTCAGGGAGTCTGCACCGTCGTCGGTTTTAGGGACGACACACCGCAGCCCATGCTGTTGCTCGAGACCAAGCAGGGGCATGCGCAGACGATTCTTATGTACCCCGTGGCGCAGGCCGACCGTTTGCACGCTGCCATCTCGCAGCAAGATGCCGAGCACCTGCTGAGCCACTACGACGAGCTGGAGTGCGACACCTTTACCGAGCGCAACAGCTCGCTTGAGGAGACGCACTTTAAGCAGCAGCTCAAGCTGGGCGCGCCCGAGACGGTCCGCGTGGCAAAGACCATGATGCACCGCATTCGTCAGGCCGAGGAAGCAGATAAAAAGCCCAGCTCTTACTATATGCGTGTACTCAAGGAAGCCAAGCGCCGCTCCATCGAGGAGTTCGCCGTGGCATTGGGCGTCACCGAGGAGGCCGCCGAAGCCCGCCTAGCCCAAGCCGCCCTCAACTAACCCATCCGCGCCAAAAACCACCACACAGGGGACAGGCACCTTTGTGGTGGTTTTTTCGTTCTAGTCGTTCTAGTAGTATTCATTCTTAGCGATACCTGCGAGCACAAGGAGTCTTTTATGGCAGAGCCACTTTCCGCCGGAATCACCCGCGACCGTGCGTTCGAATTGCTCAACGAGCACAATAAGGACCCGTTCCACATCACCCACGGCGAAACGGTCGAGGGCACCATGCGCTACTTTGCGCGCGAGTTCGACCCCGAGAACGAGGAGTTTTGGGGCATCGTCGGTCTGCTGCACGACCTAGATTGGGAGGAGCATGAGGACGACCCCATGAACCACACCATCTATGCTGCCGAGATTCTTGAGGGCGAAGGTGCGTCTCCCGAGCTCATTCGCGCCATCCAGACGCACACGTCGGACTTCAACACCTCGCTGCCCAAACCCGAGCTGCAGATGGAAAAGATCCTGTTTGCCTGCGATGAGCTCACCGGCCTGATCGGCGCTGCAGTCATCATGCGCCCGAGCAAGAGCGTTATGGACTTTACGACCAAGTCGCTCAAGAAGAAGTTCAAGGACAAGCGCTTTGCCGCCGGCTGCTCGCGCGACGTGATTTCGCAGGGCGCCGAGATGTTGGGCTGGGAGCTCCCCGAGCTCTTTGACCGCACCATAGCGGCCATGCAGTCCTTCGCCCCCGACCGCGACACCTTTCAGGCTTAATTCCAAAACCATCACAAAGGGGACAGGCACCTTTGTGGTGGTTTTTATTTGCGCGGGCGTTAGGGGCGGACCTGGCCGGTGCCTCGGAGCTTGTATTTGTAGGTGGTGAGGGCCTCGGCGGCAAAGGGGCCGCGGGCGTGGAGCTTTTGGGTCGAGATGCCAATCTCGGCGCCCAGGCCAAACTCGCCGCCGTCGGTAAAGCGCGTGCTGGCGTTGGCATACACGGCCGAGGCATCGACCTCGTCCAGGAAGCGCTCGCAAGCATCCGTGTCCTCTGCAACGATGGCCTCGGAGTGCATCGTGCCGTAGCGGTTGATGTGCGCGATGGCCTCGTCCTCGTTCGCCACGACCTTCACGCTCATCTCGAGCGCCAGATACTCGCGACCCCAGTCCTCCTCAGTCGCGGCAACGTAGTCATCGCCCTCGGCAAGCCCGGCGTCGGCGCATGCGGCGCACGTGGCCTCGTCGCCGTGAATGAGCACGCCGTGGTCATGCAGCACGGCCACGACCGCGGGCAAAAACGCATCGGCCACGGCACGGTCGACCAGCAGCGACTCGGCGGCATTGCACACGCCTACACGCTGGGTCTTGGCATTAACGATAATGTTGAGCGCCTTATCAAAGTCGGCGGACTCATGCACGTAGATGTGACAGTTGCCCGTGCCCGTCTCGATCACCGGCACAAGCGACTCGCGCACGCAGCGCTGGATCAGGCCTGCACCGCCGCGCGGAATGAGTACGTCGACAATACCGCGGAGCTTCATGAGCTCGCCAGTGGCCTCGCGGTCAGTGGACTCGATCATCGACACGGCCTCGCGCGGGAAGCCCTTGGCCTCGAGCGCATCGGCCAGCAGCTCAGAAATCATGGCACACGAGTGATAGGCCAGCGAGCCGCCTCGCAGAATGCAGGCGTTGCCGGTACGGATGCAGATGCCTGCGGCGTCGGCCGTCACGTTGGGGCGCGCCTCGTAGACCATAGCGACCAGGCCCAGCGGCACACTCACGCGGGTCAGGTCCACGCCGCTTGCAAGCACGCGGTGGTCGAGCACGCGGCCCACGGGATCGGGCAGCTCGGCGAGCTTTTCCAGGCCGGCGGCCATGCCCTCGACGCGCTCAGGCGTCAGCAGCAGACGGTCGAGGAGTCCCGCCGAGGTACCCGCATCGCGCGCGGCGGACATATCGAGCTCGTTGGCGGCAACGATGGAATCGACGCCATCGTGCAGCGCCGCGGCCATGGCGCGCACGGCCTCCTGGCGCTGTTCATCGCTCGCCGTGGCAAGCGAGACCGACGCTGCCTTGGCGGCAACGGCAAGATCGAGGACATACGTGGCTATATCGACCGACATGGGCGGCCCTTTCTCCTAGAAGTTTGCAACCATGGTAGCCGATTTGCGCATGGCCTCGCCCGCGGCGGTAGAATTGGTCAACCCGAAACACCGCAACGAACGGAAGACTCACATGGCCCTCATCACTTCGTACCACGTCCCCGGCCTTTACGTCGAGGACCACAGCATCGACGTCCCCCTTGACTGGCGCGGCCTGGAGCCGATGCTCCTGGCCGTCGGCAGCACCATGCGCCGCGGCGCTATGCCGGCGCCCATCGCCGGCGCGCCCGAGAGCATCAAGCTCTTCTACCGTGTGGTTTGCGCGCCCGACCGCATCAACGACGATCTGCCACTGCTCCTGTTTTTGCAGGGCGGCCCCGGCGGCGAGAGCCCGCGTCCGCTGTCTCCCACAAGCGACGGCTGGATCGAGGAGGCCGTCAAGCACTTCCGCGTGGTCCTTCCCGACCAGCGCGGCACCGGACGCAGTAGCTGCGTGGACGGACGCACGATCAAGGCACTGGGTGATCGCGCAACGGCCGCCGGCGCCGATACAGCACGCTCGCAGGCGGATTTCCTCAAGCGCCATCTTGCCAGCTCCATCGTGCGCGATTTTGAGTACCTGCGCCTGGTGGGCTTTGGCGGCAAGCCCTGGGTCACACTGGGGCAGAGCTACGGCGGCTTTTTGACGCTGAGCTACCTGTCGCTCTTCCCCGAGGGCGTGGCGGCGAGCTTTACCTGCGGTGGCATCCCCCACGTCCCGGCGAGCGCCAGCGAGGTCTACGCGCACACCTTCCCACGCATG
>CABRZN010000048.1 GCA_902475445.1 uncultured Collinsella sp.
CCCGCCTCTTACACCACATCTCTGCGCGCTACCGGTAGCAGTACTCATATTTGGCATTTTTTGACCACTGCCCTTGAAACGAGTGAGCTGTGGGGTTCGAATCCCTCTGCGATGGGCGCAAACAAAAACGGTCCCCTTGCGAGGACCGTTTCCAATTCGGTGGTGGGCGATGAGGGATGTCGCGTGCGGCTGACGCCGCCCGCTTTCGCTTCGGGCCTACGGCCCTCGCGTGCTGCGCTGGAAAACGCTTCGCGTTTCCTCAGCTCCGCACCCTGGCGGGTTCGAATCCCTCTGCGATGGGCCCAAAAAAGAAAGGCTCCCATTGCTGGGAGCCTAACAATTCAGTGGTGGGCGATGAGGGATTCGAACCCCCAGCCTTGTGCGTGTAAAGCACCTGCGCTAACCGTTGCGCCAATCGCCCGTGCGGAGAGAGTATAGCAAAACAATCGCCCCATTCACCTCATATCCATTAAAGGTAACTGGCGCGTGTCACAGCGGAGCTGATTCAGTTGAGATTGCCTGAACATTCCGTCCCTCTTTACACCCTCGGGTATACTCAAAAGCTACTGATTCGATTTGATACCCAGCAACAGCAGAGGGGATAGTATATGTGCGGTTTTGTCGGTTTTGTCGGTGGGACGGATAACCAATCCGAGGTGCTCACCAAGATGATGGACCGTATCGTCCATCGTGGCACCGACATGGGCGACCAGTTTATCGACGGCCGCGTTGCCCTGGGCTTCCGCCGTCTGTCGATCCTCGACCTGACCGAGGCTGGCGCCCAACCCATGGCTAACGAGGACGGCAGCGTCGTCATTGTCTTTAACGGCGAGATCTACAACTTCCAAGAACTTCGTTCCGAGCTCGAGGCCAAGGGCTACAAGTTCCACTGCGGCGCCGACACCGAGAGCCTCCTGCACGGCTACGAAGAGTGGGGCGAGGCCGTACTCGATCGCTTGCGCGGTATGTACGCCTTCGTCATCTGGGACAAGAAGAAGAACAAGCTTTTTGGCGCCCGCGACATCTTTGGCATCAAGCCGCTCTACTACTATCCCATGGCCGATGCAGGCGACGGCGCTCCGGGCGTGCTCTTTGGTTCCGAGATCAAGAGCTTCCTGGATTACCCGCACTTCCACAAGGCGGTCAACAAAAAGGCCCTGCGTCCGTACATGACGCTGCAGTATTCGGCAACCGAGGAGACCTTCTTCGAGGGTGTCTACAAGCTGCCGCCGGCGCATTACTTTACCGTAGACATCCCGACCGGCAAGATGAACATCGAGCGCTATTGGGATTGCGATTACTCTGCCGTCGAGAAGCCGTTCGAGGAGTACGTCGACGAGCTGGATGAGGTCGTGCACGAGAGCATCGAGGCCCATCGCATCGCCGACGTCCCGGTCGCTTCCTTCCTCTCCGGCGGCGTCGACTCCAGCTATATTGCCGCTTGTCTCATGCCCGACAAGACCTTCTCGGTGGGCTTTGACTACAAGAATTTCAACGAGACTAACTACGCCAAGGAGCTTTCCGATAAGCTCGGCGTCGAAAACGTTCGCAAGATGATTACCGCCGACGAGTTCTTTGGTGCGCTCGAGGACATCCAGTATCACATGGACGAGCCGCAGTCCAACCTGTCGTCTGTACCGCTGTGGTTCTTGGCCGAGATGGCGCGCAAGGACGTCACCGTCGTGCTTTCGGGCGAAGGCGCCGACGAGCTCTTTGGCGGCTACGCCTACTACGAGGACACGGTTCCGGTGCGCAAGTACAAAAAGATGGTGCCGCTGCCCATTCGCCGCGCGCTCGGTAACCTGGCGCTGCATATGCCGTACTTCAAGGGCCATAACTTTCTGGTCAAGGGTGCCGAGATCCCCGAGAAGTCGTTCCTGGGCCAGGCTCTGGTATGGCCGGAGCGCGAGGTCGACGGCGTGCTCAAGCCCGAGTACAACACCGGCGATGGCGCCTTCGAGCTTGCCGCTCCCATCTATGCGCGCGTGAAGGGCCAGCCCGAGCTGGTCAAGAAGCAGTACCTGGACATGAACATGTGGCTCCCGGGCGACATTCTGCTCAAGGCCGACAAGATGTGCATGGCGCACTCGCTGGAGCTGCGCGTGCCCTTCCTGGATCGCAAGGTCATGGAGTTCGCCGAGCACATTCCCGACCGCTACCGCATCAACGAGAACGGCAACAAGCAGGTGCTTCGCCACGCCGCCAACAAGTCGCTGCCCGATGAGTGGGCCACCCGTCCCAAGGTGGGCTTCCCGGTGCCGATTGTCTACTGGCTGCGCGAGCAAAAGTGGTACGACTACGTCAAGGAGTACTTCACCGCGCCGTGGGCAAGCGAGTTTTTCGACACCGACGAGCTCATGCATCTGCTCGATCTGCACTTTGCGGGCAAGGGCGATTTCCAGCGCAAGATCTATACGCCGCTCGTGTTCCTGGTGTGGTACAAGCGCTTCTTTATCGACGAGGACCAGCCTTCTGTTCAGGCTGCCTAGTCTCGGCTTACGAATGCCTGCGCGTAACGGCTCCTCCGGGAGCCGTTTTTGCGCGAGCACGTTTCAGTTACTATGAAAACCGTCCCTGCAAAATGGCTGAGAAAGGTGAAAGATGCACCATTCGGATTCCGCGACCGTGACCACGGTCGATACGCTTGTCAAGCTGCTCGATGTGTGCGGCGAGCTGCGTGCTTCGGAGCAGGTTGACGAACGTGCCGTGACCGGCTGTTCGTTTGATTCGCGCGCGGTTTCGGCGGGTGACGTCTTCTTTTGCAAGGGCGCTGCCTTTAAGCCCGCGTTTTTGAGCATGGCGCTCGATGCGGGCGCCGTCGCATTTGTGTGCGAAGAGTCGCTGGTCGAGTCTCTGGAGCCGCTGGCGAAGGAGAGCGGCGCGGCGATGCTGGTCGTGGACAGCGTGCGCACGGCCATGGCCCTGCTGCCGCCGGAGGTCTACGACCGCCCCGACCACGACGTTAAGATCGTGGGCATCACCGGTACCAAGGGAAAGACCACGGCCGCTTTTATGCTCCAGTCCATCATCAAGGCGGCGGGCGAGTCCTGCGGCATGATCGGCTCGGTGAACACCGACGATGGTATCGAGTGCTACGAGAGCACCAACACCACGCCCGAGGCCCCCGAGGTCTGGCGCCATATCGCCAACTGTCGCGCGTCTGGTCGCCAGTCCATGGTCATGGAGGTCTCAAGCCAGGCGCTCAAGTACCAGCGCGTCGAGAACCTGCCGTTTGACGTAGCGTGCTTCCTCAACATCGGGCGTGACCACATCTCGCCGATCGAGCACCCGACCTTCGAGGATTATTTTAAGAGCAAGCTCAGGATCTTTGATCAGGCTAAGACCGCCGTAGTGAATCTGGGCACCGATGAAGTCGAACGCGTGCTGGAGGCCGCGTCGACGGCCGAGCGCTTGGTGACCGTTGGCGTCGAGCATCCCGAGGCGAGCCTGTGGGCAAGCGATGTCCGCATGGTCGGCTTCAACATCGAGTTTAACCTGCATGGCATGAGCGCTGACGAGCCCGAGGAGGGGGAGAAGGTCCTGCTGGGTATCGCGGGAGACTTTAACGTGGAAAACGCGCTGGTCGCTATCGCCGCCGCGCGCGAGATTGGTATCGGTATCGATGCCATCAAGAAGGGCCTCTCCAAGCTGCGTGTGCCGGGCCGCATGGAGGTCGTGGAGTCGAAGGATGGCCGCGTGGTTTGCGTTGTTGACTACGCTCACAACCAACTTTCGTTCCGCTCGCTCTTTTCGTCGGTCAAGCGCGCGTTTCCCGCCAGCCCGGTCATTGCGCTGTTTGGTGCCGCTGGAGGCAAGGCACAGGAGCGCCGTGAGCAGCTTCCGCGCGAGGCCGCACCATATTCTGACCTGCTGATCTTTACCAACGAGGATCCGGCTCACGAGGACCCGATGAAAGTCTGTCGCGAGCTTGCCGAGCATGTTCCCGACGATACCCCAAACAAGATCATCCTCGATCGCGAGGCTGCTGTGCACGAGGCGTTCAAGGCGGCGCGTGAGGAATACGTCAGCCCCGATGCGCCCACCATCGTCTTGCTGTTGGCAAAGGGCGACGAGGAGCTCATGCACGTGGGCGATGAGTTCGAGCCCATCGAGAGCGATCTTTCGCTTGCCAACCGTTTAATCGATGTTACCCAGTTTGACTAATGAACTGCGATGAGGGCGGCGTCCTGAGCGCGCTGCCGTTGCAGGCGCGTTTCCCCTCAAGCGGGGCGCGCCGCCTAAGACCAGAAGCCCCTTCTACGTAATGGAGTGACCATGTCCCACAATACCCTGCCGACCGTCGCTGAGCTTTCGGGCGAGATGCGCGAGCGTCTTGCCAAGGTTAAGTACGTCTTTACCGACCTGGACGCCACGATGCTCGCACCCGGCTCGTGCGTGCTGCGCGACAACGACGGCAACCCCTCGACCAAGCTCGTCGAGGCTGTCGTGGCACTTGCCCGCGCCGGCATACAGGTGGTTCCCACCTCGGGCCGCAACCGCACCATGATCCACGAGGATGCGCGCGTGCTCGGCCTCAACTCCTACATCGGCGAGATGGGTGGTCTGGTCATGTACGACCTCAAGGCCAACGATTGGGAGTACCTGACCGGCGATATGCCCTACGACCCCGCCTGCGGCCTCACGCCGCATCAGGTGATCGAGAAGACCGGCGTGTGCGAGAAGATTCTCGCCCGCTGGCCGCATAAGATCGAGTACCACAACGACATGTCGACTGGCTACAAGTACCGCGAGGTCACCGTCGGCATGCGCGGCGATGTGCCCGACGACGAGGTCCAGGCCATTCTTGATGAGGCCGGCTGCGGCCTGGTCTGGGCCTGCAACGGCCATCTGACCCATCTGTCCAAACCGACGACGCTCGAGCTCGAACGCGTCGAGGATGGCCGCGCGTTTAACATCAATCCCGCCGGCCTCAACAAGGGCGTTGCCATCGCACGTTTCTGTGAGCACCTGGGTATCGAGCGCGAGGAGACGCTGGCGCTCGGCGATTCCGAGTCCGACTTCTACATGGCTGACCACGTGGGCACGTTCTGCCTGGTCGAGAACGGTTTGACCAGCGCCGGCGCGCCCGAGTTCCTGGATGTTTGCGATAACGCCTACGTCACGCGCGGCAAGATTGTCGATGGCTGGGCGGCAACGGCAGAGCTGCTCGTCGCGGCCCGTTCGTAGTGCGGTCCTATCGCGCTGAGCCATATCTTTTCGAGAGAGAATCTGGTGAGGTAATGTCCGATATCGAGAATCCGGCAGGCGACACGCGCCCGATTGGCGTGTTCGATTCTGGTCTGGGCGGTCTGACGGTTGCACGCGCCATCGCAACGGCGTTGCCGCACGAGTCCGTCTACTACTTTGGCGACACCAAGCGCTGCCCCTACGGCACCCGCACCGAGGACGAGGTGCGCTCGTTTGCACTGCAGGCGGGCCGCTGGCTGTCGAAGCACGACGTCAAGATCATGGTCATCGCCTGCAATACGGCGACCGCTGCGGCCTTGCGTTTGGCCCAGCAGGTGCTCGACGTCCCCGTCATCGGTGTAATCGCACCGGGCGCACGCGCGGCAATCAACAGCACCCGCACGCGCCGGGTGGGCGTGCTCGCCACCAACCTCACCATTCGCTCAGGCGCTTACACGCGTGCCATTCAGGACCTGGATGCCGGCGTCGACGTATACGGCTGCCCTGCCTCGAGCTTTGTCGAGGTCGTTGAGCACGAGCTCGCCTCGGGCGCGCATCTGCAAGAGCAGTGGCTCGAGAACGAGGACATCTTTGATACGCCTGCCGTACGCGCGCTGGTCGGTGCCACGGTTGAACCGCTGCGCGACCACGGCATCGATACCGTGGTGCTCGGCTGCACGCATTTTCCGCTGCTCGTGGGGCCTATTCGCCATGCGCTGGGTCCCGGAGTGCGCGTGGTGAGCTCCGCCGAGGAGACCACGCGCGAGCTGACCGATATTCTCACGCGCCGCGAGCAGCTGGCGGGCGACGCAGCCGAGCCGCAGCATCGTTTTGCAACGACGGCCGATAACATTGCCGAGTTTGCGGTGGCGGGCAGTTTTATCTTTGGTCAGCCGCTCAAGAGCATCGAACATATCGATATCGACGAACTGAAATAGATGTAGGGTTACCGTCCAAAGACTTGCCCCCTTCTTTTGCCGAAAGGATATTTCTATGGAGTACATGCAGGTCAACCGCGCCAACGGCCGTGCCGCCAATGAGCTGCGCCCCGTCAAGCTCACCCGTGGTGTTATGAAGCATGCCCACGGCTCGTGCCTGGCTGAGTTCGGTGACACGCGCGTGCTGTGCGCTGCCACTATCGAGGAGGGCGTGCCGGGCTGGCGCAAGGGCGCCAAGGCCGGTTGGGTAACGGCGGAGTACGCCATGCTGCCGGCATCGACCGGCAAGCGCTGCAAGCGCGAGCATGCCAACCGTAAGGGCCGCTCCATGGAGATCGAGCGCCTCATCGGTCGCAGCCTGCGTACTGTCGTCAATATGAAGGCACTCGGCGAGTACACCGTTACCGTCGACTGTGACGTGATTCAGGCAGACGGCGGCACACGAACGGCGAGCATTACTGGCGCCTGGGTGGCACTGCACGACGCCCTTGCCATGTGGGTCGAGGCGGGTAAGCTCGAGCGCATCCCGCTCATGGGCCAGGTCGCCGCGATTTCCATGGGCGTTGTCGATGGCAACACCCTGCTCGACCTGGATTATTCCGAGGACAGTCACGCCGAGGTCGACATGAACCTTGTCGCCACCGATACCGGTGAGATGATCGAGCTCCAGGGCACCGGCGAGCAGGCGCCCTTCGACCGCAAGCGCCTCAATGCCCTGCTCGATTTGGGCGACAAGGGCATTGCCGAGCTCATCGAGCTCCAGCGCCAAGCCCTCGCCTAGCCTGCCAAAAAGGGATGTTAATTTTGGCAGGTTTTATCTGCGGAAACGCCGATAGATAAGGTTGATGCCACATAAAAGGGGAGACGCCGAAGGGTCAGTCCCTTTTACGTGACTTTGCTATACGGACAAGGAGGCCAGCTATGGCACTTGAGAAGATTGACATCGACACCCTCGACCCGGCGGCGACCATCGTCGTGGCAACGGGCAACGCCCATAAGCTCACCGAGATCGAGGCCATTTTGGGCAAGGTTATGCCCGAGGTTCGCTTTGTGGCGCTCGGCCAGCTGGGCGATTTTGAGGACCCCGAGGAAAACGGCACGACGTTTTTGGAGAACGCTATCATCAAGGCGCAGGCTGCCGTCGAAGAGACGGGGCTCATGGCCATTGCCGACGATTCGGGCCTGGTCGTCGACGCGTTGGACGGTGAGCCCGGTGTGTATAGCGCGCGCTACGCTGGCGTTCACGGCGACGATGCCGCCAACAATGCCAAGCTGCTCGTGAATCTGGAGGGCGTGGCCGACGAGGACCGCACCGCGCGCTTTATGAGCGTCGTCGCGCTCATCGACACGGACGGTTTGGTCACCTATGGTGAGGGCGCCTGCGAGGGCGTTATCGCACATGAGGGCCGCGGCGATCACGGCTTTGGCTACGACCCGCTGTTCCTGCCGGTCGACACGCCGGGCAAGACCATGGCCGAGCTGACGGCGGACGAGAAGAACGCCATCAGCCATCGATTCCATGCGCTCGAGCACCTAACCGCCAAGCTGACGGGCGAGGAGTAGACCGTGCGCGCGGTGGTGCAGCGCGTGCTTAACGCCGGCGTGACGGTCGACGGCGAGTGCGTGGGCAAAATTGGGCGCGGCTATCTAGTGCTGCTGGGCGTGGGCCACGGCGACACGCGCGCCGAGGCCGATAAGCTGTGGGGCAAGCTCCGGGGCTTGCGCATTAACGAGGACGAGAACGGCAAGACCAACCTGGCACTTGCCGATGTCGACGGCGAGGTTCTCGTGGTGTCGCAGTTCACGCTGTTCGCCGATTGTCGTCACGGCCGCCGTCCATCGTTTACGGATGCTGGCGCCCCCGATGTTGCCAACGAGCTCTACGAGTACTTCCTGACGCTTGTGCGCGAGGACGTCGAGCACGTAGCGCATGGCATTTTCGGCGCCGACATGAAGGTCGACCTCGTCAACGACGGTCCATTCACCATCGTCCTCGATACCGACAATCTGTAGGTAGTCAATTTGGGACGAGGCTTATTTAGCTACTTGCGCGGGGTTGTAACAGGGTGCTATAGTATTAGAGTTTTGTCTATCTTAGGGGTATTATCCCCTTTTTGAATTGCACCTTCTGGAGGCCCTGTTCATGGAAGAGATGGAAGTCAATCACGTCGACGACATCCACGAGAAGCTGACCGATATGGTGGGCGATCGCGTTAAGGTGAAGGCCAACATGGGCCGCACCCGCGTCGTCGAGCGCATGGGCACCATCAAGAGCGTCCATCCGGCAGTCTTTATCGTCGAGGTCGACGAGCGCCGTGGCCGCAAGTCGCGTCAGTCCTACCAGTATATTGATGTTCTCACCGGCCAGGTCGAGCTGTTCGACCCCGAGAGCGGCGAGCACATTTTTACCCCGCTCGGCAATCAGCTCGAGGAGCACTAGCGGTGACCGATTGGTCCCTGACCCTTTCCGCGCCGGCAAAGATCAACCTCTATCTGGGGGTTCATACCGAGCGTGACGACCGCGGCTACCATAAGGTCGATTCCCTGATGGCAGCCGTCGGTCTTGTCGATACCGTGACGGTTACGCCGGCACAGGCGCTGATCGTCCAGACGATTCCGGCATCCGACTTTCCCATGCAAAAGAATACGGCGTATCGTGCGGCCGCTGCTATGGCCGAGCATTATGGTCGCGAGGCAAACATCTGCGTGACGATTGAGAAGCGCATTCCATTGTGCGCCGGCTTGGGCGGCCCCTCGACGGATGCGGCCGCGGTCATTGTCGCCTTGGCGGAGCTCTGGGGCATTGATCGCACCGACCCCGCGCTCGACGACATTGCGCGGGGTATTGGTGCTGACGTCCCGTTCTTTTTGCACGCGAGCCCTGCGTTCTACGTAGGTGGGGGAGACGTGCTGGCAACTGAGTATCCCGCGCTGCCCGCAACGCCCGTCGTGTTGGTCAAGCCGCGCGAGGCAAGCGTTTCGACAATTGAAGCCTATCGACGTTTTGACGAGGCTCCGGTGCCTGCAGACAAGCCCGGCGCGATAGCTTCTGCCTTGCATGCTGGTGATGCCGAGACGGCATATGCGCTCATCCATAACAACCTGGGTGTCATTTCCGCACAGATGGAGCCGCAGATACAAACGGTTCTCGATTGGCTGCGTAAACAAGACGGCACCGTTGCTGTAGATGTGTGCGGATCGGGCGCCTGCTCGTTTGCCATTTGCGACACCGCCGCCACGGCCGAAAGGCTTGCCGACGCTGCCCAGCAAAACGGCTGGTGGGCCTGCGCGACGGAGCTCATTCCCAACACGGTTCGCATCGAAGTGCCAAAGAAGTAAAAATTTCTCTAGCACACGACGGAAATCTTTGTTACTATAGTCGAGCTAACGGGTTGTGGCTCAGTTTGGTAGAGCACTGCGTTCGGGACGCAGGGGTCGCTGGTTCAAATCCAGTCAACCCGACCAGAGCATGAGGAGGGACCGCTTCTTGCGGTCCCTTTTTTTAGCTAGTGTTGTGATACCGCGATACCCGCGGTATACTCATTCGAGCTTGTCTCGCTGTATTGTGGAGGTCTACATGTTTGGACTGAGGGCTCCTGAGCTCATCATTATTCTCGTCGTTGTCCTGATTATCTTCGGGCCCAAGAACCTGCCGAAGCTCGGCAAGTCCCTCGGCTCTACCGTCAAGAATATCCGCGAGGGTATGGAGGGCGACGATAAGGCCGAGACCAAGCAGGCCGAGGAGGTCGTGGTCGAGCAGTCCGAGGAGGACAAGGAGATCGCTGAGCTCGAGGCCAAGCTCGCTGCTGCCAAGAAGAAGCAGGCAGAGGACAGCGACGCGGACGCAGAGTAGTCCCATCCCTTTGGGGTGAGCACCTGACCGGCTTGCCCGCAGGCTAGCCGGTCTTTTTCGTTTTGTTGACAGTTGATTGTTTGATCAGAGTTGGGGAGATATCCGTATGGACGCAAGCCAGATCGTACTGACCGCTGAGGGCCGCCAGAAGCTCGTCGAGGAGCTCGCTTGGCGTGAGGGCGATTACGCCAAGGAGATCGTCGAGGACATCAAGGAAGCCCGCGCGTTCGGCGACCTTTCGGAGAACTCCGAGTACGACGCCGCTAAGGACAAGCAGGCCCAAAACGCCGCTCGTATTGCCGAGATCCAGGCCATCCTCGCCAACGCTCAGGTTGCTGCCACCACGGGCGACCTGACCGTCTCCATCGGTTCCACCGTTTCGCTGATTGATCCCAACGGCGAGGTCATGGAAGTCACGCTCGTCGGTACCACCGAGACCAACTCGCTCGAGCACAAGATTTCCAACGAGTCTCCGGTCGGTCACGCCATCATCGGTCACGGCGAGGGCGACTCCGTCGAGGTCGTTACGCCTTCCGGCAAGACTCGCGTCTACACCATCGCCAAGATCGCACGCTAGACCACGGTCCCGCGTAAAGGTATGTTTTCGCTCCCTGGGACCGAATCCTGGGGAGCGTTTTAGTTTGAGGAGCTAACTTATGGCAGAGAACCAGAACGCCGCCGATCAGGCATCGACGCTCAACGACGAGCGCGCCACCCGCCTGGCCAAGCGCGCCGCCCTGTTCGAGGCGGGCCAGAACCCCTATCCTGAGCACTCTGAGCTTGAGGACTACGTCGCCGATATCGAGGCTAAGTACGCCGATCTTGCCGATGGTGAGGACACCGAGGATGTCGTGAAGATCGCCGGCCGTGTGGTCGCCAAGCGCGGTCAGGGCAAGATCATGTTCATCGTCGTGCGCGATGCGACTGCCGAGATTCAGCTGTTCTGCCGCATCAACGACATGGACGAGGCTGCCTGGAATACGCTCAAGGCCCTCGACCTGGGCGACATCCTGGGCGTGACCGGCGTGGTCGTGCGTACCCAGCGCGGCCAGCTTTCCGTTGCCCCTAAGAGCGCGACCCTGCTTTCCAAGGCCGTTCGTCCGCTGCCCGAGAAGTTCCACGGTCTTTCCGATAAGGAGACCCGCTATCGCCAGCGCTATGTCGACCTGATCGCCAACGACGACGTTCGCGAGACCTTCCGTAAGCGTTCGCAGATTCTCTCCACCTTCCGTCGCTTTATGGAGTCCGACGGCTACATGGAGGTCGAGACCCCCATCCTGCAGACCATCCAGGGTGGTGCCACGGCCAAGCCGTTCATTACCCACTTCAACGCGCTCGATCAGGAGTGCTACCTGCGTATTGCCACCGAGCTGCACCTCAAACGCTGCATCGTCGGTGGTTTTGAGCGCGTGTTCGAGATCGGCCGCATCTTCCGTAACGAGGGCATGGACCTTACCCACAACCCCGAGTTCACCACGATGGAGGCCTACCGTGCCTTCTCCGACCTCGAGGGCATGAAGGCGCTCGCCCAGGGCGTCATTAAGGCGGCTAACAAGGCCATCGGCAACCCCGAGGTCATCGAGTACCAGGGCCAGACCATCGACCTTTCTGGTGAGTGGGCCAGCCGTCCCATGACCGACATCGTCTCCGACGTGCTCGGCAAGCAGGTCACCATCGACACGCCGGTCGAGGAGCTTGCTGCCGCCGCGCGCGAGAAGGGCCTGGAGATCAAGCCCGAGTGGACTGCTGGCAAGATCATCGCCGAGATTTACGATGAGCTGGGCGAGGACACCATCGTCAACCCCACGTTCGTGTGCGATTACCCCATCGAGGTCAGCCCGCTTGCCAAGCGCTTTGAGGACGACCCGCGCCTGACCCACCGCTTTGAGCTGGTCATCGCCGGCCACGAGTACGCCAACGCATTCTCCGAGCTCAACGACCCGGTTGACCAGGCCGAGCGTTTTGCCGCCCAGATGGCCGAGAAGGCCGGCGGCGACGATGAGGCCATGGAGTATGACGAGGACTACGTGCGCGCCCTCGAGTACGGTATGCCTCCCGCGGGCGGCATCGGCATCGGTATCGACCGCGTGGTCATGCTGCTCACCAACCAGGCTTCCATCCGCGACGTGCTACTGTTCCCGCACATGAAGCCCGAGAAGGGTTTCCAGTCCGGTGCCGCTGCCGCCAAGGCTGCCGAGGCCGGCAACGCCGCGAGCCCGTTCGTCAAGCCGCTCAAGCCCACGGTTGATTACTCCAAGATCGCCGTCGAACCGCTGTTTGAGGAGTTCGTCGACTTTGATACCTTCTCCAAGAGCGATTTCCGCGCTGTGAAGGTCAAGGCGTGCGAGGCCGTCAAGAAGTCCAAGAAGCTGCTGAACTTTACGCTCGACGACGGCACTGGCACCGACCGCACCATCCTCTCCGGCATTCACGGTTATTATGAGCCCGAGGACCTGGTCGGCAAGACTCTGCTTGCCATCACCAACCTGCCTCCGCGCAAGATGATGGGTATTCCCAGCTGCGGCATGCTCATCAGCGCTATCCACGAGGAGGAGGGCGAGGAGCGTCTCAATCTGATCCAGCTCGACGCTTCCATCCCCGCCGGCGCAAAGATGTACTAACTAGTTACGCGGTTCTACGAACCGCGTAACGGCTCGACGCTGCGCGGGCCGCATTTGGACAATCTGACGTTCAACTTCAAGGGCGCGACCAGAAGGTCAGCGCCCTTTCGTTTCACGTCACCTTGTCTCAAATGCGACCCGCTCGCTGACGTCGCCAATACATCGGCGTTGCCTTGGCCGTCAATAGTCATTGGGGACGTTCTTAAACGACTACCCAACGGCTATTGAGCACATGGCTCGCATGGCAGCCGTCTCTTTTATGTTTCCTTTAGCCGTTGCTGCCTAGGATGGGGGTTAGTCGGTAGGAAGGGAGCGTCTATATGGACGACGCGAGCGAGCGTGCAATCGAAGAGGACATGCTCGATCAGTTCAATTACTTTGACGATGAGGATGAGGAGCTAATCGATCGTCGCGAGCCGGCATCGCTTGACTCATTTGATCTGGTCGATGAAGAGCCCGACGAGGACGAGGGCGAATCGGCGGAGCCCTCACAGCCTTCGCGCCTTGACTCGCTGCTTTCGAGAGCCCCCATGCACCACGGTGTTCGTGCCGGCGCACTCCATATGAAAACTGACTGGCACCAGATCGTGACGGCAGGCGATGAGCTTGCCGTCGATGCGCCGCTCACCGATAAGTCATCCATCATCTGCCGCACCGGCATGCTTATGCTCGCGAGCGGAACGGG
>CABRZN010000049.1 GCA_902475445.1 uncultured Collinsella sp.
CGGAAACCCTCCCGGAGAGACCCAAAAAATTTTTCAAAAAAGTTGTTGCGCGCCGGACAGACTTCTGTGTATACTAATCCCCGCAGCGCACGCGAGCGGAAACAAACGCGAACGTCTGCCTGGGGAGTTAGCTCAGTTTGGTTAGAGCGCCGGCCTGTCACGTCGGAGGTCGCGGGTTCGAGCCCCGTACTTCCCGCCAACGCAATTAAAGCCACGTCTTCGGACGTGGCTTTTTGCGTTTGATGCACTTTGTTTTGATAGAACGATCGCCCTGGTGCATCTTCGCCCAGAACCCCCGCGCCTTCGGGAACGCAAGTAAAATCTAATGAGTATATCTGTCTGAACAACAGCTTTGTTGCGCAACACCTGTTCTACGAGACAGGGGGTTAGGTTATACTAAATTGCACTGTGCGCCGCATCTGATGCATTTCGCTCCAAGCGCGGCACTCAGTGGATATCCGATTTACCATTTGGATGTCCTGGCGGTCATTTAGCGTCTCGACACAAGCTCGGCCCCGGAGCTCGTTCGAGCTGTTCGTATTCCTTGAAAGGGGAAAAATGGACATATCGAGGAAGACTGATTACGCCCTTCGTATGCTGGCGATGCTTGCTGAGGATCCGGAGTGTTTGCTTTCTGTTCGCACCGCTGCCGAAGAGGTCAATGTTCCGTATTCGTTTGCCCGCTCGATTCAGCACGGTTTGGTCCAGGCCGGTATTGTGGAGAGCCTGCGTGGCGTCCACGGTGGCATGCGTCTCAAGGTCAGTCCGGACGACGTCACTATCCGCCAGGTCGTCGAGGCCGTTCAGGGTCCTATGGTTATGAACGATTGCACCGCGCCCGATGGTGACTGTGCGCGCATGGGCGCGTGCTGCTATCATCCCCTGTGGGCCGGAGCTCAGGCGTTGATGCGCGACTACCTCGATTCCGTTTCGCTCGGCGACATCGTCGCTCACCGCCAGTTCCCGGCCGTCGATCCCAAGTTCGCCGACCGCGAAGCGTTTCCCGAGTACGCCACCTGCGCGTGCGCTTACCGGGAGGAATAGCGCCGCATAAGGAGCATAGCCATGATTCAGGACCCCTTTCGTTCGATGATTCGTTCGGAAGGGGTCCTGCGTTATCGCGACCTTCCGTGGCGCCGCACACGCGATCCGTACATCATTTGGCTTTCTGAGGTCATGCTGCAGCAAACGCAGGTTCCGCGTGTGGAGGCGCGCATGCCGGTGTGGCTCGATCGTTTTCCGACCGTGCAGGCGCTTGCCCAGGCCGCGCCTTCCGATGTTTTGGACGCTTGGCAGGGGATGGGCTACAACCGACGCGCTCTGGCGCTCCACAAGGCCGCTCAGCGCGTTGTAGAGGACTGGGACGGGGAGTTTCCACACGAGACGCGTGACTTGGTCGCTCTGCCTGGTATTGGCCCGGCAACGGCGCAGGGTATCCGGTCGTTTGCGTTTGATCTTCCGGGCGTGTATCTGGAGACCAATGTGCGCACGGTCTTTTTGCATCATTTCTTTCCCGATGTGCCGGCCGTTCCCGATCGCGAACTGGTGCCGCTGATCCAAGCTGCCTGTCCGGCGGCCCCCGGTGCGGCGGCGGACGAGATCGCGCCCTTTGCCGCGCCTCAAGACGATGCCGACACGCCGCGCGCGTGGTATTACGCATTGCTGGATTACGGCGCGTATCTTAAAAAGACACTGCCCAATCCGTCCAGGCGGTCGGCGGGCTATAGTCGTCAGTCCAAGTTTGAGGGCTCGCGTCGCCAAAAGCGCGCGCATATCGTGCGTATGTTGCTGGCAGCGCGCGATGGGCAGCCGGCGGGGATTACGCTTGCTGATGCCGTGGTGGGCGTTAACGAGATGGAAGCGGCAGCTGGGCGTGGGCCGGTCGAGTGCGACTTGATCGCGGGCATTCTAGCTGACCTGGAGCGCGAGGGCTTTTGCCGAGCCGAGGACGATCGTTGGTTGAGTGTGTAGCCCGCTCAAATCTGAAGAACGGGATTGTAAGGTTTAAATTCTCGGCTTGAGGGCATCCTAAAGACAAGGTCGCTCAAAGCCTATGGGCGGCACGTGTTGAAGGGAAGTACACCTATGGATTTTGAGAACTCTCAGACCAAGAAGAACCTCGAGACTGCTTTTGCCGGTGAGTCCCAGGCACACACCAAGTATCGCTACTATGCATCCAAGGCCAAAAAGGACGGCTACGTTCAGATCTCGAACATCTTTGCCGAGACGGCTGGCAACGAGTCCGAGCACGCCAAACTGTGGTTTAAGTATCTGCACGATGGCGCCGTCCCCGATACCCTGGACAATCTGCGCGATGCCGCCGCGGGTGAGAACTACGAGTGGACCACGATGTACGACGAGTTTGCCAAGACCGCCGAGGAAGAGGGCTTTGCCGAGATTGCCGCAAAGTTCCGTGGTGTCGCCGCAGTCGAGAAGGCCCATGAGGAGCGCTACAACAAGCTCGTCGAGCGCATCGAGTCGGGCGAGGTGTTTGAGCGTGAGGGCGTGAAGGTGTGGAAGTGCCTGAACTGCGGGCATCTGCACGTTGGTGCCGAGGCGCCTGAGGTGTGCCCGGTGTGCAACCACCCGAAGGCGTACTTTGAGGAGCAGGTGGTGAACTACTAGCGCGTGGCGCTGACATGAGCTGGTCCGGGAGGGCGGGATTACCTTCCCTCCCCGCTCACGGCTCCGCAGGGTCGCGTTGAGGGAAGGTAATCCCGCCCTCCCGGCCCGCGTTGGGTCGTCGCGTGCTCGCTACTGAAAAGCTGATAAGAAGTTTGTGTGCCGCCCCTTTTGGGGCGGCACGTTTTTGTATGGGGGCTGGTTGGGACGGTGCCTTTGCTTGGGAGTACACTGGGTAGTGCTTTTGTTTGTTTGCTTCCTGTTGTGGGGTGTTATTTATGGGTAAGAAGTCTCGGGCTCGGGTTGCTGCTGCGGGGACTCGTCTTGATCCTCATCGCGTGGTTGATGAGAGCGGTAAGGCTGCGCGTGCCGATAAGGAGAAGAAGGTTGGTGCGCATGCTCATCCTGAGTGGGCGCCCCATTTGAATTCGGCTAGTGAGGATTTGACTGCCAAGCTGTTCACGATGGTCGAGGTTATCTTGGGCGTGGTGCCCGTGGTGGTCATTGGCTTGTTCTTGGCTTCGAAAGATGCCACGAGTGTCGATAAACTCACCGATGTCTTTTCTCAGGACCCCTCGATGGTGGTTACGTTTATCTCTGCGTGCCTGCAGCCGTTTGTGGCGTACATGTTGTACATGATTTATCGCAAATACTGCGAGGGCGACGCTGGTTTTGCCGCCGGCAACCTGATCGGTCTTTTGTGCTCCGAGATCCTACTGCTCAATATTCCTGGCGTCATCGGCATGGGCATCTTGTTGTGGCGTGTCTGGCGCAATGTTGCTCCGCACTTTGAGAGCTGGTTGTTTGAGCGCCGTGCAATGGGCGTGCTGGCAGACATCGCGGGCTCGCTCGTGATTCTAGCCTTGGCGTTTATATGCGCCACCGCCGCCCGAGGTCTCGCGGGCATGTAGTCTGTCCTCACCGACCACGGAGCGCAGGGCGGGGAAACCTTTCCCTCTCGCTCACGGCTTCGCAGAGTCGCGCGAGGCAAAGGTTTCCCCGCCCCGCGCCCCGGCTTTGGGTCGTCGCGTGCTCGTTACAGAAAAGCTGATAATAAGTTTGTGTGCCGCCCCTTTGGGGCGGCACTTTTTGTGTGGGGTCCCGGTCTCCACAATTTTCGTCAAGTTTTTGGTTAGATTTTGGTCAGTTGGCGTAAGGGTGGAAGGCCAAAAGATTGCTGGCGAAAAAAGCTCAGAGAAAGTGCTGGTAGGGGAGTTGTTGAGCTTTTCGACAGCTTTTGGGCAAAAGAAACTTTGTGGCTATTGCCAGCGATTGCATTGTCGCGGTCATGGTGGTGCGGGATGCTGGTCGTAAGCGTCGAATGCTCCGATTTTGGAGGCCAGCATGGATCTGTTTCTTGAGACTCCGCAGCAACAAGCTGAGCGCATGCTGCGTCAGCAGCAACGACTCATGGAGATGCAAATGCAAGGGGCGGCAGCCCGGCCCTTTGCGCAAAATGTCGTGCCCGCTGCTGTACCTGCGGCTGTGCCCGGGTGTGAATCGGCGCCAGAGGCCTATTCCGTACAGCAAGATTCATATGCGCAGGAGCTCGCGTTCGATAAACGTCGTGCGCGTCACCGTCGCTGGGCCCAGCGCCTGCGTACGCTGGCGATGATCGTGCTGATTCCGCTGGGGCTCGCGACAATCTTCTTGGCCTCATATGCCCTCACGTGCATCCTCAACGGCGCCTCGCCCAATGAGGTACTTCAGCACTTGGCAGCTCTTGGTCAGCGCTTGGGGGATGTCGCAGCAACCATCCGCGCCAGCTGGGAGAGCTAGCGGACCAGCACCCATAGCGCAAAGGTAACTTGTCTGCGCTCGATTGGACATGAGCTGCGTTTGACAGGGTAAGATTGATCGCGGTTTTGATTGGTGCTCGATTGGGTTTGTTGGGCGGAGTTTATGTCTGCTATTGATATTGTGCTTGTTGTGATCGCCTTGGTGGCGGTGGGGGTTGCTGTGGCTTGCGCCCTCCAGCTCAAGAGCCTGCGTGCCGAGTTGCGGGAGCGTGGCGACAGTAGCGCGGAAACGCTGGCAGCACTCGAGCAGGCCAACAACGCGCTCGATGCCCTGAACGTCGCGCTGGCCGAAACTCGCCGCACGGCCAATGCCATCGCGCAGCAGCAGACGACAGATGCGGCCGTGGAGCAGCAACGTTACCTGACCATCGCACGTGAGTTTTCGCAAGCTGGTGACCGGATGGATGACCTGCGCCGCGAGACGGCCCAACAGCTCGGTGCCAACCGCGAGGGTATCGAGCATCGCCTGGACAAGGTGCGCGAAACGGTCGATGCTCAGCTGGGCGCCATCCGCAAAGACAACAACGTGCAGCTCGATCAAATGCGTGCGACGGTGGACGAGAAGCTCTCCCGCACGCTCAACGACCGACTGTCGGCATCGTTTAAGCAGGTGAGCGACCAGCTCGAGGCTGTGTACAAGGGTTTGGGCGATATGCAGTCCATTGCTACCGGCGTGGGCGACCTTAAGCGCGTGCTGGGCAACGTGAAGGCGCGTGGCATTTTGGGCGAGGTGCAGCTGGGTGCAATTCTGGCGGACATCCTTACGCCCGACCAGTATCTGGAAAACGTCGCCACCAAGCCCGGCGCCTCGGAGCGCGTTGAGTTTGCCGTCAAGCTGCCGGTGGACGAGGGCGACCCCGTGCTGCTGCCGATTGACTCCAAGTTTCCGGGCGACGCGTACGAGCACTTGCTCGACGCGCAGGAGTCGGGCGATGCGGAGACCGTGGCGGCTGCGCGCAAGACGCTCGACACCATGGTCAAGCGCGAGGCCAAGGACATCTGCGAAAAGTACCTGAGTGTGCCGGCAACGACCAACTTTGGCATCATGTTCGTTCCGTTTGAGGGACTGTACGCCGAGGTCGTCAGCCGCCCCGGGCTTATCGAGACCCTGGGCCGCGACTATCACGTCAACGTTGCCGGTCCCAGCACCATGGCGGCCATCCTCAACAGTCTGCAGATGAGCTATCAGACGTTTAAGCTGCAAAAACGTACCGACGACGTGCTGCGCGTGCTCTCCGCCGTCAAGGCCGAGCTGCCGCGCTATCAAAAGGCACTGCGCCGCGCCCAGCAGCAGATCGAGACCGCGGGCAAAACGGTCGAGGGCATCATCACCACGCGCACCAACGTCATGGAGCGCAAGCTCAAGGACATCGACGCGCTGGAAGATACCGAACAAGCCGATGAGATCTTGGGACTCACGCCCGCGGACCTTCTCACAGACCAAGAAGACGAGGACTAATTGCAACAAGACGGCGGGGTGCCGGCGTAAACGCGGGTGCCCCGCTGCTTTTCGCATCGCGCTTGCCTGAAGTGTGCTCCAATGTGCAACAATGGCGTTTCGCCCCATCAGACGCGAAAGGAAGCCCATGTCCCAGAGAAGCACCAGCCCGCTCAGCCGCTCCACCGTGCGCCGCACGCTGCAGCGGTTTTGGGGTGTCACGCGCGCGCAGCCGCTGATTGTCTTTCTCTCGGTGTTCTCGTCGGCGGGCTACATCTTTTTGCTGACGTTTGCCAATACCTATGTGATGGCCCTCATTGTCGACCGCGTTCAAGCCGGTCCCGTGGCGGGTGACCAGGTGTTTGAGGTCTTCGGCCCCTATATCCTGGCGCTCGTACTCGTTAACCTGGTGGGTCAGATTCTCTCCAAGCTGCAGGACTACACCGTCTACAAGCTCGAGATTGCGGGCAACTATCACCTGGCGCGTCTATGCTTCGACACGCTCTCCAACCAATCCATGACATTCCATACCAGCCGCTTTGGCGGATCGCTTGTGAGCCAGACAAGCCGTTTTATGAGCGGCTATACGGGGTTGGTGGACGTGACGGTGTATTCGCTCATCCCCACCATCACCTCGGTCATCTGCACCGTGGCCGCACTCGCCCCGGTGGTGCCGACGTTTACCGTGATCCTGGTGTGTATCATGGTCGTCTACATCGCGTTTGTCTGGCTTATGTACAAGCGCATCATGCCGCTTTCAGCCGCGACGTCCGCCGCCCAGAACAAGCTCTCGGGCGTGCTCTCCGACGCGGTCACGAACATCTTGGCCGTCAAGACCTGCGGGCGCGAGGACTTTGAACGCGATCTGTTCGACGCCGCCGATCGTGCCGCGCGCGACGCCGAGACGGTCTCGATGCACGCCATGATGCAGCGCAACTTTACGACCTCGGGCCTTATCGTCATCACCATGGCCGTGGTGAGTGTGTTCGTGGCGGGCGGCAACGCGTGGTTTGGCATCTCGGCCGGCTCGCTCGTCATGATTTTTACCTACACCTATAACCTCACCATGCGCCTGAACTACGTAAGCTCCATGATGCAGCGCATCAACCGCGCGCTCGGCGATGCGGCCGAGATGACGCGCGTGCTGGACGAGCCGCGTCTGGTGGCAGACGACGCGAATGCCCCAGAGCTCAAGGTGGGCGAGGGCGCGATTGATTTTGAGCACCTGAGCTTTGCGTACCGTGACGCTGCGGCGGGCGAGAGCGTGTTCGATGACCTGACACTTCATGTGGCGGCGGGCCAGCGCGTGGGCCTGGTGGGCAAATCGGGCTCGGGTAAGACGACGCTCACCAAGCTGCTGCTGCGCCTGGACGATGTTCAGGGCGGCCGCGTGCTCGTGGACGGCCAAGACGTCTCGCACTGCACGCAGCAGAGCCTGCGCCGCCAGGTTGCCTACGTGCCGCAGGAGGCGCTGCTGTTCCATCGCTCCATTCGCGAGAATATCGCCTACGGCCGCCCCGACGCCACCGACGAGCAGATCCGCGAGGCGGCTCGCTTGGCTAATGCGACCGAGTTTATCGACCGCTTGCCTCGTGGCTTTGACACCATGGTGGGCGAGCGCGGCGTCAAGCTCTCGGGCGGCCAGCGTCAGCGCGTGGCTATCGCCCGCGCCATCCTAACCGACGCGCCGATTCTGGTGCTCGACGAGGCGACCTCTGCCCTCGACAGCGAGTCTGAGGCGTTGGTGCAGGAGGCGCTCGAAAACCTGATGCGTGGACGTACCTCCATTGTGGTGGCGCACCGCCTGTCCACCGTGGCGGCGCTCGACCGCATTGTGGTACTGGCCGATGGCGAGATCGTCGAGGATGGCATGCATGCGCAGCTCGTCGAGGCGGGTGGCGAGTACGCGAGCCTGTGGAGCCGTCAGACCGGCGCATTCTTGGAGGCGTAAGCGTTTCGGACGTGGGACAATTGTGCCCATAAGTTTATTGTGCCGTTGAGCCGAGGAGTCGTTATGCCACGCGAGACCAATGCCGCCAAACGCGAGCGCGCCGTTGAGGTGTGCGAGCGTCTCAACCGTCGCTATGGCCCGGTCGAGTGTTTTCTGGATCACGAGAATCCCTTCCGCCTGCTGATCGCGGTGCTGCTCTCGGCGCAAACGACCGATGCGCAGGTCAACAAGGTGACGCCGAGGCTGTTTGCCCAGTGGCCCACGCCCGAGGCCATGGCCGGGGCAAGTGTGACCGACGTGGCGGACACCATTAAGTCACTCGGCTTTTATAAGAGTAAGGCCAAGCATGCCGTGGAGGCCGCGCAGATGATCGTCGCCGACTACGGCGGCGAGGTACCGGCCGACATGAAGGAGCTCGTCAAGCTGCCGGGCGTGGGGCGCAAGACGGCGAACATCGTGCTCAACGTGGGGTTTGGCATTGTTGAGGGCATCGCGGTGGATACGCACGTCAACCGCATCGCGCACCGCCTGATGCTGAGTCCCAAGACGCATGCCAAAGAGCCGCTCAAGACCGAGCAAGATTTGCTCAAGATCTTGCCGCACGAGTATTGGGAGTCGGTCAACCACCAGTGGATCACCTTTGGCCGCGAGATCTGCGACGCCCGCAAACCCAAGTGCGACGAGTGCCCACTGGCAGACCTTTGCCCCAGCGTGCGTGTGACGGGGTAGGGCCCGGCACGTTTTGCCGGCACTCGAAGACGGCGACCAATGTTGCGCAACACATTTGGGCTGCGAAGGCTCAATATGATGGCGGCAGATACCGTTTGTTGTGAGGGGATGCCCGAATATGTTTTGCACCAAGTGTGGCTCCGAGATGCCCGACGGAACCGATTTTTGCACGAACTGCGGGGCACGCATGGGCGTCGCTTCTCCGGCTGTCGCGTCTGCTGAGCCCGCACCGATGCCGGCGGCAGGGATGCCTTCTGTGCAAAAGAAATCGTATAAGCGGGCGGTGATTATCGGCATATGTGTAGCGGGCGTGCTCGTTGCCGGCGGCGCTGCGCTGGCACTGACCGGCGTGTTGGGCCCGCTTGGGCAGGGTAACTCATCGCAGATCACGGTGCTCGGGTCCAACGAGGGCTCGGCCGAGCACAAGGACGAGGGAAGGGCCAAGGAGAAGCCTGCCGCCGACGAGGATGAGGCGGATGAGCCTGAGCAGACCGGCAGCAGCGTAAAAGTCGACCTCAATGACCAGGCAACCTATGCCGCCGCGAATCTGTTCCTGTCGAACTTTACGGAGGAGCACTTCGATCGGGACTGGTATCAGACGGGCGGCTTCGATTCGACTGACGGCCTTTCTGATGACGAGAAATACAAGCTGGTTAAGTTTATCTGGTGCCATTTTATTGACAACGCGCCGTATCGAATCGAGAAAGGCGACTATGACAACGGTAATAGCCAGCGTGTGGCGACTGATGTGATCAATAGGGAACTCAACCGCTTGACGGGTCTGACGCTTTCCGATGCCGATATGACTTATGACAGAACGCCGGAGGGGCAGGCGATTCCTGATTCGGCCGAAGCGCATGGTGGGTATTTGTATCTGAAACAGGAATATGGCCAGGGAAATTACAACCCACCGTGTGCCATCGTTACGGGCGCGACTGACCTTGGCGACAACATCTACGAGCTCACCTATGAGGTTTACAGTGCTGGCGGTGCGTTACTTCCTTCCGACATCCCCGAGAGCACCTACGGCCTGCCAAAGGACCAGTTCATCGCCGCAATTCAAGCGGATGCATCCAGGGGCCGTACCGAAACTTGCACGGTCCGCGTCGCACAGGGTGACGGCGCCCCGACCTTCACACTGCTTAAAATGGGCGTCTACGATTAGACTCGGCGTATAGCTCACTCTGATAACGCCAGGCGACTCGTCCGTCTGGCGTTTTTGTTGCGGGGCTGGGCATGCGCTTGAGCTGGAGTATTTGTCGCCTCCTGCCGCCTCATGCAAAAATGTGTTGCTAATTTAGAAGCCTATTCAAGCGCGCCGAAGTTGTAGCGTGCTGGCGTAGCATGAGCAAAAAATCAAGCAATGGAGGGCAACGTGGCAACATCGAAGACGCGAGAGCTTGAAGATTATTTTGAACGCATCGTACGCACGCGCGAAGGTGACCTACCTGGTCGTCGCAAAGGCGACGAATACTTGTCTCAAACCCATGCGCTCTACCATGGTGATCCTGCGCCCTGGGCTCTGACGCCAAAGATATTCGATAAGGATATGACGGCGCTTCTTAAGGAGGCCGCCGAGCGCATGTACGGCATTATGGACAAGGTGACGCGGGCGTTTTGTTCCGATGCCTCCGTGCGTGCGTGGTTTCGCATGGATCCGGCTTTTGCTGACCTGTGCGCTATGGATGCCGGCTATGATTGCCAGATTCCTCTTGCGCGTGTCGATATCTTTCTTGACGAAGATGCCGGTTCGTATACGTTTTGTGAGCTCAATACCGACGGCAGTGCCGGAATGGTAGTGACCGATGCGGTCTGTCAGGCAGTGCGAATGACGCCTTCCTTTGAGGAGTTTGCATCCGACCACCCCGGCTTTCGGCAGTACGATTTGTGCGGTAGCTGGATAGACGCATTGTTTGAGACCTATGCAGAGTGGAAGCTGGCCCATCCTCGCCGCACCGAGGATAGTGCACGATTGGACGACGGGGCCCGCGTTGACGAGGGGCTCTATGCACCGCAATCAAAGATATATCCCGCTTCGGTGGCAATCGTCGACTATTCGGAAAGCATCGACTTGGAAGATGCGGCTCATTTTGTCGACCTTATGAGGCGACGGGGTGTGGTGGCGCGCTTTGCGGATGTGCGCGACCTGCGGATTGGCGAAGACGAGAGCGGTGCTAGGCGGCTGTGCGATGCCGCCGGTCCTATTGATTGCGTTTGGCGGCGCGCGGTGACCGGCGAGCTGTGGGATAAGCCGTGCGACGGACGCTCGGCCTTAATCGAGGCGGCTCAAGAAGGGCTCGCGTGCATCGTTGGTGGTTTTAGAACGTGGCCGTGTGCGACTAAGACCGTATTTGCATTTCTGTGGTCTCGGGCCGGTCAGTCCTTGTTGAGCCCGGAGGAGCAATCGTTTGTACGGGAGCATGTGCCCTATACCGAGATTTTGGACGAAAGCGCCCAGTTGTCGAGATTTGCCGAAAAGGATCGATGGATTGTCAAGCCGTGCGGCGGCTACAACGCGGTTGGCGTTGTTGCCGGCTTGGATGCCACGGAACGGGAATGGTCCCAGGTGCTTGCTCGCGCTGCGGCCGCTGGGGCGATTGTACAGGAGTATGCTCAGCAGTATCAGACTCCCTGCTTGCGCGGAACGCTTGTCAATGGGCCGCATCGAGGAGAGGCACCCAAAGGACTTGTGGATGATCTTGGTTTTGCGCCCGCTTCTAATATGGAAGGCCTGTACCTGTATCGCGGTCGTTTCGCGGGCGTGTACACACGCGTCGGCTTTGCCAACACCATAGGCGAGTGGACGAGCCGCTTGAACGTTGCGAGCTTTTTTGAGGAATAGCCGTTTCTTGGGGCACCTTCCGTGGTTGCGGCGTTCGAAGTGACGGGGAGATTTTGGCGAAGCCGATGAGCCCGGTTCTATCTGGCGTTTTTGTTGCGGGGCTGGGCGTACGCCTGAGCTGGAGTCCTCTTCATGCGCTACCATGACAGGCAACGAATTTGACGAACGACCCGCCGAGCTTGCCTCGGCGGGCTTTTGGCGTTGCAATGCCGGAGGAACAGCATGCTCATTCACCGTATAGCCGCGCAGCTCTATACTGCCGAGGCACTGCAGACCGTCGAGGCCGGGCTCGATTCTGGCGAGGACGTGACGCTGGCCGTGTCTCAGTCGGGCCGAACGCTTATGGCCGCCGCCCAGTTTGCGCGTCGTCCGCGCCCCACGGTCTACATCGTGAGTGGCGAGGATGCGGCCGATCGCGCCGCACGTAGTCTGGCCGCCTATGTGGGCCTGGCGCACGTGTGCCGCTTTCCCGAGCGCAAGGACTACCCTTGGCGCGAGCAGGCGCCCGACGACGCCGTGGTAGCCCAGCGCTGCGAGGCGCTCGGGCGCATCGTGCGCGGCGACAACTGCATCATGGTCGCCTCGGCTCGCGCGCTGCTGCGTTGCGTGCCACCAGTCGAGAGCCACTACTGGGAGTCCACGACCTTCGCGGTGGGCGAGGAGATTCCTTTTGACGAGGTGCCGCAGCGTCTGGTGGGCATGGGCTACACCAATGCCGGCGCCGCCGACGCGCCCGGCCTGTTCCGTGTGCACGGCGACACCGTCGAGGTGTTTCCCGCGCAGGAAAAGGCGCCCGTGCGCATTGAGTTCTTCGGCGACGAGATCGATCGCATCCGCCGCATGGTGAGTTCAACGGGCCAGACCATCGGCAACGAGGACAGCATCGAGATCTTCCCCTGTCGCGAGCTGGCGCTTACCGACGAGGCCGTTCACAACATGCATGTGGCGCTCTACCGCGCCAGCCAGGACGACAGCAAGTTGGCGGCGCTGCTCGAGATGGTGGATGCGCGCATCGTCACGCCTGAACTCGACCGCTTTTTGCCGGTGATGTACGGCCAGACCGTGAGCCCGCTTTCGCATGTGAGCGGCAAGGCGCTCGTAGTGCTGTCCGAGCCGCGCTCGCTGTTCGACGATTGCCTGCGCGCCTACGAGGATATCGAGGCACGTGCCGGCGAGGCGGGGGTCGACCGTCTGGACGGCCTGTATGTGCGTGCCCAGCAGCTCGATTTTGGTGCTCAGCAGCGCCTGAACTATGTGAGCCTGATTCGTGCCGGCGGTGCGGTGACGGCAGAGCTCAAGATTGAGCAGCCGGCCATTGCGGGCTCGGACAATCGCTTTATGACGCGCATCCAGGAGGTCGTGGGCAAGCGCTATGCCTGCGTGTTTGCTATCCCCGACCGCGGCGCGCGTGAGTCGATGGAGCTCACCTTTGGCGACGAGGGCATTACCTTTGAGGAATCGCTGACCGCGGCGCCCGAAAATGCCGGCGCCATCGGCGACCGCGTGCGCGTGGCAGCGGCGGATTCCGCCGACCGTGCCGCACGCCAGGAGGCCCATGCTTCCATTCGCGAGCGCAAGGCCGACGCACTCAACGCCCGCTCGCTCGAGGCGGGCGCGGCCCAGGCTGCCGCCGGTGCCGCCGTGCCCACCATCTC
>CABRZN010000050.1 GCA_902475445.1 uncultured Collinsella sp.
GGGCGGGCCCTGCGGTGACGTTGCTGACTTTTCTCCCGTGCGGATGATAAAGGCTGAGGGAAAGTGTGTGAGTCGGTCGAGCATTTGCTCGACCGACTCTTTTTTGTGGGAGAATACCTGCTCAGTTGTGATTTATGGTGCTGGGAGGCGCTTGTGGGCAAGGCTAAGGCTAAAGCGAAGAAAAAGACGACGGGGGCGCGGGCTAAGCGCGATCGTCGTCGGAAGCTCGCGACCGAGGCTCCCGCGTCTGCCGAGGAGCTGCTGGCGAGCGTGCCGGGACTCGACGCGCTGCAGGATGTTCCGGCGTTTGATGACCTGCCGGTCGATGAAGCTCAGCAGGCTGCCTTTGATGATTTCTGCGCACATGCCGAGGAGCCCGAGCAGATGCAGCTTGGCGCCGTGGTGCGCTTGGATCGTGGGTTTCCACTGGTGGCGACCGCCGACGATACCTTCCGCGCCGAGCATGCCGTGGGGTTTGCCAAGTCGCGCGGTGAGGACGAGGTCCTGCTACCTGCCGTGGGCGATCGTGTGGCGGTGCGCCGCGCTCCCGGGCACGATATGGGCGTGATTGAGTGTGTGCTGCCGCGCCGTACGAACTTTGAGCGTTGGCGCGGCCGTGCCCGCGGAGAGCGCCAGGTGCTCTGCTCCAACGTGGATAGCGTGCTAATCGTGCAGGCGCTCGGTGCCGGCGAGGTGCTGCTCGACCGTGTGGCGCGCTCGCTGGTGTTGGCGCTCGACTGCGATGCCGAACCGGTGGTGGTACTCACCAAAGCTGACCGTTGCGATGCCGAGGAGCTCGAGCGCGATCTGGACCGCGTGCGCCGCCTGGTGGGTCCGGACGTGCGCGTGATCGTGACGTCCTCTGCCGAGGGCCGCGGCCTGGACGAGGTCCGTGCCTGCGTGCCTGTCGGGAGCTGCGCCATGATTCTGGGCGAGTCGGGTGCCGGCAAGTCGACGCTGCTCAATGCACTGCTGGGCCACGATACGTTGGCGACCGGCGGTGTGCGCGAACGCGACGACCAGGGCCGTCACACTACCGTCGCGCGCGTGATGGTGGCGCTGCCGGGCGACGCCGGCGTGATCGCCGATGCCCCGGGTCTGCGCAGTTTGCCGCTCGTGGGACATGAGCGGGGTCTGGCGCGCGCCTTCCCCGAGATTGTCGAGGCATCGCGTGCGTGCCGATTTGGCGATTGCACGCATGTCCATGAGCCGGGTTGCGCCGTTCGCGAGGCCGAAGACGCCGGGCAGATCGACAGCCTGCGTCTGGAAACGTTCCAAAACCTGGCGTCATCCATGCGCGTGAGCGCTCAAATGCTCGATCCCGATGTCCATCTGTAATTGATTTTTCCTATGACAGCCGTCTCCCAACTGTTCGGGAGACGGCTTTTTTGCTGCGGAAAAGCCTCGAAACATGCAGTTTGCTGACGTGCCGACCAAAACCTTGCCACGAGCTTGACGGGCTGGTCAGCTTTTGGTCAGCGATTGGTTTGACATCGAAAACCAAGATCGCGATTGCGCCGCTTTGCGCTCTGACCGCCCAGACAATGGTGGTACGGGCATTCGCCCGGCACTGCCATGAGAGGAGCGGCCGTGAACAAGAGCAAGCGCATCGCCATCAGTCTGGTCGCGGGCGTGCTCGCTGCGCTGCTCTGCATGGCTTACGGCTCGTCGATCCGCTCACGAGCCGAACAGGTCCAGGCTGAGACCTTGGCCAAGTACGGTGGCGATCGCGTCGAGGTATGCGTCGCGGCGCGCGATATCGATGTGGGCGAGACCCTCGATGAGACCAATGTCATAACCCAGGAATGGCTGACGAGCCTGCTGCCGCGTGACGCGGCGACCGAGCTGCGCCAGGTGCGCGGCGACGTGACGACTTCGCGTATTCCCAAAAACGCCGTGATCTGCAATGTCTACACCAAGGCCGAGAGCCACAAGCTCGAGGTGCCTAAGGGCAAGGTCGCCGTTTCGGTGGCGGTCGATGCCGAGCACTCGGTCGGCGGCGCCACGGGCGTGGGCAGCTACGTGGATGTGTATGTGCAAAAAGACGGCGTAACCGATCGGCTGTGCGGCGCGTACGTGATCGATACCAGTGAGGATTCCGGTGCCACGCGCGAGGGCAAGATCGAATGGGTGACGCTGGCGGCTGACCCCGAAGACGTCAAGGAACTGCTGGGAGCCTCGGGCAAGGGAACGGTCAGCTTGACGATTCCTGCCACGGCGCGCGGCAAAAAGAGCGGAGGCGACGAGTGATGAAGGCGATCTGGCTTGCGTGCTGCGCGTGCGGCGATTACGGGCTGTTGCAGCGGGAAGTCGAGGGCCGTGATGCGGGTGCGCAGGTGCTTCGCGTGGGTGACCTGGACGGGCTGATTTCCATGGCTCGGGCGTTTCCGTCGCGCCGCGGGGCTGCCATCATCGCGGCGTCTCTGTTTGATACCGAAGATGTGCGCAAGACTGTTGCGCGCCTGACGGCCGAAGGCCGCGTGAGTCGCGTGGTCGTGTTGATAGAAGCGCTCGATCCGTCGGATATCGAGGGGCTGTTTCGCGCGGGGGCGACCGAGGTCATCGCTGCGCACAGTATATGCGGCAACGGGCGCGCGGGCGAGGGAGCGGTTGATTCCGATCGGCGCATGACGATTGAGCCCGATGCTTTTGTTGATAGGGAACCCGGGGCGCCTCGCGCTACAAGAGGCCCGCGTGTTGATGATTATGGAAAAGCGGAAGCCGAGCATGGTCGGCGCCCCCGGAACCCCCTTGTATACGATGACGCTGGAGGGCCAGTGCCGTATGGCGATGACGTTCCGGCCGAAGATTTGGGATACGTTCACGGCGTGAATCTGGCCGATGGACTCGACGAGGTTGAGGGCTTTGCCGAGTGCGACGAGGCGTTGCCGATGCAGCGCGAACAGATCTCGCAGACCAATCAGCCTGTCATGCCGGGTTGGGCACAGCGTGTGGCGATGGAGGAGACGGGAACGTTGCCTCCGGTCCCCGCGGCGTCGCCGGTTTCCGTGCCACCAACGGACGTCGCGTCACCGTCGCGTCGGGCGCCGGTCATCTGCGCTGTTTCGGGATCGGGCGGCTGCGGCAAGTCGACGATTATCGCCACCATGGCGCACGCGGCTTCGCTGTTGGGTCTGCGGGCTGCCGTGCTCGACTTAGACCTCATGTTTGGAAATCTCTACGACCTGCTGGGTGCCGATAGTCCGCGCGATATGGCGGCACTTATCGAGCCGTCGGCTGCGGGCGCGCTAGTCGAGCCGGACGTTGTCGCGGCATCGATGCGCGTGGCCCCGGGCGTCACGCTTTGGGGGCCGGTCGCCGCGCCCGAACAGGCCGAGCTCATGGCACGTCCGGTAGAGCTGCTTCTTGATATTCTGCGTCGTGAATCCGACGTGGTCTTTGTCGACACCTCTGTCTTTTGGGGAGATGCCGTGGCGGCTGCGGTGGCGGCGAGTGACCGCTGCCTGGTCGTAGGCGATGCGGCGGTGTCGTCCGCGACATCCGCGTCGCGTGTCATTGAGCTGGCGTGCCGCGTGGGCGTGCCGCGCACGCGCATGAGTGCCGTGTTCAACCGATTTGGTGCGCGCGGTGCCGACGAGGACGTCGCCATGCGTTTTGAGATTGCCTGTGCGTTGAGCTCCAAGATTCGTATCGCCGATGGCGGACAGGACCTCGCGGCGCTCATGGCGTTCGGTCGCGCCGACGAGGCAGTTGGTCAGACCAGCGCTTTTGCGACGAGTGTGCGCGAAGCTACGCGCGAGATGCTCGTGGAGTTGGGCTGCGCTGTCGGTCCCTGGAGCGACATGGTCACCGACCGCGCCACGCGTACCGAGCGTCCGCGTATTCGTCTTCCCTGGTCGCGCGAGGGTGATCACCGATGAGTTTGCAAACGAGGATTAAGGCTGCCGGTGTGGCGGCAACGGCAACACACGTCGATGCGGGACGGCGCCGTGCGGTCAAGCGTCGCACCAAGCGCGCCGTGATGGACCGCATGGGCTACGATGAGGTAGCGCGTATCAGCGGCTACATCGATCCGGTGCTTGCACGCTCAGAACTGCGACCGGCGGTGGAGGCGGCGCTCAACGTGGAGGAGCCGACTGACCTGGCGACGCCCGAGCGTGAGACTATCATTGACGAAATCTTGGATGACGTGGTTGGTCTGGGGCCGCTGCAGCCGCTTATCGAGGACGATAGCGTCACCGAAATCATGATCAACGGCTGCCGCTCGGCCTTCTTTGAGCGCGGCGGTGTTTTATATCCCATCGAGCATGCGTTTGAGGACGATGAACAGATTCGCGTGCTCATCGATCGCATTATCTCGCCGCTGGGCAGGCGCATCGATGAGCGCAGCCCCATCGTTAACGCCCGCCTCAAGACGGGTTATCGCGTCAACGCGGTGATTCCGCCCGTGGCGATCGATGGGCCAATCCTCACTATCCGCAAGTTTTCGGACCGTATCTGCTCGCTCGATGAGCTCGTGGCCCTGGGGTCGCTGCCGCTTTGGTATGCGCAGCTGCTGTCGTGCGCGGTGTCGTTGCGGCAGGATCTGGCGGTTGCGGGAGGCACGGGCTCGGGCAAGACCACGCTGCTCAACGCGCTGTCGTGCGAGATTTCCACCGGCGAGCGCATCGTGACAATCGAGGATTCCGCCGAGCTCAAGTTTGCGCACCATCCGCATGTGGTGCGCCTGGAGGCGCGCGAGGCGTCGATCGAGGGCGAGGGCGCGGTGACAATCCGCGACCTGGTGACCAATGCCCTGCGCATGCGCCCCGATCGCATCGTCGTGGGTGAGGTACGTGGTGCCGAGTGCTGCGACATGCTGCAGGCCATGAACACGGGTCACGACGGATCGCTCACCACACTTCATGCGGGTACCGAGCAGGAGACCGTGGTGCGTCTGACGTTGCTTGCGCGCTATGGCATCGATCTGCCGAGTGAGCTTATCGAAGAGCAGATTGCCATGGCGCTCGACGGCATCGTGATGTCCGAGCGCCATGCGGACGGCAGGCGCTTTGTGTCCTCGTATTCGGGGGTGCGGCGCGGCGCATCGGGTGGCGTGGAGCTCGAACGCTACGTGACCTTCGATGCCGCCGAGCGCACCTGGACGCTCGACCGCGAGCCGCCGTTTATTGCAGAGGGCTTGCGGTCGGGAACGCTTACACAAGAGGAGGTGGACGAATGGAGGTCGTTGTGCCCCTCGTCGTAGGGGGTTTGGCGGGGCTTTCGGTCGCGACGGCGTGCGGGACGGAACCTCGTGTGCCGCGGATGCCCCCGGCGCAGCTGGCGCGCCAGACGCTCGAATCGGCGGCGGAGAAGCTGCCGCGCGAGCTGGTGGAAAACGATTCGCTTAAAAAGATCGCCCGCTCGTGGGCGTCGTTGGTCCCAGTGCAACGTCTTGGCTTAGTTATTGAGGATGATGCGGCGCGCCTGGCGTTTCTGTTGCTGTCGAGCGGTGCCAGCTGCATTGCTCTGACCATGGTGTCGCTGTCGCCCGTCGGATTTGTTCTGGGGCTGGTAGCGCCGCTTGGCGTGGGCGCTGCGCGTGACACCTTCGACCATCGTCGTGAGCAACACGATGTTGAAGAGGCCATGCCCGAGGCCTTTACGGCGCTTTCAATGTCGCTTGCCTCAGGGCACTCTCTTGCGCAGGGCATGAGGTTTGTGGGCGCCCATGCGCAAGAACCAGTGCATACCGAGTTTTTGCGGGTAGCGGCGGCGATTGATTGCGGTATCTCGGCGACCGATGCGTTGGATGACCTGCTTGTTCGTATCGATGCCCCTGGTCTTTCGCTCGTAACGCTGGCGCTCAAGGTGTCGCAGCGTACTGGCGCTCCGCTTGCCGATTTATTGTCCGAGGCATCGAGCATGGTGGGTGAGCGCATTGAGCTCAAGCGCCGCCTGGATGTCAAGACGTCGCAGGCACGCATGTCGGCACATATGGTCGCGGCGATGCCGGCGGGCATGTGCGCAGTGCTGGCCCTGCTTTCGGCCGACTTTCGTCGTGGCCTTGCAACGCCGGCGGGCGCCGGCGCCGTAGCGCTGGGGCTTGCCCTCAACGCCGTTGCCCTAGTGGTTATCCGGCGCATTATGCGGGTGGAGTTATGAGTGCCCTGGTCGGTGTCACGGCTTGCCTGTGTGCGCTCGGTGTGTTCGTCGCGACGGGTTTGGACCGGGCGGATGCGCGCAAGCTTGCCGAAGCGTGCAGGTGCGAGGCGGTGCTGGTCGTTGCCGCGGCTCGATCGATGGTCGATGCCCTGGCAACACGATTGAAGGGCGCGCTCAGCGTGGGCGGCCCGGCGCAGGTATCGCTCGGTGAGGTGTCCGAGATGATCGATGTTGTGCGCCTGGGACTTTCGGCGGGCCTTTCGTTCGATGCGGCGCTCGAGATCTTTTGCGCCAATCGTCGGTCGGTACTGGCTGTTCGTCTTGAACGAGCCTGCATGGCATGGCAGGTGGGCGTAGGCACGCGCGAGGACGAGCTGTTGGCGGCTGCTTGCGACTTGGACGTGCGGGCGCTCGAAACTTTTGCGATTACGGTGGGGCAGGCGCTTGCCCTGGGCGCCCCTCTTGCCGAGACACTTGCTGCCCAAAGTCGCGAGATTCGTGCGGCTCATCGTGCTGCGGTCGAGCGTGAGATCGAGCGTGCGCCCGTAAAGCTGCTGGTCCCCACCGGCACGCTCATCTTGCCGGCGCTGCTGTTGTCCATATTGGGCCCGCTGCTGGGAGCAGGCGGGATGATGTAGGGAGGAATATATGAACACGATGACCGACATTGCGGGCAAGGCTTGGAGCTGGGCTTTTTGCCAGGCGATCCGCGCTCGTCAGCGCGCCAAGGCGCTGTTGCAGGAGGAGAGCGCGCAGGGTACTACCGAATACGCCATCTTGGTCGGCGTGCTCGTGGTGATCGCGATTATCGCCATCGTCGCGTTTAAGAGCAAAGTCGAAGAACTATGGAACGCGATCAAAGACGGCATCAACAGCCTGTAGGAGGCAGGCGGCCTGTTGGCTCGCTGCTGGTATGTGCCTGCTTAACCGTGGCAATAGCGGTGGCGCTTTGGGGGCTGGGCGTTGCGCGGCAGCAGCGTCCAGACGCTACCGCCGATTCGGGATCGGGCTCGGCGGCGGTGTCGCAAGCGGAAGACGCGCGGGATGCGGGCGCTCAGGATGCCGCCGTCACGGCTCAGACCTTTTTGCAGACGCTCGACGAGCGGCCGGCCAGCGCGACGGAGCCCGCTGCAGACAACGCGATCGCGGTTCGACTCGCCTGGTCCGAGGATCGGCCGATGACCGAGGCGGCGGCAGACCTGTTGCGCGCCTACCGAGAGGTACCTACAGCACAGCTCGCCCTGAGCGGCTACCTCGACATCAAGGGCAATGTTTGGGGCGCCATCGTGCGTGACGGACGCGGCTGGGTCGACATGGTGACGGTTGCCGCGGATGCCGGTGATACCTCGTGCCGCTTGCGCGCGGTGCGCCTGGCTCCAAAGACGGCGGGCTCAAAGGAGGGGTCGTGAAATGCATGACGTTCTGCGTGAGGAATCTGCCCAATCGACGGTCGAATACGCCATCGTCACCGTGGCGCTGCTTTCGATTGTTCTGGCGATCGCGGGACTTTGGCGCGCCGGCACCGATGGCCGCCTGGCGGCGCTGGTCGAGCGGGCGGCGTCTCATGGCGTTACCTCGTCATCGGTTATCGACGCCGCTGCGGGCGCTAAGGACATCGCGTTGTATTGATGTTATGCGCGAGGACCGGGCGCAGTCTACGGTCGAGGCCGCCTTTTTGCTGCCGACGTTTCTGACGCTCGTCCTTCTCGCGCTGCAACCGGTGTGCCTGCTCTATACGCGCGCGGTTATGGAGTCTGCCGCCGCCGAGACCGCGCGGCTCATGACCACGACGACGGCAGAAGACGACGACCTTAAGGAGTTTGCTCGTCGTCGACTTGCCGCAGTGCCCAATGTCTCGATCTTCCATGCCGGCGGGCCGCTGTCGTGGGATATCGAGGTTGGTCGGGCCGGCGCGGGTGGCGTTTCGTCTGTGTCCGTTGTCGGCGAGGTCAAGCCGTTGCCTGTGATTGGTGTATTTGCTCAGGCCATGGGCAGTGCGGGCGAGGGCGGCTATATCGAGCTCAAAGTCGATGTTTCGTATCAATCGCGTCCCGAATGGCTGGAGGGAGATTATGATTCGTGGATTGCTGCGTGGGATTAAACGCCGCCTGCTGCGGGCGACGCGAGGGCTTGCAGACCGTTGTCGGCCGGGCGCTCACCGCAAGCGGGGCGGCTTCATGGGTCGCGCCGGCGTCGACCTGTTTATCGAAGACGGTGCCTACACCACGCTCTCTTCTGCGGTGGTCATCTTGGTGGTGCTCACGCTGTTGTTTTCCTCGACCGCGGCGATATGGAGCATGTCACGTGCGGGGGACACCCAGGTGGCTGCCGATAGTGGTGCTCTGGCGGGCGCCAACGTGGTGTCGTCCTATCACACGGCAGCCACGGTGGTGGATGCGAGCATCTTGAGCTTGGGACTAGCGGGGTTTGCCACGATCGGCACCGGCTTGGTCGCCATCCTCATTCCGGGTGCCGAGCCGGTTGCCGGCAATATGGTCGACACGGGAATTGAGATCATTAAAACACGCAATAAATTTGCCAAGAGCGCATCCAAGGGGCTGCAGAAGATTGAGACGGCCCTGCCGTATCTGGTTGCCGCGCGTGCTATGCAGGCGGTGTCAGCGCAAGATGCCAATAGTGTGACCTATACCGGTACGGCTCTTGCCGTTCCAAGGACGTCCGAGTCGGATTTCGTTGCGCTCGAAGGGTCTGAGATCTCGACCGATGCGATTGGAGACACGTCAAAAGACTTAGAGCGCGCTGCCGAGGAGTTGCAGGAAGCCTCTGAGGATACGGCAAAGGCAAAAGAGCGTGCTTGGCTCGCAGACTGCGGCAGGTCGGATAGGGACTCGGTTGGGAGCTGCTCGTGTATGTGGGAACGTGCAAAACGTCTGGCAGGGCTATTGGGGGACCAAAATCCGCATTACGCCTCAAGCATTACGTGGGAACCGCAAGTAGCCCTCGACCGCGCGAGGGCATACTATCGCTCGCGTCTTGCAAACGAAGCACCCTTGGGCTCGAGCGTTGAGATGAAGGCGGAATCGGCAGCGCGCAAGGCGTTCTATACCTATGCGAGTGTAGAGGTCAATCGCGCGCATATAACCGAGGACGGAAACAGGGTATCTTCCTATATTCCATTGCTGCCGCGTAACTCTGACGAGGTGCGGGCGACCGAGCTCTACACCGATGCGGCGTGGCCGACGAGCATCAACGGTGGCAAGACATATCTGCACTACGGAACGGGCTGCCCTAACTATAAGAAAGGGACGCCAGGCGGGCTGGCCTCAGTCTCTGCTTATGACGGGCGGGAAAAATGCAACAAATGCCATTTTGGCGTTTCATCGCTCGGTGCTGTCGCGGCACCTTCGACTTCTATCGAAAATGGTTTTGAGTATCACTTTGACAAGTTCAAAGACGCTATGGAGGATTACATTGAATGCCGCAATAAGGAGCTCGAGCTTGAGCGCCGGACCGAGGATGAGGCTGACCGTGCGGGCAATGCGTTTGACCAGGCCATTAAGGCGCTTTCGGGCGAGCGCCCGCGTATCGCCCCACCCGGTCGCAACGGTGTGGTCGCCCTTGCGGTTTCGGGCGATATGACCAGCCCTGATCAACTTAACTCCTCGTTCAACACGGCAGTTGGGCTCGGCGGCCGCGGCGCGATCTCGGCCGCGGTGCTGGCGCCCGATGACGCGACGGCGCAGAACAACGTCCTCTCGCGGTTTTTCTCGACGCTGGAGGAGCGCTCGGGCGGCGTTGCCGGCGCACTCGATGGCGTCATGGATGTTTGGGGACGGCTGCTTGTGGGATATGGGGATATCCAAGGTTCGGCCGACGAGCTCGTGGACGAGATGATCGATGGCCTGGGAGGGAGCAGTGGCGCGCTGGGCTCCATTGCATCGTGGCTCGGCGATACCGTTTCGGCGTCCGTGGCGGCGCTGGGCCTAGAGCCATGCGACTTGCGCCTACGAAAGCCGGTGCTGACCGATTCCGCCAACGTCATCAAGAGTCCGGGGTCTGACATTGCTGGTCTCTCTCAAGCGCAAGACAAACTGCGAAGTATTCCGTTGGGCGTGACCGATCCCAAGGCGCTTTGCGAGGCGTTGGAATATCAAGTCGAACGCACCATTAGCGGTACGGTGTTCACGCTTGCGGAGATTCCTCTGCCCGGCGGCGGCTCCATCCCACTCACCGTCGATGTCGCGACACTGGTTGGCGCTCTGGGCGGTGGGTCGTAATGAGTATTCGCATGCGTCTGCGCGAGGAGCGCGCCCAAGCGACGGTGGAGATGGCAGTGGTTACGCCCGTTTTGCTGGTGCTGGCACTCATCGTGTACAACGTCATGGTCTTTGCCGGCGCTGTCGCGCGCTTCGACCGCGTGGTGCCCGACATCGTGCTGGCGCACGCTGTGGCGCCGGGCGGGGAGGGTGACGAGAGCTCTGCCGATGCCTCGGCGACGGTTCAGACTCAAATTCTGAATGCCATGGTAGGCTATGACTTGCAGATCGAAGTGTCGAGCGAGCAAGGCGCGGAGGCATCGGATGGTGGCCTGCTCTCCCTATCCGGTACGTTTAGGACCTACACCTGCACCATGCACTATGAGCCGTGGCCGACTTCTCTCAGCATCGCTGGCGTTCCGCTGGGGGCGCCGACAACGTTGTCGCACGAGCGCGCGGTGACGGTCGATCCGTGGCGTCCGGGGGTGGTCATGTGACCGCGGTCTCGTCCTACATCGCTTACGCGCGGGCACTCAATAGGCTGGGTTGGACGCCGGCCGAGTTTGCGGTGGCGGAGTCGTTTGTCGTGCGCCTGCGCGGCATGCTGGGACGGCGTCCGGTTGCCGCCAACGGCCTGCCGCTCATCATGGCGTTTCCACGCTGTTCTTCGGTCCATACGTGTTTTATGGCCTATCCCATCGACATCGCCTTCATCGATGCACGCGGCAATATCCTCGCGCGCTACGAAAACGTATGTCCCTGGTGTATGTGCTCCTGCCCCGGCGCCTGGGCGGTATTGGAACGCCCTTCAATCCTCGCTACACCTCCCACCCTCCAACAAGTGCCGGCGTAAGAGATTGACGACAGCGGACTTTCGTCATACGAAATTGGGTAAGATGGAGGAGAAGGTGCATGGATGTTGAGATCCATCCGAACGCCAAAAAACACTTGACGGAAAAGCAGGTACTAGGTGCCTGGTTCGCGGTTACTGAGTGCATTCGCCGCGAGTCGGAGGACGAGCCGCCGAGATGGCTTGCCATTGGATGGCTTCCAGATGGTCGAAGTGTGGAACTTGTTGCGGTCGAGCTTGTCCGTGGGTGGCTTATCATTCATGCCTTGTCTCCAGTCCAGAAGAAATTTTGGCAGGAGATTGAACAGGCTCGGCAAAGGGGTCGATGATGGGCAAGACGTATACGGCCGCTAATGGTCAGGTTGTAACGGATGAAATGATTGACGCGTGGTGCGAGTCGTACGAGCGCGGAGAGTTTCCGGATGGCGAACACACCGTTGGTGGGATCGTGCATGGACGGCCCCCGCTCTCAGGTGAGGGGACGGCAACGCTGTCGGTCAAGATTCCTCTGGGAATGAAGGAGGCCATTCGTCGACGGGCGGCTGCCGAGGGGATGACGCCAAGTGAGTTTGCCCGTGCGGCTCTGAGCGAAAAACTTCTTGCTGCCGGCTGATGCCTCTGACGTGCCGATTTATAGAACCGAGGCTGTGCTCAAAAACTTTTTTAAAATTCTCGGTTGACCGGAACGCGTCCTTGGTTATACTAATCAAGCCTTGAAACAAGGCACACCTCAAATGGCTGGGTAGCTCAGTTGGTAGAGCAGAGGACTGAAAATCCTCGTGTCAGGGGTTCGATTCCCTTCCCCGCCACCTTGAATTGTTTAGGACCTCTGCAAAGGGGTCCTTTTTCTTTAATGCAGCCCCCACATAGAATCGAACCCCGTGAGGGCGCGGAGCTGAGTAAACGCGTAAGCGTTTGCCAGCGCAGCTCGCAAGGCGCGTAAGCGCCGCAGCGGTCCGTCCGCGCAGCGCGCGGACGCGATTCCCTTCCCCGCCACCTTGAATTGACTAGGACCTCTGCAAAGGGGTCCTTTTCTTTTACCGAGGGCTCCTGCGGAAACTGAATCCCGGAATAAAGGCTCAAAGCGGGATGCGCTTTCCACTTTGAGCCTGTTTGGGAAAGCATGGTCCGGAATCCGGCGTCAGAATGGGACGCGCTTTCCTTTTGCGGCCCTTGACGGAAACTGCATCCCAGATTCCGCGCTCAGAACGGGATGCGTTTTCCGCTTTGAGGCCTCGAACGGAAACTGCATCCCAGTCTTTTGCGAAAAAACGGGGCACGCTTTCCGGCGTTCACTTCCGGCTCGCGTGTGCATCTTGGCGTGTACATCTCGGGTTCTGTCTGCCCAGACATTTCTCTCGCTTTTGCGCCACTTTACAGACCATTCGGTCGCCTGTCCGCACACGCGGGTATACTCAAAACGATACTTATCCTATGCAATACGATGCGGGTTCGACCTGCATGATCCGAAGGGGGCAGTGATGGAGAGGATACTCGGCGTTAATCTCTCTGGCTGG